>CAZQZX010000228.1:0-11095 GCA_964597885.1 uncultured Planctomycetota bacterium
CGCCGTCGCATCGACTCGCTCGGCGATCTCGCGCGGCGGCAGATCTTCGAAGTACCGCAGGATCACGAGATCGCGGTCCGCGGCCTCGAGCGACAGCACGGCATCGACCACCGCGCGATGAAGCTGCACGCGCTCCACCGAGTCCGCCACCGATCCGACGGCTTCCGCTCGCGCCGTGCCCCGCTCTCGCTCTTCGCGTCGCGAGCTCTGACGACGCGCTCCGAGCGCCAGGTTCCGCGCGACCCGGGCCAGCCACGCGCGCAGCACCGGCTCGTGGGTCGTCTCGCGGGGAGGCTGCTCGAGAGCCTTCAGCCAGGTTTGCTGCACGACGTCGTCCGCGCCATCCGGATCCTTCAGGATGCCGAGAGCCAGACCGCGAAGCCAGTCGTGATGCCGGAGCAGGAGCTCGGGCTCGATCGCCAGTGGGTTCGTACGCATCGTCGTTCCTCCGATTGTGCCGCAACTCAATCGGAGAGACACCACCGATCCCGGATCGCAACGCGAAAAACGCGAATCAGGAGTCCCGCTCGGGCTCGGATCAGGAGTCCCGCTCGGGCTCGGACGCCGCCTCGTCGGGAGCCTCGCCGCCGGGTCCCTCGGACGCCGGATCCTCTGCGGCCGGCGCATCGCCACCGGATCCCTCCTCGAGCCGCGCCTTCTCCGCCTCGACCACGGCTCGCGCGAGGCTCGTCTCGGTGGCCTGGGCGCTGGCCTCCTTCACCGAGCTCTGGCGCGCGAAGGCATCGAAGAGCCGCTCCTTCTCGCCGAGCAGCTCGAGCATGGTCTCGTCGCAGGTCCCTCGGGCGAGGATGCGATGGACGAGGACGCGCTCGGTCTGGCCCATTCGATGCGCGCGCGCGATCGCCTGCACCTCGATGCTCGGCTTCGTCTGCGGCTCCATCAGGACGACGGCCGACGCGGCCTGGATGTTGAGCCCCTGCCCACCGGCCTGGATCTGCAGCAGCAGGATCCCGTGGCCGTCCGTCTTGCCGAGATCGTCGACGAGGGCCTGGCGATCTTCCGGGGAGACGCCGCCGTGCACGGTACCGATGGTGTCGAAGCGCTCGGCCACCGCCTTCAGCACGTCGAGGAAGTACGAGAAGATGATGACCCTTCGCCCGGACTCGCGATGATCCTCGAGAAGCTCCTCGAGATGCTCGAGCTTCGCCGAGGACACGCCTTCTTCGACATCGCCGAGCGTCGCGCGCTGACGCATCGCCATGAAGTTGCCGGAGCGAACGGCTTCGCGGTAGGCGGCCAGATCGGACGCCGTCAGGTCTACCCACTCCTCCATCTCGATGCGATCCGGCAGCTCCGTGAGCACGTCTTGCTGGTTGCGCCTCAGGTAGACGCGCGCGACCGCCTCGTGGAACTGTCGCACGCTGCCGGCCGCCGCGTTCACGTGGAGCTCGCGCGCGCGAAGCGCCTCGCCCTCGCCGGGCCGGATCACCTCGATCAGGTTCAGGAACTCGTCGGGACGGTTCTCCATCGGCGTGCCCGACAGGAACGCGACGTAGCGGCTGCGTTCCGCCAGACGGGCGACGGCCTGCGTACGACCCGCCTCCGGGTTCTTCGCGTAGTGCGCCTCATCCGCGATGAGCAGATCGACCGTTCCGCCGCACCGCGCGAGCGGCTCTCCGAAATCGAGCGTGCGGAGCGTCGCGTACGAGGTCACGGCGACACCCCCGTCGCGAACCCAGGATTCGAGATTCTGCTCGAGCTCGGAGCCATGAAGCAACCACGCGGGCATCGACGTGAAGCGGCGGACCTCGCGGATCCAGTTCACGAGGATTCCGGCGGGCGCGACGACGAAGAAGCGGCGCAGGTCCTCGGTATCGCGCAGGTGGGTCATCACCGCGAGGGACTGCATCGTCTTGCCGAGGCCCATCTCGTCGCCGAGGATCGTGCGCTCCTGGGCGAGGAGGTACTTCGCGCCGAACTCCTGGTAGCGACGCAGCGTGGCGCGCACGCCGGACGCGTCGAGCGGGAACTCTTCGACGCGCTGCGCGACTTCCTCGGTGACGCCGCCCTGACCGCGCGAGACGACGGCCCGCGCGCGCAGCCCGAGCTCCGTGTACAGCTCTTCGATGATGGCGCAGCACTCCGCGAAGCGGTCGCGGAAGCGCGTCGTCAGCTCCTGAATCTTCTCCGGATCGGGCCGCGGGACCTCGCCCTCACGGCGCTTCGGACGCTCGCGCTTGGCCTTCTCGAGACGGCGGCGTCCTTCGCGCGCCCCTTCGAGCAGACCTCCGTCGCGCGCGCGCTCGGCATCGACGACGAGGCGCTCGGCCTCCTCCTCCTCGCGGCGGCGTCGCTCGCGCAGGAAGAGCCCGCCGAACCAGTGGCCGAATCGCGACGTACGCCGGACGCCCTTGTAGCGTTCTTCGAGTGAACGGGTTCGCTCGCGCAGCTGCCTTGGGGCGTCGCCCGCGATGTCCTGCGCGTCGAGGAGCTCGAGCGAACCGATCGCGAGCGATTGCGCTTCGGGGGTATCGAGCCCGGCGTTCGGAATCGGCGGGGGCTCGGACAGGATGCGGCGCTCGACTTCGTGCGCGGCCTCGGCCACGCGCTCGGCGCTCGCGTCCCCGATGCCGTGGATGGCTTCGAGCTGTTCGGCGGACAGGCCGCGGACATCGGCGAGCGTCTTGTAGCCGGCGTCCTCGAGCGCCGACCATCGCACGCGGCTCGCCCCCGCCTGGCGCAGCGTCTCGAGGGGCATATCCGCAATGCGACGACCGCGCTCCTCGGCCACCCAGTGATCGGCCGCCGCCTCGGCGCCGCGCGCCCACGGTCGGATCGCCTTGTCGAAGCGGTCCGATTCCTTGCGCAACGGACGGATCGCGCGCCGCGCGCGCCGGCGGCGCTTGGAGATCCCGCTCGCCTGCCACGCCACCGTGCCGGTCACCGCTCCGACCGCGGCGGACGCCCACGCTGCCACCACACCGATGAAGCCGAAAATCATGCTGGTTCGTCTCCGAGAATCCCGAGCCCGCAGTCTACAACGCTCGACGGACGACGAGACAGGCCCCAGCTAAGCAATTAAAAATAAAGCCCTTACACCCGACAGCCATAGACAGGCGAGGCACCGACCCGGCACGAAGTTTGAAGGTTAAAACAACAAAAATTATACCCAACGCCCTGCTAGGCTGCTATTCTGGGTGTCCCGCGATTCACTCAAGGAAGCGACATCTGCAGCGCCCTCACCGAGCGCCGCCGAGACGAACGACAAGAGAAGCCCCGCCTGATGAAGATCCAGTACGAGAGAAACCAGTCGACCGTCCTCGTCTGCACCCACGGCTCGAAGAAGAAGAAGGGCACCTGCAAAGGGCGCGGCTCGGTCGCGATCCTCAAGCAGCTCAAGAAGGAGCTCAGCAAGCGGGATCTCAAGAAGGCCGTGAAGGTGCGCGCGGTGGGCTGCCTCGGCTGCTGCAAGTGCGGCCCCAACCTCGTCGGGTACCCCGACGGGCTTCTCTACACGCGAGTCGAGAAGGACGACGTGAAGAAGATCGCCGCCGGCCTCGCGGATCAGGTCGCTGCCGCGGCCCGTCGACCGCGGCAGCGTGTTCGTCGCGTCGCCTCCGACGCCTGAGCCCGGCCGCTACCGACCGCCGGACTCCCCTCCATCGCCTGTGCCCCTACCGAACGGACGGCGGATAGTACGCCGGCTGCTTCGTCGGCTTGCGCTTGGCGAGCTCTTCCATCGCGACCTCGATCGCCTTCTCGAGCTGCGGATCGCCGCCCGCGATGACGTCCTTCGGCCACTGCGTCACCTCGATGTCCGGCGTCGCGCCCACGTTCTCGACGGCCCACGTTCCGTCGGAGTCCATGACGCCGAAGTTCGCCGCCGTGACGCGACCGCCGTCGATCAGCGGCGGATAGCCCGAGATCCCGACCAGCCCTCCCCAGGTGCGGCGTCCGACGAGCTTGCCGACGCCGAGCTTCTGGAAGGCCCACGGCATCCAGTCGCCGCCGGAACCGGCGCGCTCGTTGATGACCATGACCTTCGGACCGTCGAGGGTTCCGAACGGCGAGCGGCCGAGCCATCCCTCGCGGTTCATCCAGTAGGAGACGACATCGCGGGAGAGAACGTCGATGACGTAGTCCGCGACCTTTCCGCCCCCGTTGAAGCGTTCGTCGAGGATCACGCCTTCCTTGTCGATCTGGCTGTAGAAGTCGCGGTCGAACGACGCCATGCCGCCGCCGCCGGTGTTCGGCATGTAGATGTAGGCGAGGCGACCGTCGGACATCTCGTCGACGCGCTTGCGGTTCGACTCGACCCACGCGAGCCGGCGAAGCGAGCCTTCGCTCGACGTCGGGACGACCGTAGAAGTGCGCGGGTCGGAGCCGTCGGCACTCGCCGAGACGGTGATCTCGACCTGCTTGCCCGATAGATCGACAAACGCCTCGAAGAGGTTGCCGTCGCTCGTGACGTCGCGTCCGTTCACGGCGATCAGGTAGTCGCCTTCGTTCGCGTCGACACCGGGAGCGGTGAGCGGAGCGCGAAGCCCCGGGTTCCAGTTCTGACCTTTGTAGATGCGCGCGACGCGGAAGCGGCCGTCGGCGACCTCCCAGTCCGCACCGAGCAGGCCCGTCGTGGCGCCACTCATCGCACGCGGCGCGTCACCGCCGCTGACGTAGTTGTGGCCGCAGGCGAGCTCGCCGATCATCTCGGCGATGAGCAGGTTCAGATCGCTTCGATGCTGAACGTGAGGCAGGAACGCCTTCCATCGATCCCACATGGCCGGCCAATCGACGCCGTGCATGTTCGGGTCGTAGAAGTAGTCGCGCTCGATCCGCCAGGCTTCGCGCAGCATCTGCGTGAACTCCGCGGGAGGATCGACGCGCACCTTCACCGAATTGATGTTGAGCGACTTCTTCTTGCCGCCGTTCTCGTCCATGATCGACGGGCTCGAGCCGCTCGTCAGCAGCCACTTGCCGTCGGCCGAGACGCGGAAGCCGCCCACGCCGCTCGCGACGGTCTTCGCCTTGCGGCTTTCGAAGTCGAAGCTCTTGAGCGAGGCCGAGCCGCCGAGCGGGAACTCGACGAAGAGCAGCTTCTTGCTCGAGCAGGCCAGGGCGCCGTAACGGCTCCCCGGCAGCGGAAGCGCGAGGATCCGCTGATCGATCCCCTCGAGGTCGATCGCCGGGAACTTGCTCTTCTCGGCCTTCTTCGCCTTCGAGTCCTTCGCCTCACCGGCGTCGCCCGCATCCGCGACGGTCTCTTCCTTCGAGGCCGCTTCCTCGTCGTTCTTCTTCTCGTCCTTGTCGGCCTTCTTGTCTTCGTTCTTGGTCTCGACCGCATCGTCGCTGCGCGGCGCGAGCGGATTCTTGCCGTCTTTCTGGAGGACCGTGACGTAGAGGCTCGATCGCGACTGCCGGGCCGCCGACGTGTTCATGTCGAGGCCGAAGAGCCGCGGTCCGACGTCGACCGAAGCGGTGAAGAACAGGTGCTTCTGATCGCGCGAGAACGCCGGGCTGCTCGCGAACGCGAAACCGTCCGTCAGCGGCGTGACGACCCCGTCGTCGAGGCTGTACAGGTCGATCTGGTCGTAGCTCGTCTGCGGGTTGCGATGCTCGAACGCGATCCACCGACTGTCGGGCGACCAAACCGCCGACGCGTTCAGCACGCCGAGGCTTCCCTGATTCTGGATGACCGTCGTGATCTCGCCGGACTCGAGCGTGACGAACGCGTGTCGGTTGCCCTTGTCGACGTAGAGGATGTGCTTGCCATCAGGGCTCCACACCGGGTTGTAGTAGAAGCCCGCGCCGTCGAGATCGTAGGCGCGCGGCTCATCGCGGCCGAGGCGATCGCCCACCATCAGCTGATACTCGCCGCTCGCATCCGAGAACCACGCGATGTGCTTGCCGTCCGGCGACCAGATCGGGCTGCGATCGTGCACGCCCGGCGAGTGCGTCAGGTTGCGCGCATCGCCATGCTCACGAGGAACACTGATCAGCTCGCCGCGGGCTTCGAAGATCGCGCGCTTGCCGTTCGGCGCGATGTCCGAGCCGCGCACGAAACCGCGAACCGACTTCCAGTGCGGACGCGCCGCGAGTCCGTCGCTGCGAACGCGGATCGAGAGTCGCTGGTGCGAGTTCTTCAGCGGATCGTACAGATGGATGGCGCCGGCCTGCTCATAGGCGAGGACGCCGCCCCCGGCCGACAGGCTACGGACATCGAAGTCGGTGAAGTGCGTCAACTGCACCGGCGATGCGTGCCCCGGCGTGAAACGCCACAGGTTCATCTGGCCGTCGCGGTCCGAGGCGTAGTAGACATCCTTGCCGAACCAGACCGGGAACGTATCCGACGCGTTGACGTGAGGCACGACTTCGACATCGTGCGTTCGCGTGTCGTAGATCCAGACGCGACCCACGCGTCCGCCTCGATAACGCTTCCAGGTTCGGAACGCGTCGCCGTACGGCGTGTAGACGATCTTGGTGGCGTCCGCGTTGTAGTTCGCGTGCGAGACGCGAGGCACGTCGAGCGCCTCGGGGTGTCCGCCGTCGCGGTGAACGAGGAACAGCTTGCGAACGGGAGCGCCGCTCTCGCGAGAGCTCGAGAAGAGGACGTGCTGCCCGTCGGGGTGCCAGTCCTTCACCGAGTCCGACCCCGGGTGGAACGTCAGACGCCGGGGTGCGCCGCCGTCGATCGAGAGCGTATAGACGTCGGTGTTGCCTTCGTACTGCGCGGTGAAGGCGACCGTCCGGCCGTCCGGACTGAGCTTCGGGCTGCTCTCGACGCCGACGTCGCTCGTGAGCCGGCGAGCGTCGCCGCCCTCGCGTCCGACGACCCACAGATCGCCCGCGTACACGAAGACGATGTGCGAGGCCGAGACGGTAGGCTGCTGAAGGAGCAGCGTCTCCCCTGCGTCCGCGGCCGTGACCGCTCCGCAAGCCCCGAAGAACACGATCGAAACGAGAACCGAGCAGGCGAGCGCCCGCACACCTTGCGAAACCGACATCCCATCCACCTCCGCGGAAATGATCTTCTTGATCCGTCGAGTCAGCTGACGCGTCGCCGGCACCACGGGTCTCGTGGGCCCGGCGAGCGACCCTTATACGGATCGAAAATCGGGCGGGATGGACTTTCGGACAAAACTCGTGGGTCCGGCGGGCCGGCCGAATAGCGGCCGGAAGGCGCCCACCGGGTGACAGCCTGGTGGCCGCAGAAGGGATCGCCGCGCTCAGTCGCCTCGGACGAGGCGCAGCACGCCCTCGCTCCGGTCGAGGACGAGCTCCACCTGACGGACGCCGGGCCCGGCCAGGGGCAGCGGATCGGCGCACTCGAAGACCTCGCGACGGCCCCGGCGCACCCGGAAGCGGGTCTCCTGGAGCGGGACCCCATCGAACGAGAAGCGCCCCTCCGCGTCGGTCTCGGAAACGTCCAGCACGCTCGAGGCCGGAGGCAGGATGTCGCCCCGGATCGAGACGTCGAGCCCGGCGAGCGGCTGCCCCCGCTCATCCACGAGACGTCCCTCGAGACGCGCCGCGCGGCTCAGGACGAAGTCGAGGCGGTAGGGATGCCCCGGGTAGACGATGCCCGCGAACGAGGCGGTCCTCGATCGATCGTCCGGCTTGCGAAACGCCATCCCGAGATTCCCGTGGCGCGCGAAGTTCCTCTCGTAGAAACCACGCTTCGATACCGACACGACCGCACACTGAAGCGAGACGTCGTCGTTCATCATCCTCATGCCGACGTCGAAGTGGACGGCGTACCACCCCTCGGCATTCGTTCGCACCGGAGCGGTCGGGAAGAGCGTGCCCCATCCGCGCGCGACGCGAACCTCGGCGCCCTCCACCGCCCGACCCGATTCATCGGTGACTCGTCCTTCGACCGCGAAACGACCGCGCGGCTTGGCGGGGGCTTCCGACGCAGCGCCCGGAAGCCTCGCCGGATCGAGCACGCCGACTCGTTCGCCGTCCATCCAGATGAGGGTGCTCTCGTCGCGCCACACGATCTCGGCCGCGTGCGGGAGGATCCGCCGCGACTCGGTTCCGTCGGTGCGCGCGAGATACGTCTCGATTCGTTCCTCGTCGGTGCCGAGCGAAGAGCTCGACCGATGCCAGACGAACGTGACGTACGCGCCATCGGGAGAGATCGACGGGCGATACCCGCCGGCGACACGCGATTCGGTTCGCTTCGGCTCCGGCGAGACGCGGACGACGTCTCCGCTCTCGAGGTCGAGCACGGCCACTGCACCGTCCACCGGAACGCCCTGGAGCCACGACCCGCCGCGCACCGCATCCGTCGTGAACGCGATCTTGCGCCCGCAATCGGACCACGCCGCACCGACCCCTTCGGCTCCGGTCTCGCTCGACTGTCCGGTAGCGACATCGATACGCACGAGGGGATGCGCCGTTGCGTAGCCGGGCTCGCCTCCGATCGCGACGCTTCGTGAGTCGGGCGACCAGGCCGGGGCTGTCTTGAGCGCTCGAGCGTCGAGGCGTCGGATCGTTCCCGTCGCGACCTCGACGACGAAGAGCCCATGCGCGCGGGCCCCGTCTTCGGTGACGCTTCCGACGAACGCGATGCTCCGAGCATCCGGCGAGAGCCGTTTGTAGAGGATGTCGCAGGACGCAGGAAGCTCGATCCGATCGCGGGCCTCCGTGCTCAGTTGCACGACCTCGTATGCCGACACTCCCGGCGCCGACGCCGCGATGCGATCGTCATCCAACCAGAGGATCTCGGAGTAGGATGCGAAGGGCAGCACGACCGTCCGCGACACGACGCTCGCCTCGGCGACAATCCCGGCGACCTCTTCCACCACGATCCGGGAGGTGCGCTCGCCCGCAGCCGTCAGGGTGACGACCCCACGCGCCAGCCGTCGTCCGTCCGGCGATACCGCGAGGCCCTCGGCGACGGCCGTCCCCGGCACTGCCAGCACGAGCAGGAAGCCGACGAGCGCGGTCACGAGCGTTCGGGGCCGCCCCATGATCCTTCGCGGTCCGATAGCGAGAGCCTGAAGCATCCGTTCCTCCTCGATCCTGGACGGCGGAGCCCCGATCGGCCCCGAGCGTCCTACTGGAGACGCGCGACGCGACGGACGGTTTGGGAAAAAAACGCCGACTCTCCCGATCCGGTCCGGCCCGAGTGTGTCACGAACGAGGACGGCGTTTCAAGAGCGCGAACGGCCGTCCCATCGACGCAGCAGCGCGGCGAGGTCGTGCACCTCGAAGGGCTTCGCGAGGAAGTCGTCCATCCCGACCTCGAGGCAGGCGGACTTGTCGCTCTCCAGCGCGTTCGCGGTGAGGGCGACGATCGGAACGGGCTGCGTGCCGCGTTCGTCCTCGCGTCGGCGGATCATACGGGTCGCGGCAAGCCCGTCCATGATCGGCATCTGGCAGTCCATCAGGATCAGGTCATACGGATGAAGATCCGAGAGCTCCACCACCTCTTCGCCGTCCGAGGCGATGTCGACGACGCAGCCCAGCTTCTCGAGGAATCGCCTCGCGACCGTCTGGTTCACCGAGTTGTCCTCGGCGACGAGCACGCGGGTCGGATCCCCGGTCGGCGAGGCCGGCGATGGGCGCGAGGCGGCATCCGGTTCGGCGCTCGCGCTCGACCGGTTCGCGACGGCGAAGGGCAGCTCGAACCAGAACGTCGAGCCGGCGCCTTGCCGACTCTCCACGCCGATCGTACCTCCCATCAGCTCGACGATCTGCCGGGAGATCGCGAGCCCGAGGCCGGTGCCTCCGTACTTGCGCGTCGTCGAGGCGTTGGCCTGCGAGAACCTCTGGAAGAGCCGCGCGCACTCCTCCTGCGTCATTCCGATTCCGGTGTCTTCCACCGCGAACCGGTACCGCAAGCGCTCGCCGCTCGTCGACCCGACCGGCTCGATCGAGATCCGCACGTGGCCGGCTTCGGTGAACTTCACGGCGTTCCCGACGAGATTCGTGAGAACCTGCCGGATGCGGGTGCCATCGGCAAGCACCGTCGATCGCGCTTGTGGGCAGGACTCGAGGAGAAGCTCGATCCCGCGCTCCGCACTTCCGAAACGGAACGTTCGCACCACGTCCTCCGCGAGCGTCGAGAGCTGCACGGGACTCGGATCGAGCTCGAGCTTTCCGGCCTCCATCTTCGAGTAGTCGAGGATGTCGTTGATGATCGTGAGGAGCGATCGCGCCGAGCGCATCGCCGTCTCCAGGTACGAGCGCTGGGACGCCGTGAGATCGGTGTCGAGTACGAGGGACGTCATCCCGAGCACGCCGTTCATCGGCGTTCGGATCTCGTGGCTCATGTTCGCGAGGAACTCGCTCTTCACGCGGCTCGCCCGTTCGGCATCGGCCGTCGCCGCCTCGAGCTCCTGGGACTTCTGGCTGAGATCGAGCACGAGCCGGCTCTGATGGTCCTCGAGGTTCAGCACGCTGATCCGGATCGCGACCTGCCGCAGCGATTCGGCGAGGAAGGCTTCCTCGGTGGTCGTCATCGGGCGCAGGTGGACCGTCAACGCCACGCCGACGCAGCCATCCCGGTAGATGATCGGCCAGCCCGCGACGGAATCGACGCGGACGACACCGGCTCCGACCGAAACCTCGAGGTCCGACGCATCGAAAGGGCCGCGGATGCGACGCGGCTCGCGCTCGATCTGTACAGTGCGCGGCAAACCGTCGGGCCGGAACGGGCCCGTGCCGAGGTCGACCCCGGCGAGGCTCGTCGCCGATCGACAGACGAGTGCACCTTCGGCGTCGACGACGTAGAGCGCGACGATCGGACACTCGAGCTCCTGCGCCAGCGTTCCCGTGACGTGCGCGTAGGTGGCCTCCGCATCCGGCTGGTTCAGCGCCGACCCGATCGCGGCGCCGGCGCGCAGGCGCTCCTGCGCGAGCTCGAGATCCCGCGTGCGTTCCAGCAGCTCTTCCGAACGGGCGTTGAGCTTCGAGCTGAGCGCACTCTGCTCGCGATGCGAGCGCAGGTACTCCCGCGCCAGCCCGTACACCGGGATCATGTAGCCCACCGTGCGCAGGGCTTGCGCGACGTTGAACGCCGAGTCGTGGAGCTCCGCCGACCCGAAGATCAGGTACAGCTGCGCGGCCATCTGCGGAAGAACCGAGAGCACGAGCGCGCTCGAGAACTCCGTCGGGTAGCGCTTCGCGT
>CAZQZX010000229.1:0-10954 GCA_964597885.1 uncultured Planctomycetota bacterium
GAGCACGCACCGGATCGCACGAGCCGGGAAGCCGTAGTGGTGCTTGTCGCGCGAGAGCCGTTCTTCCTCGACGGCCCACAGCACGCGGCCATCGCGGATCAGGGCCGCGCTCGCGTCGTGGGTGCTGTTGAAACCGAGGATATACATTCGGAACGGGGACGCCTCGTGGCGGGGAAACGAGCGCAACTCGCTTCCACCATTAGACCTCGGGCGGATCGAGGCGTCAACCGACGGTTCGCTCGACAACGAGAGCGATCCTCACCGGCCGTCCCACGGCCCTCGCGATCGTCAGAACAGGCTCAGAGCGCGGGCTCAGCCGGCTCTAGAAGGGCCAGCTCTAGAACGGCACGTCGCCGAGGTTGAAGTCCTCGCCGCCACCGCCCTGTTGACCCCCGCCGGGGTGTCCGTGCTCACGCTCTTCCCGGTAGCCGCCGCCACCGCCACCGCCGGGATTGTCGCGGTAGGTGTCCTGAGGCTGGGACTGCCGCGGCGCTCCTCGTTCGACGTAGCCGCCACCGCCCTGGTAGCCGCCACCACCGCCGCCGCCCTGATCGTCGCGTCCACCGATGAACTGGAAGTTCTCGCAGACGACGCGGAGCTTGCTGCGCTTCTGGCCTTCCGGCGTCTCCCAGCTGCTGAAGTCGAGGCGCCCCTCGATGAGGACCTGCCGGCCCTTTCGAAGGTACTCGTTGAGGATCTCGGCCTGCCGCCCCCAGGACTGGATGTCGACGAAGCAAGTCTGCTCCTTCTTCTCGCCGCTCTGGTCCGTGTAGTTGCGGTTGACCGCCATTCCGAACTCGGCGACCGCGGTGCCGGACGGAGCGTAACGAAGCTCGGGGTCGCGGGTGAGGCGGCCAATCAGGAGCACTTTGTTCAGGTTCGCCATGAGATCCCCTCTCCAACCTACGGGTTCGCCGGCTCCGGGGGTGCGATCGTGGGCAGCGCGGTGTCGCACCTGCCGCTGCTACGGTCGCTACGGACGCCGAGACTCGCGAAAGGAATTGAATCGTGCAAAGGGCGCGCGTTCGCGCCGGGCACGCCGTACTGTATCAACACGCGGTTTCGTTCGCAATTGTCCCCAGCCCCCCGAATCGGCTCGAAAGTTGCCTTTCGGCCGCCGGCTGGTACAATGCCGCCGCCCTCCGCGGGCTCACCCGCGGGGTCCCCATGAGGCGAGAGGTCGAAGGAGGTGCGACACGTGGCCAACGATCCTGACGACAGCGCGATCTGGAAGGGTTCCGAGCGGCGCCAGCACCCGCGAGCCGCCGTCGCGTTCGATATCGAGCTCCAGGGACCGGACGCCTTCCATCGAGCCAGCGTCAAAGACATCTCCGCCTCCGGCGTTTGCTACCAGAGCGACACCCCGATGCCCGAGATGTCGCTCGTTCAGATCGAGCTCGTGCTCCCCGACGACGCGCTGCAGGAAGCGATCCGCGCGCAGGGCGCCGTGGTTCGATGCGAGCCCGTGCCCGACGACCGTCTGCCGAGCTACGAGGTCGCGATCTTCTTCACCGACCTCGGCGACGAAGATCGCCGAAGGATCGCGCGCTACGTGGACCGCAAGCTCTCGAGCGCGCCCAGCTAAACCCGGCCAGCTAGCCCGATCGGCGTCGAACCGCAACCACGCTCTCGTCCCGCCTCCTGACAGACGGGATTCCCGCGCCCGGGTTACAGCCCCTCGCAGCGCCCCACCACGACACGCGGAAGCCCGGCCAGGTCGTGGACGACGTCCACCTCGTCGAAGCCGTACATCCACTCGCGTACGCTCGCGGCCGAGACCGCCTGGCTCGCTCCGACCTCGAGCACGAGCCACCCGCCCGCACGCAGGCACTCCCGCGCATCCCGCGCGATCGCACGATGGAAGGCAAGCGGATCGTCGCCCGATCGCAGCGCCAGGTCGGGCTCGTGGAGACGCACTTCCTCGGGAAGGGCCGCCATCTCGGCGTCGGTGATGTACGGCGGATTCGAAACCACGACGTCGATCGCTCGCTCCTTCGCGACCGCGGTCAGCCGATCGCCCCGGATGAAGTCGACTCGGTGGCCCACGCCCAGGCGGCGTGCATTGCTTCGGGCGACGGTGAGCGCGCCGGGCGATCGATCGATCCCGATCATCGAAAGGCGAGGCATGCGAAACGCGAGGGTCACGGCGAGCGCGCCGCTGCCGGTGCCGACGTCGATCCCCGACAGCGGCTCGCCCAAGCGTGGCCGCACCCGCTCGAGCACCGCCTCGACGACGTGCTCCGTCTCGGGACGAGGAATCAGCACGCGGCGGTCGACGCGAAAGATCAGGGAGTGGAACTCGCGGACGCCGGTAAGGTACGCCACAGGCTCGCCGTCAGCACGGCGAGCGACGAGCGCGTCGATGCGGTTCTGTTCGGAGTCGTCGACCGTGCGCTCGGGATCGAGCCAGAAGCCGGCCCGATCGAGATCGAGCACGTGGCGCACGAGGATCTCGGCGTCGAGATCCGGGGAGGGGCATCCGGACTCCCGGAGCCGATTCGACGCGCAGCGAACTGCGTCTCTCGCCTGCATCGCCTCGACTCCGGGTCGCTCGGACAACTGGGTCGCGGGGACCCGCTACTTACTTCTTCTTACGACTGGTCGTACGCGCGGCCTTCTGCGCTTCCTTCTTCTTCGCCTGCTGCTTGGCGCCCGAGAAGACGGACACGACGAGGAAGAAGAGCATGAACACCGCCGACACCGTGATGAAGACAAAGCCCACACCGACGATGTTGCCGAGCTCGGTGAGCCCTTCCTTGAAGTCCGGCGAGAAGACCTTGCCGATGGTCTCCCCGTTATCGCGGACAATCGAGAGGAGTCGCGAGACGACGAAGCAGTCCGCGATGATCCAGTTCAGGAGCGTCGGCCAGATGACCAGACGGCCCGAGAAGATCGACGACAGGCTCGCGAGGACGGCACCGATCGAAACGAAGCCGATGACCGCGCCCGCGTACGTGTGCATTCCGGTTCCGGCGTCCGCCCCACCGTACCAGGGCAGGAACGCGCCGTAGAGCATCGCGATGTTGACGAACAGCAGCACGAAGAACTGCGGAAAGTGCTGTCCCGCCGTGAAAACCGCGATTCCGCTGGCGTTCTTTCGGGGAGCCGGCGCCGCAGCCGGTCCGCTGCTCGCAGCCGACTCCTGCGGCTGATCCGACTGGATCGCGTCGGTCATCTCGTTCATGGTCGCGCCTCCGTTCTTTTCCCTTTTGCCGACCGCCCGCTCGTCCGTCGAGCGGCGGGTTCTTCGTTGGTTGGGTCGTGCTTTCTCAGAGCTCCTGCAGGCGCTGTTCGCGTTCGCACGCGAACATCTGCGAGAAAAGCTCGTCGAGATCCCCGAGCATCACGTTGTCGAGGTTGTAGATGTTGAGGTTGATGCGGTGATCGGTCATGCGATTCTGCGGGAAGTTGTAGGTGCGGATTCGCTGGGACCGGTCCCCCGACCCGATCTGGGTCTTGCGCTCCTTCGCTCGCTCGGCGTCGCGCTTGCCGGCGATCGTGTCGTAGATTCGAGCGCGCAGGATGCGCATCGCCTTGGCCTTGTTCTTGTGCTGGGACTTCTCGTCCTGGCAGGAGACGACCGTACCGCTCGGCTCATGGGTGATCCGGACTGCCGAGCTCGTCTTGTTGACGGACTGTCCCCCCGGGCCGCTCGACCGGAACGTATCGATCCGCAGATCGTTCGGATTGATGTCGACGTCGACCTCTTCCGCTTCCGGGAGCACCGCCACCGTCACCGCCGAGGTGTGGATGCGCCCCTGGGACTCGGTCTTGGGGACCCGCTGCACGCGATGCCCGCCGCTCTCGTAGCGCATGTGACGGAACACGTCATCCCCCGAAAGGGAGAAGACGACGTCCTTGAATCCACCCATGTCGGTCGGACTCGCTTCCATCACTTCGAGCTTCCAGCCCTTCTTCTCGGCGTAGCGCCCGTACATGCGAAACAGATCATCCGCGAACAGGGCCGCTTCGTCGCCACCGGCTCCCGCCCGGATCTCGACGATCGCGTTGCGATCGGAATCCTCGTCCTGCGTGAGGAGCAGGTCGAGGACCTCCTCGCCGAGCTTCCCGCTCGCCTCGGTGGCGGTAGCGAGCTCCTCCTTCGCGAACTCGAGCATCTCGGGATCGCTCTCGGACTCGATGAGCGCTCGTGCGTCGCCGGCCTGGGTCTCCGCATCGCAGTAGGAGCGGTAGAGTTGCACGACCTTGCTGACCCGCCCCGCCTCCTTCAGCACCGCCTGGTACTCGGTCGGGTTCCCGATCACGGCCGGGTCCTGCATCTGGCTCTCGAGCTCGTCATGACGCCGGTTCAGACCGTCGAGCTTCGCGCGGAGACGTTCGTCGATCGCCATCGGGGATGCGTCACGGAAGGAGCGGTTTCGGGTACCGGCGAACCGGCACGCCCTGGATACAAAGGGAGGGATCGTACTCTCGGATCCCCCCTATTTCAAGCAAATTCCTCATCGTCCGCGACCGGGTCCGAGGGGGTCCTCGGGAGGTCGGAGAAAGCCCCGGAAGGATGCTCCCGGAGCCGCTCGATCACGTCCTCCACCGGCAGTCCGATCACGTTCGATCGGAACCCCTCCCGCAGCTCCAGGAACTCCGCGGCGCGGCTCTGGATAGCGTAGGCACCGGCCTTGCCGAGCGGCTCCCCCGTGGCGACGTAGGCGTCGATCCGGGCGTCGTCGAGCGCCACGACCTCGACGATCGACCGGGAGAGGAAACAACGCTCGAACGACTCGGCAGCGTGGAGGAGGGCCACGCCCGTAAAGACCTCGTGCGTCCTGCCGGAGAGACGGCGGAGCATCCGGCGCGCTTCGTCGTCGTCCGCGGGCTTCCCGAGGATCTCACGGTCGAGCGCGACGGTCGTGTCGGCGGCAAGGACGAGGGAGCCGGGATGAGACGCCGAGACCCGAGCGGCCTTGGAGCGCGCGAGCCGTTCGACCATGCGATCGGCGTTCTCGCCGTCCTCGGGGGTCTCGTCCACATCCGGCACGACGATGTCGAAGGAAAGGCCGAGCGAGCCGAGAAGCTCGCGCCGTCTCGGGGACCCCGAAGCGAGGATCAGCGGGGGCCGGTCCGACCGGGAGCCCATGTCACTTCTTCGCGGTCTTGCGGCGCCCGCCGGACGTCGACTTCTTGCCGGCCGCCTTCTTCGGCTTGGCGGCCTTGGCCTTCTTCGTCGTCTTCTTGGCGGCGGTCTTTCGAGCCGGCGAGGGCTTCTTCGCCGTCTTCTTGGCCGGGCTCTTCTTCGCGGCCTTCTTGGCGGCAGCCTTCTTCGGCGCACCCGCCTTCTTCGCACCGGCCTTCGCCGCGGGCTTCGCCTTGGACTTCTTCGCCGCCGCGGGCTTGGCGGCCTTCGCCGGCGCTTTGGCCTTCGCCGCGGCCTTCGGCTTTGCCGACTTGGCTTTCTTGGCCGCCGACTTGGCCGGTGCCTTGCTGCTCGGGCAGGAACCGTGGGTCAGGCACTCGGCGCACTTCAGGGTCTTCGGGAGACAGACCGTCATGCCGATGTGCATCAGCACCCGGTGGAGTCGATGGCGGTCGCCGTTGTCGCCGACCATCTTCTCGAGCGCCGCCCGGGTCTTCGTCGGCGTGGCCCGCTTGTCGACCAGTCCCAGCCGGCGTGCGACCCGAACGAGATGCGTGCTCGACTGGATGCCCTCCTCGGGGGAGAGGAACAGAGCGATCTGCGCGGCGAGCCCGGCGTTCACACCTTCGAGGCCGCCCACCATTTCGGCAGCCGCCTCGTAGTCGAGCTCGGTCAGGAACGCGAGGGATACCTGGCTCCGCTCCCGAAAGAGCGAGACGAGGAAGTCGCGGATCTCTTGCGCACGCTCTTCACGAGCGGCACGCTCCTTGATCTTGAGCGAGATGGCGATCTCGCGAGGGCTGCTGACCCGGACCTCGTTCCAGTCCACGAAGTCGGTGACGAGCGCCTTGTGCGAACGCTCGGCGACCTCCTTCGTATGCCGCGTGGCGATGATCAGGAAGACGACGGCGTCGATCGGCGGCATCGAGGCGATCGGCGTGACCGTACGGCCATACTCGCCCTCGATCTTCGAGCAGACATCCCTGAAAAAGGTCTCTCGTGCCTTCGACATGATCTGCGCGTCGCCCCTCCTCTCACCGCCCCGCACTCACAGCCCGCTGTCACCCAACGCCCTGCCGCGCGCGGATACCCGCGCAACGGCCCAGCTGATCGCCCCTACGACTGCGTCGCCTGGGACTCTCGCCGACGGACGTGCTTGATGAGGCTCGCGACCGACTCGGTCGGCAGCGCACCCTGGCTCACCCAGTGGTCGACGCGATCGAGCTTGATCTTCACGCGCTTCTCGTCATCGGTCTCGATCGGATGGTACGTGCCGAGGATCTCGAGGTTCTTGCCGTCGCGCTTCGTGCGGCTGTCCATCGCGCAGATTCGATAGAACGGACGACCCTTCGCGCCGCCTCGCGTCAGTCTCAAACGTACTGCCATGTCAGATGTGCTCCATCGGCCGGCTCGAGCCGGCTCGCGTTCTCGAGAGAAGCTTCCTTCGAGTCAGCGCCCTTTGCGCCGCCTCTTTCGCTCTCTCTTCTTTCGTTTCTTGTCATCGCGCTGCTTGCGCTGCGCGTCTCGCATCGTCTTGCGGAAGGCATCGCTCTCGCCCACGCGAGTCGTCGCGACTCCTGGCATCGGCGCGCCTTCCTCGCCGCCGACGCCCGGGGCACCCGCCGGCATCCCTGCCGCGGCCGGCATCCGGGCCTTGCCCGAGAGGCCACGCGCCATCATCCCGCGCAGGCCGCCTCCCCCGGTCATCTTCTTCATCATCGTCCGCATCTGCTTGAACTCCTTCAGGAGCTCGTTGACCTCCTGAACGGTCACGCCGGAACCGCGTGCGACGCGCTTGCGGCGGCTGCCGTCAAATAGGTCGGGGTCGGTTCGCTCTGCGGGCGTCATCGAGGTGATGATGGCCTCGATTCGTTTCATGTTTCCGTCGTCGAGCTCGTCGAGCGCCTCCGTCGGGAGCTTGCTGCCGAGGCCCGGGATGAGCTTGACCAGATCCTTGATCTTGCCCATCTTCTTGACCTGGCGCATCATCGAAAGGAAGTCCTCGAACGTGAAGGTCGCCTTCATCAGGTTTTCGGCGGCCTTCGCGGCTTCTTCCTTGTCGACGCTCTCCTGCGCCTTCTCGACGAGCGAGACGATGTCTCCCATGCCGAGGATTCGCGACGCGAGGCGATCGGGGTGGAACGGCTCGAAGTCTTCGGGCTTCTCGCCGACTCCGATGTAGCGAATGGGCTTTCCGGTCACGGCCTTGACGGAAAGTGCCGCTCCGCCGCGCGTGTCACCGTCGAGCTTCGTGAGGATGACACCGTCGAGCGGCAGTCGCCGATCGAACTCGGCGGCGCTGTTCACGGCGTCCTGACCCGTCATGCCGTCGCAGACGAGGTAGGTCTGGTGCGGCTTGGCGAGCTTGTGGACCTCGGCGACCTCGTTCATCAGCTCGTCGTCGATGTGCAATCGACCGGCCGTGTCGAGGATGACGACGTTCATGCCGTTCTTGGCGGCGTGATCGACGGCGCGCTCACAGATCTTCGGGGGACGTCCACCGTCCTCCGAGTAGACCTGGATCCCGAGCTGGCTTCCGAGCACCTTGAGCTGCTGGATGGCCGCGGGGCGCTGCACGTCGGCGGCGACGAGGAGCGGGCGCTTGCCCTTCTTCATCAGGAAGCGCGCGAACTTGCCACACGTGGTCGTCTTACCCGAGCCCTGGAGGCCGGCCATCATGAAGACGGTCGGGCCCTTGTCGGCGAACTCGATGGCCGAGTCGACCGGCCCCATCAGGGCCGTCAGCTCGTCCTGGACGATCTTGATGATCTGGTCGCCCGGACGGACCGAAGCGATGACTTCCTCGCCGACGGCCTTCTCGGTGACGGACTTGATGAAGTCCTTGGCGACCTTGTAGTTGACGTCGGCTTCGAGGAGCGCCTGACGGACTTCGCGGAGCCCCTCCTTGATGTTCGCCTCCGTGAGCTTTCCTTTTCCGGAAAACTTGGAGAATGCGCCGCGAAGGCTCTCGCTCAAGGAGTCAAACATCGACGGGCGTACCGTTTCGTCTTTGTCGTCAGGTGGTGTTTCGGGCCGGGTCCGCGCCTCGCGATCTCGCTCAGGCCGGGCGCGGTCCACGCAGAGAGGGCCCGCTCGGCCGATCTTTCCCCCGGTGCGACCCGAGATCCAGGATCAGACGGACAGGCTCCCCGAAACGAAACCTGTAGAGGTATCTCCCGTGCCCACAGTTGTCAAGGACGACGGCGCGCTGCTGGGGACCTGCTCCCGGCGCACGGTCGCCCCGAGTGCCGCGAGCTTCTCGTCGATGTTCTCATAGCCCCGATCGAGGTGGTAGATCCGGTTGATCTCGGTCGTCCCCTGAGCCCTCAGGCCGGCCAGAATGAGGCCCGCGCTGGCCCGGAGGTCCGAAGCCATCACCTCGGCCCCCGACAGCTCGGGAACCCCGATGACGATCGCGTTCGGCCCTTCCTTCCGGATCTGGGCGCCCATCCGATTGAGCTCGGCGACGTGCATGAAGCGGTCCGGATAGACCTTCTCGGTCACGATCGAGATCCCGTCGCCCACGTTCAGGAGCGCCAGGAACTGGGCCTGAAGGTCCGTCGGGAAACCGGGATACGGAAGCGTGGTGACGTCCACGGACCGCGGCCGGCCGTCCATCTGGAGGCGAATCCGGTCGCGTTCCCGGGTCACGGTCGCCCCGACGGCCTCGAGCAGGTCGAGCGGCGCGGCCAGATGGCGCGGGACGGCGCCCTCCACCGTGACGTCCCCCTCGGTGATCGCGGCACCGACGAGGAACGTACCCGCCTCGATCCGGTCGGGGATGACGGAATGGGTCGTCCCCTTGAGCTTCGAGACGCCCTCGATGTAGAGCCTCGGCGTCCCCGCCCCGCCGATCCGGGCCCCCATCGCGCACAGGAAGTTGCCCAGATCCTCGACCTCGGGCTCGCAAGCCGCGTTCTCGATGACGGTGATGCCGTCGGCGAGCGCGGCCGCCATCATGACGTTGCACGTGCCGAGGACCGTCGAGCCGAAGGCCCCGCCGAGGTAGATCTCGCGGCCGTGGAGCTTCTCGCACTCGGCCTCGACGTAACCGTGCCGCACGTCGATCTTCGCCCCGAGCGCCCGCAGGCCCTTGAGGTGGAGGTCGATCGGCCGCACCCCGAGCACGCATCCGCCGGGAAGCGAGACGCGGGCCTTTCGGCGGCGGGCGAGCAGCGGCCCGAGCACGCAGACCGAACCGCGCATCGTGCTGACGAGATCGTACGACGCGGTCGACATCCGATCGTCGACCACCTCCGTCTCGATCGACCCGTCGCTCCGCATCCGGACGTCGACCCCGAGCGAGATCAGGATCTTCAGCATCGTCTCGATGTCGCGGAGCCGCGGAACGTTGTGAAGTCGGCAGGGACCGTCCGCCAGCAGGGTTGCCGCCAGGATCGGGATCGCCGCGTTCTTCGCCCCAGAAACGCGCACCTCGCCTTCGAGACGCGTTCCCCCTTCGATCACGAACTTCTGCATCGCTCCCTCCCCGGAAGCTCCGTCCGTCACCGCCCGTGCCCGCGATCGGGACTTCTTCACGCCCTCAGAAGACGCGTCGATGCACCCGCGCCGCGGCCAGTCCGCCGATCGCACCGCCAGCGATCAAGAAGCGAACCGTCAGACGCCCTACGAGCCAATGTTCAACCGAGTTTCTTGCGCCACCGCCCGATGGCCTGTTCCCGCTCCGCCTCGTCGGCTTCCGGGTCGTAGCCCAGATCATCGCCGAACAGGTGGAACAGGAGCTCGATCGTCTCGTCGCGGATGCCCTCGTCGGGATCCGCGAGCATGGGGACCAGACGCCGCCCCGCGCCCTCCCCGACCAGCTTGCCCAGGATCAGCACGCCCATGCGGCGCACGTCCGGGTCCGAGTCGCTGAGAAGCGCGTTCGTCTCATCCTCTGGAGGAGAGAGTTTAATGGCTCGAAGCCAAAAGAGGAAGTCCGAAACGAGATCGAGCTTTCGACCCTCGATCCCCTCCCGGACGATACCCCAGAGGACCGCCTGTCCGTCGGGCCCCATCTGGTCGAGGATCCGGATCGCCCGGGCTCGATAATCCGGCGCGGCTCCGAGCGCCAGCTTCGCGAGCTCGCCGTGGATCGAGGCTCCGCGGGCGACCAGCTCCTCGTCGGAATGCTCGAAGAGCTCCGGGGCCTCTTCGCCCTCGCGCAGATCCGGTCGCACGTACAGACGCGACACGGCTCCGCCCACCTCGATCTCGTCGTAGGGAAGCCCTCGGAGCTGCGAGAACGTCCCGTCCTCGAAATCTGCGGGGACCGCGAGCTGCACGACCTCGCGTCCATCCACGCGGATCGGCTCGTCGTACTGATAGACGGGAACGCCCGCCCTGCCGAGCATCTGGAGGATGCCCGTGGCCAGGTCCGACGATTCGGCGAAGAGCCGGAGCTCTCCCTCGATCAGCTCGGTACCGGGAAGGGTTTCCGGGACCTCGTCGATCCCTTCGAGCGACGACACCAGCTCGCGTTCGCAATCCGCGCACTGGGTGAAGCCCGCTTCGAACTCCTGACGACAGTCCGGACAGAATGGCATGAGCGATCTCCAGGGCGACGCCGACGTCGCGCGATCAGAGCGGGATGTTGCCGTGCTTCTTCGGCGGGTTCGTGTCCTTCTTGCGACGCAGCAAGCGCAGCGCCGAGATGAGGCGCGGACGCGTCTCGCTCGCCTCGATCACGTCGTCGACATAGCCGCGCTCGGCCGCCGAGTACGGATTGGCGAACTTCTCCTTGTACATCGCCACGAACTCGGCCTTCGCCGCCTCGGGGTCGTCCGCCGCCTCGATCTCCTTGCGGAAGATGATCTCGACCGCGGCGTCCGATCCCATCACGGCGATCTCGGCCGTCGGCCA
>CAZQZX010000230.1:0-10877 GCA_964597885.1 uncultured Planctomycetota bacterium
GAGCCGCCCGGCATGCGAAGGTCGACCACCGCCATCTCGGGCGACTCCTGCTTCGCCGCAACGACGGCTTCGTCGCAGTCGCAGGCGGTCCGCACATCGAAGCCGCGGTCGCGGAATGCGCGCGCGAGTCGCTCGCGGAAGACCTCCTGATCATCGACGATCAGGATACTGTGCGGATGCTCGTCGGCAGCGGATCCGCCGGCAGGGCGCGCGTCGGGGTCGGTCTTGGCGTCGTCGGCCATCGGGTGTCTCCGTCTCGGCTTCCCCGCACGCTCGGCGAGGTCGCGGCCTGCAAAAACGCTAGCAAAGCTCGACGTCGCGCTTCAATGCCCTGCCCCTGCGGCATAATGCCTCTCGTCCTTCGGGCACTAGTCGGCGGCGTCCTCGTCCCCGAGCCCCTCGAGGGGGATCCGGATCGTCACGCTGGTCCCCACGCCGAGCTGCGAGTCCATCACCAGCGTGCCCCCGATGCGGTCGATGACCGATCGAGCCAGGAACAGCCCGAGGCCCATCCCGCGGCCCGGCTCCTTGGTCGTGTAGAAGGGCTCCATCGCTCGCTTCACGGTCTCGGGATCCATTCCCGTGCCGCGATCTCGCACGTTCACGACCAGCGTCTGTCCGTCGAGGCTGCATCGCACGCGGACTTCCTGATCGCTCGGTGAGGCGTCCAGGCCGTTCTTCACGACGCTTCGCACGGCGCGCGTCGTGGCACGCACCGGAAGCGTCATCTCGACCTTCTCGGCGTCTTCGTCCAGATCCACGACGACGCGTGCACGCTCGCGCAGGGCGTCGATCGCACGACGCAACCATTCCTCGGGCCCGATCCGCAGCATCTCTTCCCCGACCGTCTCGCCGGCGTCGAGCGACATCTGATCGAGAATCGCACGGCATCGGTCGACCTCGCGGCGGACGAGCTGGGCGTCCTCGATGGCATTCGGCAGCGGCCCCGATCTCTCGAGCTCGAGCTCCAGCTCCTTCGAGATCACGGCGATGGTCGAGAGCGGCGTGGCCAGCTCGTGCGCCGCGCCGGCCGCCAGCGTCGCGAGCGCCTCGAACTTGTCGACCTGCGCCTGGCGCTGACGCTCGTGTCGTCGGCGCGACTCGCTGCGCGCGAGCTCTCCCTTCACGCGCGTCATGAAGTACACGAGGATCGTCGCCGCACCGGCCACGGCGACGAGCATCCCCACCGACGTGAAGTCGCCCTCGATCCGGAACGGCACCGGTTCGCGCAGCGCCGGGAGCGGCTGATGGAAGAAGTACAGCGAGATGAAGCAGCACACCGCGAGCCCCGTGATGAGCCACGCCCAGATCGGCTTCAGCAAGGTCGTCGCGAGCGCGATGTTCACGAGATAGAAGAGGCTGAAGGGATTGTCGGTGCCCCCGGACACGTACAGCAGCGCGGAAAGCGCCACGATGTCGAGCACCATGATCGACGCGAGGATCCACTCGCCGCGTCCGCGGAACGGCGCGTCCTCGCGCGCGAGCCGGCCGCGCATCCATACCTCGAGACCGGCGTTCGTGATCGCCGCGACGGCGATGATCGGCAGCAGCCGATCGAGCGGCATGTCCAAATCGAGAACGACCCGCGCCCCGAAGATCGTGACGACCTGTCCTCCCACCGCCAGCCATCGCAGCTTGAGGAGCCAGGTCAGGTTGATCTGGAACCGACGGCCCGTCGAGAAAGCCCCCGTCGAGCTTCCCGAATTTGCCGAGGGGCTAAAGCCGTCCGGCTTCGCGCCGAAAATCATCCGTATCCTCAGATTCTCGAGGAATGTCCGCAGGAACCCCCACGCCGGCATTCCCGACCCCCGCCACAGAATCGACGCCTCCCGCCCGGAGACCCCGCTCCATGAAGAATTTCGTCCTGATTCTAGCACTCGCCGCGATGGCCTACGGCGGCCACTCCTACCACAAGCAGAACCCCGACCTCCTCGATCAGATGCTCGACAAGATCGGTCTGCAGCGCAAGGAGCGAGCCGATTCCGACGAGTCCGAAGCCGACGAAGGCTCGAAGAAGCGCCGCGGCTCGCGCAAGGCCGTCACGACGATCTCGCGAGGCAAGAACGTCGAGCTCAAGGACCACGCGGACCCGGACGGCCGGACCGTCTTCGAGTTCACCGCCGATTGGTGACCGGGCTGCCGACAGATCGCGCCTCAGTTGGAGGCGCTCGCCCGCGCAGACGGCAGTCTGACGCTCCGTAAGATCGATGTCCCGAACTGGCAGGCTTCCGTGGTGAAGCAGCACAAGATTCGCTCGCTGCCCCACCTCGTCCTCTACGAACGAGGCAAGCGCGTGGCCACGGGAACCGAGTCGGTGCTGAAGAAGCTGAACGGCCGCCGCTAGGCCGCCGCTCCCTCGAGTCCCAGCTCGGCCGCGTGCGGCTTGAGCGCATCGATCACGAACTGGATGTGCTCGCCGAGCTCGACGCCGAGCAGCTCCACGCCCGCCTTCACCTCATCGCGCTCGACCTTCGCGGCGAAGCTCTTGTCCTTGAGCTTCTTCTTCACGCTCTTCGGAGTCAGGGTCTCGATGCCCTCCGGCCGCACCAGGCAGCACGCGCCGACGAACCCGGTGAGCTCGTCGCACGCGAGCAACGCCTTGTCGAGCGTCGTCTCGTACGCCACCCCCCACTTCGTGTAGTGCGCGGAGACGGCGTGGGCCACCTCCTCCTCCCCCCGTTCGCGCAGCCACGCCACGATCTTGCCGGGATGCTCCTCCGGCCACTGGTCGTAGTCCGCGTCGTGCAGCAGCCCCGCGAGGCCGAACCGCTCGACATCCTCCTCGCCCGCACCGTAGCGCAGCGCCGCCGCACGCATCACGACCTCCACCGAACGCGCGTGCCTACGGAGCGCCTCGGAAGGCGTCCACTCGATCAGATGCTCCCACGCTTCGTCCCGGGTCAGGCCCATGTGCGCTCGCTCCTCGTGTCGGTTCTGGCGGCTTTTCTCGATCGTGCGCGATCAGAATGACGGCCATTCTCATTGTGAGCCGAGAAAACTCAACCCTCACCACGGCCCGATTCGCTCATCCAACCCTCCAATAGTGACTTACGTCCGACGGGATCGTTTGGCACCGGCCTTGCAAAACTAGATCCCCGCAAGCGGGACGGGAAGAACGACACGATTCTGAGGGATGAGAAGAAGGAGTCAACGATGAGCGCAATGCCGAACGAACAGCCTGCCGACAACCACCTTCCGCCGCGGTGCTGCTTCGTCGAGAAGGCGTACGTCGTGACCCTGAAAGACATGGATAACCTCGACGAGTGCACCGAGACTTCGCAGCACATCAACCAGCTCGTCGATCAGGGCCATGGACGACTGGTGCTCGACCTCTCGCAGACCCAGCGCATCCCCGGCCCGTTCCTCGGTTACCTCGCCACGATGATCCGAAAGCAGGCCGAACGCGGCCACAACATGATCATCGTCGGCTCGAGCAAGGCCATGAAGGTCCTCTTCCGCGACAAGAAGGAAGAAGGCGGAGACGCGCCGACCGAGAGCTAGAAACCACCCGACAACTCACGCGACGCCACCCTTCTGCTGGGTGTCGCGATGAGCGAGGTACAACCTCCTTCTCGCCATGGGGCCGCCTGATATCGTCAGGGGGTCCTGTGGTCTTTTCGTAGGCGGCCACGCGCTGCTATCCTCACGGCATGGGCAAGCTCGCTCGATTCCTCGCCGTGGCCGTGGCCGGCGTGATCCTGATCCTCCTGCTGCGTGGAATTCTCTTCCCTCCCGAGGATGACGAGACGCAGATCCGGCGCCTCGTGCAGACCGCCGCATCGCGTTTCGAAGCCGGAAGTGCGAACGGGATCCTCCGCCTCCTCCACGACGACTTCGGCGAGACGACGACCGGGTGGAGCCGAGACGAGATCGGGCGCGGGCTGCGCTACCTCTTCCGCGCCGAGCGAGACCGGAAGACCGGCGAGCTGCCATTCACTGTCGACGTCCCCGATGAAGGCGTCGAGGTCCTTCTCGGCCCCGAGCCCGACCGCGCGACGGTCGCCCTCAAAAGCATCTTTCGCGATGCGGCCGAGGAGCCGATCTGGGAGGTGTCGGTCGAGGCCGGCGTCGCAAGAGACGACGGCGGGCGCTGGAAGTTCGTCGAGTCGAAGCACCGCACGCTCAGCGGCCGGTCCCCGTTCTGAGCCTCGCCAGTCTCTCGCGCGACGCCTCGAGCTGACCTCGATCGACGCGTCCGGACTCGACCGCTCGGACCACGGCCGCCGTGACGCGCGCGGCCCGATCGTCTTCGTGCGTGAGCTGATTGCCGGAGAGGATCACGTCCACGCCCGCTTCGAGCGCCCGCACCACCCTCTCCTCGAGATCGACCTCGGCCGCGGCCCCCATGTCGAGGTCGTCGGTGAGGACGGCGCCGTCGAAGCCGAGCTCGCCGCGCAGCAGCTCGGTGACGATGGCTCGCGACATCGACGCCGGGCGCTCGGCATCGAGCCCCCGGTGAACGGGGTGCCCCACGAGGACGCTGTCGGCGAGCCCCTCGGCGATCAGGCGTCGGTAAGGCGCGAGCTCGATCTCCCGTACGAACGACTCGGTGATGTCGACGCTTCCTTCGTGCGTATCCTCACCACCGCTTCCGAGCCCGGGAAAATGCTTGAGCGAGGTCGCGACCCCGTGCGACCGGTGCGCCTCGACGAAGGCACGGGCGTGCTCGAGGACCGCGTCGGGCTCGTCCGAGAACGCCCGGCCCCGAGCGGCGATCGCTCCGCCGGGATCCAGCGCGACGTCGACGACCGGCGCCAGGTTCACATCGACTCCCGCGTGGGCCAGGGCCTCGGCCATCGCCGCCGCATTCGCCGCCGTCGCGGTCACGCCCTCGGCTGCCGTCGCCGATGCGCCGGGGTACGTCGGATAGCCGTTTCCGGGGTGGAGCCGCGAGACGGTGCCGCCTTCCTGATCGATCGAGACGAGCAACCGGTCGCCGGGCGAGAGCTCGCGCAGCTCGGCGACCGTCCGTGCCAGCCCCGGCGGGCTCTCGATATTGCGGACGGGGTCGCCGGTGAGGACATCGCGGTCGAAGAGGATCACGCCGCCGAGCCCGTCGGCGAGGGCTTGCCGCAAGTGCGCATCGGAAGCGGGTGTCGTACCGCGGAACCCGACCATCACGACGGACGCCGCGAGCTCGCGAAGCGCCGTCGATCCGCCGGGTGCGCTCAGAAGTTCATCTCCGCGTTCGCGAGCGTCGGCGCCGCGCGATCCTTGTCGGAGATCAGGTCCGGGTCGACCTCTTCGGGCCATTCGATGCCGATCTCGGGATCGTTCCAGACGATCGCGCGGTCGCAGTCCGGGGCGTAGAGCGCCGTGCACTTGTAGTGGAACTCGGCCTTGTCGGTCAGCGCGACGAATCCGTGCGCGAATCCCGGCGGCACGTACATGGCGTTGCGCTTCTCGGCGCTCAGCCGCAGACCGAACCACTGCCCGAACGTCTTCGACTCCCGCCGGATATCGACGGCGACATCGAACACCTCGCCCGCCGTGACGCGAACGAGCTTGCCCTGCGCGTGCGGGTTCAGCTGGTAGTGCAGCCCGCGGAGCGTCCCCTTGGCCGACTGGCTGATGTTGTCTTGAACGAAGTCGGCGGTGATGCCGGCCTCGTGGAAAGCCCGCTGGTTGTAGCTCTCCATGAAGAAGCCCCGCGAATCCTCGAAGACCCGGGGCTCGATGATGACGACGCCTTCGAGCGGCGCGTGAGTGAATTGCATGGGAGGGACTCCGAGACTTCGAACGCGGCCGCTTACTTCGAGCCGGTCTTACCCCACTCGTCGAGAAGCTTGCCGCTCGTCTTCTCGTAGTACTCGCGCCAGCCCTCGTCCGAGGTTCGCGCCTTGTTGATCCAGTGCTCCTTGGTGCGGATCTGGAGGGTCAGCTCGGTCACCGCCTCCTTGTCGTCGCGCGCTTCGGCCGCTTCTCGCTCGGCCACGAGGCGATCGCGCTCGGCCTCGAGCTCGGGAAGCGTGGGGATGACCTGACGCACCGACTTGGGAGTGGCCGCGCGATTCACGAAGTATCCGACGATCGCGAGCACGGCGAGGACCGCCAGGACGATGAGCACCACTTCCATCACAGATCTCCCAAGGAGCCGCTATCGAGACCGCGTACCGACTGGATCGGGATGATACGACCGCCGTCCTCGATCCGCAACTTCCACGGCGCCCCCTAGACCGGCGCCCGATCGAGCGCCTCGCCCAGCCGCCCTCCGCACTCGGACAGGAGCTCGCGGGCCGCGTCCGGCTCCATCGATCGCAGCACGGCGAGAATCGCGGTCTTCACGTCACCGGCGGCTTCGAGGCGCGCGGCCGCCTCCTTGCGCGCGAGCCCCGTCACCTCGGTCACGATGCGGAGCGCTCGGTCGCGCAGCTTCTCGCAGGCCTCCGCATTGAGATCGACCATCCAGTTGCCGAGGACCTTCCCGGTGCGCACCATCGACAGAGTCGTGATCATGTTGAGGGCGAGCTTGGTGGCCGTCCCCGCCTTGAGCCGCGTCGAGCCGGTGACGACCTCGGGCCCCGTCACGAGCCGGACCAGGAAATCGCACGCCGGCGACTCCTCCGGAACGCACAGGACGATCGCGGTCGTGGCTCCCCGGCGACGGGCCTCGTCGACGGCGGAGAGGACGAAGGGCGTCGTACCGCCGGCCGTGATGCCCACGACGACGTCTCGGTCGCCCACATCGCGATCCTCGATCTCGCGCGCCCCCGCCGCGCGATCATCCTCGGCGCCCTCGATGCTCCGGAACACGGCATCCGGTCCGCCCGCGATGATCCCCTGCACCTGTTCGGGAGGCGAGAGGAATGTCGGCGGGCATTCGGCGGCGTCGATCACACCGAGCCGTCCCGACGTGCCGGCGCCGACGTACAGAAGTCGCCCGCCCGAACCGAACGCGGCGACGACCGCGTCGACGACGCGACAGATCGGTTCGCGCGCGGCGGCCACGGCCCCGGCCAGCGTCGCGTCTTCGGTGTTCATGACGTCGAAGGCCTCTTCGACCGTGAGCCGATCGAGCTCCTCCGAGCGCGGGTTCCTCTTCTCCGTGAGGAGATGCCCGCGATCGCGTGGACCCTCGTTCGATTCGGCGCGCGACGCCTCCGCCCGCCCCGGTGCCGCAGCCGGTGCCGCAGCCGGTGCCGCGGTTCGTGCCGGCGGCGGGACCTCGGCAAAGGTAAACGCCGCCGTCCGGTGCCCGAGCACGGCGCGCCGGGACGCGGACGTCACCTGCGGCAGATTCGCCGGAACCGCGTCGACGTTCGCGGCCGCGAGCATCGCGAAGCTCACGCACTCCTTGTCCTGCGGCGGGATGCCGTAGCGATCGATCGGCACGAGCTCGTACGAAGGGCCACACTCCTCGGCGAGCGCCTTCACCAGCGTCGGGTTCTGCGCACCGCCGCCGGCGAGGATCAGCGAGCGACGCTCGCCGTCGGGAACCGGGGGCAGCCATCGACGGTAGGCCTCGGCCAGGCTCCGCGCCGTGAGGAGGGTCGCGGTGGCGAGTCGGTCGTCCGGCCCCAGGCCTCGATCGATCATGCGCCGATCGAAGGAAGCCGCGAAACCGCGACCGAACTCCTCGCGGCCGGTCGACTTCGGCGGCGGCCGATCGAAGTAAGGATGCTCCTCGAGAACCGCATCGACGATCGCGCCGACCGCCTCGCCGCGCGCCGCCTCGGCCCCGTCCACGTCGTAACTCCGCGCGCCGTCCGAGACGCGGCGCACGATCTCGTCGATGACCATGCACCCCGGGCCGGTATCGAACGCGAGCACGTCGTCCGGCCCGCCCCCCGCCGGAAGCCAGGTTCCGTTCGCGACACCCCCGAGATTCTGCACGATCCGCTCGGTAGGCCCGCCGCCGAACAGGACGTGGTCGGTCCACGGGACGAGCGGCGCGCCCTGCCCCCCGAGCGCGACGTCGGTCGAGCGAAAGTCCGAGACGACCGCAATCCCCGAGCGCACCGCGATCGTCGACGCATCGCCGATCTGAAGGGTCGCACCGGAGGCGCCGGAAGCTCGCGGGGGGAGATGGCAGATGGTCTGCCCGTGGGATCCGATGGCGGCCACGCGCGACGGGTCGACGCCAGCGGCCTCCACGAGCGCGAGCGCGCAGGTGGCGAACTCCTCGCCGACGGCGACGTTCAGCCGCGTGAGGTCCTCGATCCGGACCGACGCGGGCGCCATCGCCGCCATGAGCTGCTCGGACAGCTCGTCGGGGTACGAGCGGCGAACGGAGGCGAGATACGTCACCTCCATCGCGAGACCGCTCCCCGCGATCTCCACGAGTGCGGCATCCACACCGTCACAGCTCGTGCCGCTCATCAGGCCGATGAAGCACCTCGGATTCATCATTGCGGAGTTTACCACACCGCACCGCCGGCCCGCCGCCTGACGGGCCCGCATCGATTCGGTACAATCGACCCCGCATCGTGAACCCCGGAAGAACCCCCATGCGATCCCATCCGATCCCCGTCTTTCTCCTCCTGCTGCTCGCCGCCATGACTCCGTTCGTCAGCGGATGCGGCGGTGGCGGCACCTCGCTCGAGGGCTGGAACCTCCTCGTCATCACGCTCGACACGACGCGGTTCGATCGCCTCGGATGCTACGGGTACGAGAACGCCCGGACGCCCCGGCTCGACGCCCTCGCCGAGAGCGGCGTTCGCTTCGACAAGGCGATGGCCCAAACGCCGCTGACCCTGCCGTCGCACGCGTCGATCTTCACGGGAACCTATCCGACGTTTCACGGGGCCCGGACCAACGGCTTCTACTCCGTTCCCGACGAACGCGAGACGCTTGCCGAGATCCTTCGCGGCGCGGGCTACCAGACGGCGGCGACGATCGCCGCGGTCGTGCTCGGCCGACGCTACGGCATCGCGCAGGGATTCGATCGCTTCGATGACGACCCGCGGGACATGGTCCGCGAGTCGAACGTCAACGACCCTTCGCGCCGCGCCCCGTCCGTCACCCGGGCCTCGCTCGCCATGGCCGACTCGTTCGATCGCGATCGGCCGTACTTCCTCTGGGCCCACTACTTCGATCCGCACGCGCCGTACGACCCTCCTGCGGAGATCGCCAGCCAGTTCCCGGATACGAAGAGCGGACGCTACGACGCCGAGATCGCCGCGACGGATCTCGAAGTCGGTCGCCTGCTCGACGGGCTCGAGGAGCGAGGCCTTCTGAAGCGCACGCTCATCGTCGTGCTCGCGGATCACGGCGAAGGTTTTGCCGGCCCGCACGAGGAGAGCACGCACGGTCTGCTCGTGTACGACGACACGATGCGGGTTCCGTTCTTCATCAGCGCTCGCGGTCACATCCCGTCCGGCCGTGTCGATTCGAACATCGCCCGGCAGGTCGACGTGCTCCCCACCGTGCTCGACCTCCTCCAGATCGACCACCCACAGAACGAAGTGCAGGGCACGAGCCTGGTCGAGCGCATCCGCGGGAACTACGCCGACGCGCCCACGCTGTACTCGTACGGAGAGACGCTCGCGCCGTGGGACTCGTACGGATGGTCGCCGCTGTTCCACACCCGCAGCGATCGGTGGAAGTACATCGAGGCGCCGGTGCCGGAGCTGTACGATCTCGAAGCCGATCCGGACGAGTCCGTCAACGTGGTCGACCAGCATCCCGACAAGGCGAAAGAGCTACGAACGTGGCTGCTCGAAGTGCAGGAGCAGACGTCCGGAGCGAGCGCGTTCTCGCCGGGTCTCGTCCGCGACGACAAGGACGCCAAGCGCCTCCAGGCTCTCGGCTACGCGTCGTCCGGGCAGGCGGCGCCGGACATCGCCGAGATCGCCGACCTGCCGAACCCCAAGGACCAGCTCCACATCGTGGATCGCTTCAACGAGATCGGCGCGCTGCAGCTCACGAACTGGAAGGCTGCCGTACGCGCCTACGAAGACATCCTCGCGAACGACCGCAACAACTACGATGCCGCGTACCGGCTGGCCACGCTGCTCATCACCAAGCGCGACTTCGAGAACGCGGAGCGCTGGATCGAGCACCTCCTCGAGATCCGGCCCGCGATTCCGCACAACCAGTACCTGCTCGGCAACGCGCTTTCGATGCACTCGGAGCACCTGCGCAAGATGAACCGTCGCGCGGACGCCGACCGCAAGGAGCGCGAGGCCCTCGCTGCGTACGTTCGCGCAGCCGAGAGCGAGCTTCTCGGCGCGCCGCCCCTTCTCGAGGCGGGTCGCCTCCTGATCCGCCAGCAGAAGTACACCGAAGCCGAGGAAGCCCTTCTCGACGCGCTCGAGTACGAGCCCCTGAGCTTCGACGGCAATCGACGCCTCGGAATGATCTACCAGCACCAGAAGCAGTTCGACGAGGCGCGGCGCTACTTCGAGGCCGCCATCGAAGCGGCCGGCGACGATGCAGCGAAGCAGCGTCCCGTGCGCATGAACCTGGTGGACGTGTACCGGGCGCTCGGCGAAGGTGAGCTCGCGGGGCAGCAGGCGCGATGGTTCGTCGAGCACTTCCCGAACGACCCCGCCGTGAAGCAGGCGCAGCAGATCATCCAGGAGATCCGCTCGGGCGGGAACTAGCGGATCGAGGCGCCGCCGTCGGTCAGACGTCGTCGCGACGGAGCGGATGCGTCAGGCAGTGGGGGCCGCCACGCGCACGCGAGATCTCGTGGCTCGGGACGAGGACGCACAGCCTTCCGGGCGCCGCCAGATCGATGTCTTCGCGGCCGAGCAGCACGTCCTGGGCGTGGACGATGCGGAACCCCTGACGATCGAGCTCGTCCGCGGTCGCGGTATTGCGGTCGTAGAGCGTGATGACTCCCGGCGCGACGGCGAGCGCATTGGCACCGTCGCGCCACTGCTCGCGCTGCTGGGCGACGGCGTCGCGTCCCCCGCACGGGATCGGCGCCAGAT
>CAZQZX010000231.1:0-10848 GCA_964597885.1 uncultured Planctomycetota bacterium
CTCGGTTTCGGCCTGTCGGTTCTGCTCCACCTGCTCTCGCGGTCGCTCCTTTCGGTCACCGATGCGAAGTCTTTCCTGGACGTCCCCGTCATGGGAACCGTCCAGACGATCCAGAGCAATCTCGAGCTCGAGCGCGGGCGTCGCCGGCGCGCGATGGCGGCGGTCATGGTGATGATCTTCGTCGTCTCGGGCGTGGCGTTCACGGTCGTGTACACGCAGTACCCCGAGCTGTTGCCGGGGTTCGTTCGCGATTCGATTTCCGCGTTCCGTCAGCAGATTCGCTAAGGAGCTCGAGGGCGGCCGGACAAGCGCGCTTGTCGATAGGCCAAGAGCGTTCGCCTACAGGCCAGAAGTACGGGGGGGAGCCGTGCTTGCTTTTCTGAAACGATTGGGATGGACCCGCGGCAGCCTGGGCCGACGCGTGACCGCGTCGCGTTCCGGCGCGCGCGCCGGTCGCGTCCAGACGGAAGACCTCGTGCTTCTCGATCCCGGGATGCCGGCGGAGGTCACGAACCTCGCCGAGGTCGATCCCGTCACCGAACAGTTCCGCACGATCCGCGCGAACCTTCTCGCGGTACCGATCGAGAAGCGCCCTCGCGTGATTCTCTTCACGAGTCCCACGCCGGGTGAAGGCGTGACGCTCACCGTGCAGCGGCTCGGCGCGGCCCTGGCCGAGCGCGGCGATCTCCGCGTTCTCTTGGTGGACGCCAACCTGCGCGATCCCGGGCTCGACTCGCTGATCGAGGAAGTCGACGGTGGCCTCACCGAGATCCTTCGCGGTGACGGCGAGGCCATCGACTGGATTCGTCCGACCGTGACCGAGAACCTCGACCTGCTTCCGAGCGGAGCGATTCCCGGAAACCCGGGCGAGCTGCTCTCGGTGCCCGCGCTCGGCGCGTGCCTGCAGGAGCTCCGCGAGGCGTACGACTTCGTCCTCATCGACACGCCTTCGGTCGGGCCGGTCGCCGACGCCGCGATCCTCGGCAAGAACTGCGACTCGGCGATGCTCGTCGTGCGGCTGAAGTCGACGCCGCGCGAAGTCGTCGCGAGCACCCTCGAACGCCTGGCGCAGGCGCAGGTCGAAGTGCTCGGCTGCGTCCTCACCGGCGACGGGGAAGCGCCCGTCAGCAAGCGGCGCTACCGGTACGGGGAGGTCGAAGGGGCGTGACATCATCGGGCGGTGATCGCCTCGAGATCCTCTTCCTCTGCCACCGTATTCCCTACCCGCCGGACAAGGGCGACAAGATCCGTTCGTACCACGAGCTGGTGCGGCTCGCCCGCCGGCACTCCGTGACGCTCGGCACCTTCATCGACGACCCCGAGGACTGGCAGCACGTCGATGCCGTACGCGAGATGTGTCGCGATCTCCACGTCGAGGGGCTGTCCAAGACGGCGGCTCTCGCGCGAGGCGCCCTGTGGCTCGGGACCGGACGCGCGCTTTCGCTCGGCTACTTCCGTACCCGCGGGATGGCGGCGTGGGTTCGCGAGACGACGCGCGCTCGCCGCTTCGATGCCGTCTTCGCCTTCTCGTCCTCGATGGGGACGTACGCGCTCGAGGCCGAGACCGACGGTGTCCGCGTGATGGACCTCGTCGATCTCGACTCCGAGAAGTGGGACCAGTACGCGCTGAAGGCGAGCGCGCCTCGTCGCTGGCTGTACGCGATGGAGGCGAAGCGCATGCGAGCGTTCGAGCGGCGCGTGCTCGAATCGTTCGACCATTCGATCGTCTGCACGGAGGCGGAGCTCGAGACCCTCGAGAAGCGCGGGTTCGGAAATCGGGCGAGCGCGATCGCGAATGGCGTCGAGCCGGATCGCTTCTCGTACGATGCCCCGAGCGACCGCGGGCCTGTCGTCGTCTTCACCGGCGCGATGGACTACAAGCCGAACGTCGACGGCGTCGTGCACTTCGTCCGCGACATCCTTCCGCGGATCCGGGCGGAGCAGGCCGACGTGGAGTTCCGCATCGTCGGGCGCCGGCCGGCGCCGGCCGTGGTCGAGCTCGGCGAGGAAGAGGGCGTCGTCGTGACGGGCGCGGTCGACGAGATCGCTCCCGAGCTGCACCGGGGTGCGGTGGCCGTCGCGCCGCTCCGCATCGCGCGCGGCGTTCAGAACAAGGTCCTCGAAGCGATGTGCTGCGGGACGCCGGTGGTCTCGACCTCGATCGCGTTCGAAGGCATCGACGCCGACCCGGGCGAGCACGCCGTGATCGCGGACGACCCCGAAGCGTTCGCGAAGGCCGTCCTCGAGCTGATGGCCGACGCTCCGCGCCGTGTGGCGATGGCTTCCGCGGCGCGGCGGGTGATCGAGGAGCGCTACTCGTGGGATCGTTCGGTCGACGCGATCGAGGCGCAGTTCCACGAGGGTCTCGCGCGCCGGCGAGCCGGTCGGCCCGGTCGCTAGCCCGCGCTCGGCTTCTCGAGAACGACGACCAGGTTTGTGCGCAGATGGCGCCGCGATTCGCGTCGAAGCCGGCGGATCCACAGAAGCTCGAACACGACGAACGGTCCGAGGACCAGCGTGCTCGCCGTCGTCTCGAGATGCGTGAGCTCCCGGACGCCGAGGCCCGCCTCTTCGGCGAGCGCGCGGATGTCGCCCTCGGTGTTGAGGCGGTAGACGGTCGGGAAGACGTCGTCCTCGTCGCGCCCTTCGAGGAGCCGGATCAGGAGGTTCTTGGGAGCCTGCGGCATCCAGCCCGACAGGCGCACCAGGGGACTGCGGTGGTTCGGGGTGTGGAACGCGAACAGCCCTCCGGGCCGCAGCACGCGAGCGACCTCGGCGAGGGCCTGCTCGGGATGGGCGAGGTGCTCGGCGACCATGTTGGCCGTGATCAGGTCGAACGAGGCGTCGGCGAACGGCAGCCGATCGATGGAGCCGTACGTCACGTGGTCGCACGAGGTGTTCTTCCGGAGAGACGGCAGGTCGAGGTCGATCCCGATCAGCGCGTCGTTTCCGTTGCGCAGGGCGTCGAGGCGGGCCGGGTCCCAGTGGAGCCAGCTCGGGATCATCTGGTGCCCGCAGCCCACGTCCAGCCAGCCGCGGCGCCCGGGCGCGATGCGCTCCAGGCACTCGGCGTAGGCGAACTGGGAGTTCCGAAGGCCGGGCGTCACGAGCGCCGTGAACAGGCCGTAGATTCGATAGAGGAGGGCGCGCAACGAACTCTCGCTCGTTCTGTCGGGTCGATTTCGGTCGAGGTCCGGGAAGCTGTCGGGCATCCCGACGCAAACCGGTTTGAGTCCGGGGGTTCCCGGAGCCGATAAGGTATATTATCGACCCTTGACCATCCTTGCTGGAACGCGCGCCTGACGAGGCCGGCCACCCATGCGCGACATCATCGTACTCACCTGGGGATTCGCCTCGATTCCCATCTCGTTCTTCAAGCCCTTCTACGGCATGGTCGTGTTCTCGATCCTGTCGTACAACCGCACGCAGGACCTCACCTGGGGCGTCGCCGCCGATTATCGACTGACGTTCTACGTCGCGGTGGCGATGATGGTGGGCTTCCTCCTGCGACCGCCGGGCGGCAAGCTGATCGTTCTCGAGCGCCGTACCTGGGTCATGCTCGTGCTGCTGATCCTGATCACGCTGTCGGTGGTGTACGCGCAGTACCCGAAGGCGAGCTATCACAAGTTCTACGAGTTCATCAAGGTGATGATCGTCGCCATGATCACGCCGCCGCTCCTGAACTCGAAGGAGCGCATCCGCTACTTGCTGTGGGCGATCGCGCTCTCGCTCGGGTTCTACGGCGTGAAGAACGGGTTGCTGTTCCAGCGCACGCTCCGCGGGCCCGGCGGGATGCTCCTCGACAACAACGACTTCTCATCGGCCCTGGTGATGAACCTGCCGATCCTGCTCTATCTCGGGAAGACCGAGACGAAGAAGTGGGTGAAGCGAGGGTTGTACGGCGCGGTGCCGCTCACGGTGATCGCCGTAGCGCTCACCGAGTCCCGAGGAGGGTTCCTCGCGCTCTGCCTGGTGCTCGGCGTTCTCGTGCTCAAGTCCAATCAACGGGTCATCGCGATGACGATCGCCCCGTTCGCGGCGATCGCCTTCCTCGCGCTGATGCCGCAGTCGTTCCGGGACCGCCTCGAGACGCTGAAGAATCCGACGGAGGACAGCTCGGCACAGGCGCGGCTCGAGGCCTGGGGCACGGCGCTTCGCATGTCCGAGGATCACCCGTGGATCGGCGTCGGGTATCGAAACTTCCAGACCGTCTACAACGACTACTCCCTCGTTCCCGGCGCTCGCGAGCGCGTGGCCCACAACTCGTATCTGCAGCTGATGGCCGAGTCGGGGAGGCCGGCCCTCGCCGTGTTCCTCCTCCTCATCTTCATGACCGTCGCGAATTCGAGGTCCCTGCAGTGGGAGGGCAGGCGCCGCTACGGCCCCAATCACTGGTTCGTGAACTACGCAGCCGCGATCGAGGTGGCGCTCTACGGATACCTCCTGAGTGGGATCTTCCTGAATCGAGCGCACTTCGACCTGCTGTACCACATGATCGCGATCTCGATCGCTCTGAACGCCATCGCGCGGGCCGAGGTGAGGGCCGACATGCGCGAGAAGGCGGCGGAGCAGGAGATCCAACCGGGAGGCCTGGCCTATGGCACCGGTCTCTAAGGCCGGGGGGGCGGCGCCGCCGATAGGTGAGGAGAGTCCCGGTCCCGATCGGCGCATCCGCGTCATGCAGCTGCTGCCCACCCTCGAGATCGGGGGGATGGAGACCATGGTCGCCACGCTCGCGGCGCGCCTGGATCCGGACCGGTTCGAGGTCTCGGTGTGCTGCTTCGACGGCCTCGGCCCGCTCGGTGACGAGCTACGCGAGCGTGGAATTTCGGTCCTTCTCGAAACGAGGCGTCCGGGAATCGACTGGCGCTACCCGCTGCGGCTCGGACGCCGACTGCGGGAGGAGAGAATCGACGTGCTTCACGCGCACAATGCCACGGCTTTTTTCTATGGGACGCTCGCCGCGAGACGATCGCGGTCGGCCGGCTCGGTCTTCACCGAGCACGACCGGGAGCACCCGGACCGCGTGCGCGTGCGGCTTACCCATCGGCTGGTCTCCCGCTGGACGACGCGCACGGTGGCCGTCTCCGAGCGGTTGGGGAGAACCCTGGCCGAGGGAGAGGGCTTTTCCCCCCGGCGGCTGGAGACGATCCACAACGGCGTCGACCCGCAGGCCTTTGCCGGTCAGGTGGATCGCGAGGAAGCGGAGCGGCTTCTGGGGCTCGAGCCCGGACGCCCCACGATCGGGGTCGTCGCCGGCCTCAAACCGGTCAAAAATCACCCCGTTTTGCTCCGAGCCTTCAAAAACGTCCGTGGTAAAATTGCGGACTGTCGCCTCCTGTTCGTGGGGGACGGCCCGCAGGCACAAGAACTGCGTGAGCTCACCCATGAGCTGGGGATTTCTTCCGACGTACACTTTCTCGGATTTCGCCGCGACATCGGCGCAATCCTGCCGGCGTGTGATCTTGTCACGCTCGCTTCACGCAGCGAGGGATTTCCGCTGGCCATCCTCGAGGCCATGGCCGCTGGACTCCCCGTCGTCGCGACCGACGTCGGGGCGGTCTCGGAGGCGGTGATCGCGGGGCAGACGGGGTTGCTCGTTCCGCCGGGCGACGTCGAGGCGCTGGCCGAGGCGCTGGCCTCGGTGCTCGGCGCGCCGGATCGCGCGCGAGAGATGGGACGCCTCGGACGCGAACGGTTCGAAGAGAGGTTCACGATCGACCGGATGGTTCGAGGCTACGAATCGGTCTACGAGGCCGTCGTTCGAGAGACGGCTGCCAGCTAGAGCAGAAAAACACGAAACGCACGAGCCGCTAACAAGCGAGCGCTAGGATATCGCACCATGGTGAAAGAACGAAACTACTACGATCGCGAAGGAATGGTCGGCCAGGCCCTGAACAAGGTCCGGAAGGCCTACACGCTCTGGCGGGGCGGAATGCCGCTCGGCAAGATCGCGAACGTCGCTCGCTGCATGACGAGCCTGAAGTTCGGCTGGAGCCGCGTGCTCGGCAAGCCGTACTACCTGATGATCGAGCCGACGAACGTCTGCAACCTGCGCTGTCCGCTCTGCCCGACGGGAGAGCTGAAGCTCGAGCGAAAGCCGGGCTTCATGACGATGGACACGCTGAAGGACGTCATCGAGCCGCTCTCGGACTCGCTCGTCGAGATCAACATCACGAACTACGGGGAGCCGACGATGCACACAGAGCTCCCCGAGATGATCTCCTACGTCAAGAGCAAGGGCATCCGCGTCTCGCTCGGTAGCAACGGCCACTTCTTCAAGACCGACGAAGCGGCCGCCGCCTACGTGAAGAGCGGGCTCGATCACATCTACATCTCGCTCGACGGTACGACGCAGGAGACGTTCGAGAAGTATCGCGTTCGCGGAAACTTCGACAGGCTGCGCGACTGCGTGACGCGTCTCGTGCGCGTGCGTAACGAGCTCGGGTACACGCGTCCCGAGATCGAGCTGCAGTTCATCGTGATGCGCCACAACGAGCATCAGATGGATGAGGCGCGCACCGTCGCCGACGATTGGGGTGCCGACCGACTGACCTTCAAGTCCGTCAGCTTCAACGTCGCCGAGTGGAACGACGAGGAAGTCCGCAATCGCTTCGTCGACCTCTTCCCGGCGAACGAGGAGTACCAGCTCTACAACCTCGAAGGCACGGACGCCGAGTGGAAGATCCCGATCGAGAACCGATGCGACTACCTGTGGCGTGCGGCCGTGGTGCTGTGGGACGGCAAGATCGTTCCGTGCTGCATGGACCCGCGCGGCGAGATCCCGCTCGGTACCACGCACCAGAACATCGCGAAGGTCTGGAACGGGAAGCGATTCCGCAAGCTGCGCAAGCAGATCCGAACCGACAAGACGAAGATCCCGCTGTGCGCGCAGTGTCCGGGGGCGAACTGATCCGACGCTCGACGGTCCGCGTTTCGGGAGGGCGCTGACATGTGCGGAATCTGCGGCGTCTACTACCTGGGCGCGGAGGGTCGCGAGAGAGCGGCAGCGTCTCCCGACCCGACCCCTGCCATGGCCGGGGCGATCGTCCACCGCGGCCCCGATGCCGACGGCTTCCACGCCGACGGCCGCGTGCGACTCGGGCATCGCCGCTTGCGGATCATCGACCTCGAGGGTGGAATCCAGCCGATGTCGACCGAGGACGGTCGGGTCTGGATCACTTTCAACGGCGAGATCTTCAACTTCCAGGAGCTCCGCTCCGATCTCGAGGCCAAGGGACACCGCTTCCGAACGAAGTCCGACACCGAGGTGATCCTCCATCTGTGGCTCGAGCACGGCGAGGCGTGTGTCACGCGCTTGCGGGGGCAGTTCGCGTTCGCCATCTGGGATGCCTCCCGGGAGCTGATGTTCGTCGCGCGCGATCGTCTGGGGATCAAACCGCTCTATTACGCCGTCGACGGCGAGCGGCTCCTGTTCGCATCGGAAGCCAAGTCGATCCTCGCCGCGCTCGATGAGGTGCCGCCGATCGACGAGACCGCGGTCGTCGACTACTTCACGTACCTCTACGTTCCGGCGCCGAAGACGATCTATCGCGGCATCTCGAAGCTCGAGCCCGGGCACAGCATGCGCATCACGCCCGAGGGGCACGAGATCTCCCGCTACTGGGATCTCGAGTTTGCCGATCCCGGAAGCACCGACGAGGCATCCGCAGCGCGGGACGTCCTCGAATCGCTCCGGGAGGCGGTGCGCGTTCGACTGGTCAGCGACGTGCCGCTCGGCGCCTTCCTGTCCGGAGGGATCGACTCGAGCGCGGTGGCGGCCCTGATGGCGGAGGAGGTGCGCGACCCGATCCGCACCTTCTCGGTCGGATTCCGCGAAGCGGCGTTCGACGAGCTCCCGTACGCCCGCTCGATGGCGGAGCGCATCGGATCGCGCCACTTCGAGAAGGTCGTCCCGGCCGATCCGGCGACGGTGTTCGATCGGATCGGGCGGTTCTACGACGAACCCTTCGCGGACTCTTCGGCCATCCCGACCTACACGGTCTCGGGAATCACGCGCGAAGAGGTCACGGTGGCGCTCTCGGGTGACGGCGGCGACGAGAACTTCGCGGGCTACCGGCGGTATCGCTTCGACCGACTCGAGAACCAGGTCCGGCGGTGGATTCCGCGCTTCGTGCGACGCACCGCAGTGGCGGGGCTCGCACGGGTGTACCCGAAGGCGGACTGGCTTCCGCAGCCGCTGCGTGCGAAGACCCTGCTCGGCAACCTGGCGCAGGATCCCGACCGGGGCTACTTCCTGACACAGTCCGCGCTGCCGCGTTCGATCCTCGACACGATGCTCGCGCGCGATCTCGTGACGCGTCTGCGCGACTACGATCCGTTCGACACGATGCGGCCGCACTTCGAGCGGGCGCCGTCGGATCCGCTGTCCCGCATCCAGTACGTCGACTTCAAGACGTACCTTCCGGACGATATCCTCACGAAGGTGGACCGCGCGTCGATGGCGCACTCGCTCGAGGTGCGCGTGCCGATGCTCGATCACCAGTTCGTCGAGGGAGTGGCCCGGATCTCGCCGGGGTTGAAGCTCGTGGGCGGAGCGGGCAAGCACGTGCTGAAGCGCGCGCTCACCGGTGTCGTCCCCGACGATACGCTGTACCGGCAGAAGAGAGGGTTCTCGGTTCCGCTCGCGAACTGGATGCGAGACGAGCTGGCCCCGGCGCTCGACGAGGCGCTCGCCGAACCGGACATCGAAGCGCTTCTCGACGTCGAGGGGGTCCGCCGCATGATCGGTCGACACCGGTCCGGGCTCAGCGATTACGGGACGCCGCTGTACTCCGTCCTCGCCCTCGGTCGGTGGCTGCGCGAGTTCGGAAGGGCGAGCGCGCCGAGCCCCGCGGAAGCGACGGCGTGAAGGTCCTCGTCTTCACCACGCTGTACCCGAACCCCGAGGAGCCGAACAAAGGGACGTTCATCCGCGACCGCGTCCGGCACGTCGCGGCCGAGCCGGGGGTCGAGGTCGAGGTCGTGGCTCCGGTCCCGTACTTCCCGCGGATCCCGCTCGGGGGACGTCTCGAGCGGTGGGCCAAGTTCGCGCGGGTGCCCCGCGAGGAGAGCCGCGACGGACTCGGGATCCACCATCCGAGCTACCTGGTGACGCCCAAGTTCGGCATGACGCGATACGGGGCGAGCCTCGCCCGCGGAACGCGCTCGCTCGTGCGTGCGATCCGCCGGCGATTCGCGTTCGATGTGATCGATGCGCACTATCTGTACCCGGACGCATACGCGGCCGTGACGCTGGGTCGTGAGCTCGGCGTCCCCGTGGTGGTCTCGGCACGAGGCACGGACACGCACACGTACTCGGACATCCGCGCCGTGCGCCCTTTGCTCGTGCGCGCACTCGAGGGAGCGTCCGCGGTGGTGAGCGTCTCGGAAGATCTGAAGCAGCGGATCGGAGAGCTCGCGCCGGGCGTCGGCGATGTCACGGTGATCCCGAACGGAGTCGACACCGAGCGATTCGCGCCGATGGACCGGGCGCTCGCCCGGAAGAAGGTGGGGCTCGCGACGGCCGAGGCTTCGGGCCCGCTGATCGTGATCGTCGGAAGGCTGACTCCGGTCAAGGCCCACGACGTTCTGCTCGAGGCGTTCGCCCGTCTCGTCCGCGATCGAGAGGACTCGCCGCGACTCGCGATCGTCGGCGGAGGGGAGCTGCGCGAGCCGCTCACGCGCCAGGCTCGGGAGCTCGGGCTCGCCGATCGGGTGACCTTCGCGGGCGAGCGTTCGCAGAGCGAGCTTGCCGATTGGTACAACGCCGCCGACGTGAGCTGTCTGCCGAGCCATCGGGAGGGCTGGCCGAACGCGCTGATGGAGGCGATCGCCTGCGGGACCCCGGTGGTGGCCTCGCGCGTGGGTGGCGCGCCCGAGATCGTCTGCGAGGACGCGCTCGGCCGGCTCGTCGCGCCGGGCGATCCCGACGCGCTTGCCGCGGGCCTCGGACAGGCGCTCGACCGAGAATGGGACCGCGACCGGCTGCGGGCCTACGCGAGCGAGCGCTCGTGGGGGCAGACGGCTCGTCGCTGCATCGAGGTGCTTCGCTCGACCCATGCGAATCCTCTACCATCACCGGACGCTCGCTGAGGACGCCCAGGGCGTTCACATCGAGGAGATCACCCGCGCCCTCGGTGCGCTCGGGCATACGGTGCGCGAGGCGTCGCTGGTGAAGCGGGGCGGCGGCTCGGGATCCGACGGGGCCTCCGAGAGCAACGGCAGTGGGGGCCACTCGTCCCTGTTCTGGCGCGTCGTGGCCCGCGTGGCGCGGGGGCCGATCTACGAGGGCCTCGAGTACGCCTACAACGTGCCGGCCACGCGGCGGCTCGACGCCGAGATTCGCGAGTTCCGACCACATCTGCTGTACGAGCGGTACGCGCTGTCGACGGTCGCGGGCATCCGCGCGGCGAGGCGGCACGGCGTTCCCCATGTCCTCGAGGTGAACGCGCCGCTGGTCCTGGAGAAGGAGAAGTGGAGCCGGATCTGGGGGCCGAAGCTGGCGCGCCGCGTCGAGAGCTGGATCTTCCGGAATGCCGATCGCGTCGTGGTGGTGTCCGAGGTGCTCGGGCGATTTGTGGAGGAGGCCGGTGCGTCGCCCGACCGGATCGTCGTGATCCCGAATGGCGCGGATGCCGAGCAGTTCCGACCGGATCTTCCCGCCGACGAGATACGCGCCCGCTACGGGCTCGGGGACAGCCTCGTGCTCGGCTTCGTGGGCTGGTTCCGTCCGTGGCACGACGTCGAGTCGGTCGTCGACGCGCTCGCACATCCGGCGCTCGCCGAGCGGGGCGTACGACTGCTCCTGGTCGGTGACGGGCCTTCTCGTGAGGCGATCGAGTCGCG
>CAZQZX010000232.1:0-10775 GCA_964597885.1 uncultured Planctomycetota bacterium
ATTCGCGAGTACCCGAGCGAGCTCGCGTCGAAGCGGGCGGGCACGGTTCCGAACACGCCGTGGCGGCTGCTCGAGCACATGCGGATCGCGCAGCACGACATCCTCGAGTTCAGCCGGGACGCCGACCACGTCTCGCCGCCCTTCCCCGACGGCTACTGGCCGGAGGGCGACGCGCCGCCGACGCCGAGCGCGTGGAACGAGACCGTCGAGGCCTTCTGCTCCGACCTCGCCGCCATGCAGGATCTCGTCGCGGATCCCGCGTCGGATCTCTTCGGGCCGATCCCGCACGGCGACGGCCAGACGCTTCTCCGGGAGGCGATCCTCGTCGCGGATCACAACGCGTATCACCTCGGGCAGCTCGTCTCGATCCTGCGGGCGCTGGAAGCGGAAGAAGACGCATGACACCGCCGCGCTCCACCGCCCCCCTGCGCGGCGCTCACGTTCGGATCGCGCGCCCGACCGATCGGCTCGACACCGTCGTCGCCTTCTATCGCGACGGGCTCGGCTTCGAGGTGCTCGGGAGCTTCCGCGATCACGACGGTTTCGACGGGACGATGCTCGGGCATGCGGGGGCCGGCTATCATCTGGAGTTCACCCGCAAGGCCGGGCACGAAGCCGGACGGGCTCCCACCGAGGACAACCTGCTCATCTTCTACATCGCCGACGAAGCCGACTGGCGCGCGGCGATCGAGCGCATCGAAGGCGCCGGCGCCTCGCCTGTCCCCGCGTTCAACCCCTACTGGGATCGGCACGGCAAGACGTACGAAGACCCGGACGGATACCGCATCGTCGTCTATCGCGGCGCGTGGCCGATCGAGCCGTAGGCGAGCTGTCCGCCGGCTACCGACGCCAGCACGGATCGCTCCACGTGGCCGTCATCTCGGAGGCCGGGCCGTAGAACCGCCCCACCTCGCGCCACTCGGATCGAGCGTTGCTCTCGCGTACGCCCGGCCGCCAGCGGTCGACCGGCAGATCGATCGCGCGCTGCTCGACGGCGATGTAGCCGCGCTCGAGATCGAGCTCGGCCCGCACGACCCAGTACTGCAGGAACCGGCGCAGCTTCGACTCGACGCGCGCGACCGGGAGCCGCGGCCGCACCATGCGATACGTCCACGCGAGCCATAGCCGGTTCTGGTTGAGCGCGTAGAACCGGCGGCCCGGCCCGGCCTCGCGATCGAGAACGGCCGACCGCGCCGCCGGCAGCGACAGGTCGGCGCTGGCGAGCGTCGGGATGCACGGCCCTCGGTAGACGAGGCGCGTCTGGTGCGTGTAGTCGACGAACTGTCCGTCGAGGAAGATCGGGTGCGTGCGGAACCCCGCGAATCGGTACCCCGCTTGCATGACGCCGCGGTAGGCCTGGATGAGCGAACCGTCGGAAGTCGCCGGGATCGATCGGCGCTTGGGGCCGTCCACCCCGCCGATACCGCTTCGCACGAGCACCGACATCGGCTCGACCATCGCCGCGCTGAAGAAGACGGCAAACACGGCGAAGAACGCTACGGCGCCGCGAAATCTCCACGCGACGGCATCGGACGCGAGCGGCTCATGCGACGATCGATCCACCGCCGGTGCGCGAAACCACCACGGCGGAAGGAGCCCGGCGAGGAACGCGATCATCAGCGCGCCGAAAAGCGGCAGCGGAATCACCGTCCCGACGCCGATGTGCAGCCCGAGCCCGATCAGCAGCATCAGCCACCGCGTCCGTCGCGGCCAGACGAGCACCGGGAACGCCAGCTCGAACGCCAGGGTCACGTATCCGGCCGCACGCGCGATCCACTCGTTGTCGAGTGTCCACGGAAGCGTCACCCATGCGTCCCACGGCTGGAGCGCGGGCGTCCAGTAGCCGAGCCCCGCCATCCACATCGACGAGGAGAGCTTCCAGATCGCCGAGTCGAAGTAGATGCTCGAGACGACGAGCACCAGGAAGACCTCGGACATCCGACTGACGGCGGCCGACGGGAGCGCACGGCCCTCGCGATGCGCCGCGCGCTCGGTTCTCCATCGATCGACCGAGAGCGCGCGCGACACCGGCATGAACACGACACCGAGCGACGAGAGGATGTAGAGGTTGTCGAGGTGGTACTCGAATCCACCGGCCGGCGCGACGAACCCGAGGAACCCGACGCACATCGCGTAGTGCAGGACCGCCGACAGGCGCGTGTGCAGCCCCAGCGTGAGACCGGCGGCCGCGAGCATCCACACCAGCAGCAGCCCGAGGACGGGAGCCGGACCCGGCGCCAGAAACGGAGCCTCGTCGAACCACAGCTGCCGGTAGCGGATCAGGCTCGCCACATCGACGAGCACACAGACGCCGTACGCGATGCGGAAGAGCGCGAGTGGAATGGGCGAGACGCGAGCCTCGCGGGCGCGGCGGAGTGCATCCAGGGGTGAAGAGACCAAAGAGACCGGACCTCGGACGAGCAGGGTCGGTCCGCCAACCCCACTTTATCCGATTCCCGAGGGACCCACAATCGAGAGGAGCTCCTCCGGCCCGCCAGCCCACAACAAGCCAAATCACTTGTAAGTGATCGTTACAAGTGTTATCCCTTGTTTCATGAAAACCACCAAGAACAGGAACTACGGGATCGTAACCGGTGACGTGGTCGGCTCGTCTCGACTCCAGGAGCCCGTTCGCAAGAAGCTCCATCGCGCGCTCGGCGAGGCCTCGAACGCCGTCCTGAAAGCCTTCCCGGAGGACGTCCCCCACCCGGTCGACGTGTTCCGGGGGGACAGCTGGCAGTTCGTGCTGAGCAACCCCGCGCGCTCGCTGCGGATCGCGCTGTTCTATCGGGCGGCGCTGGTCACGGCCGCCCCCAAAGGCATCGATACGAGGCTCGCCATCGCCATCGGCCGCGTCGACTTCGTCCCCGAGCGCGTCTCCGAAGGCGACGGCGTGGCGTACCGCCTCTCCGGTCAGCAGCTCGATTCGCTCGGAAAGCGCCACCGCATGAGCTTCGCCTTCCCCGGGCACCCCGCCGAGGAGTGCCTCGCCACGATCGTGCTCTTGCTCGACGGCCTCGTCTCGGGATGGACGCCATCCCAGGCCCGCGCGACGACCGGCGCCCTGCAGGGATGGAGCCAGAAACAGATCGCGCTCGAGTGCTGGAAGAAACCGATCAGCCAGCAGGCCGTCGCCCAGAATCTGGCCAGCGGCTCGTGGAGCTACCTCGAGACCGCGCTCGAGTTCGTCGAAAAGGCGCTCGCCGGGACGGGCACCGGTTAGACTGGAACCCCGAGACCGAGACTCGACCGAACCCCCGAAAGGAGTCGCCTTTGCCCCTGGCCGCTCATCTCGGCGCCTGTCTCATTGCCGCCAACCTGATCGCCGAGTTTCTGCTGCTTCCGGATCCCGAGAAACGATCGACCGGGCGCGGCAGGCTCGTCTCCGTCGGAGTCCACGTGGCTCTCGCCTACGCGCTCGTCGGCTGGTGGGACCACTGGAGGCTCTTCCTCGCCATCGCGGGGGCGTACACGATCCTCGACTTCCTTCGCACTCGGTTCGGTCAAGAGAACATCCCCTCGTTTCTCCTCGAGCGAGCCACGTACGCCGGAGCGGCGCTCATCCTCGCCGTCGCGTTCGGCCATGCCCCGGCGAGTCCACACGCGTCCCCCCTCTACGGGGTCGCCCGATGGGGCGAGGCCTATCTTCAGGCGATCGTTCTCGTCGCCGGCGCCGTCGTCACGATCCTGACGAGCGGCGTCCTGACCGCGCGGATCGTCAAGCCCCTGCGAAAGCAGCTCTCGAAGTCGGACGACGCCGGATTCATCGAGGGCGGGCTCATCATCGGACGCCTGGAACGCATCCTGATCTTCGTCCTGGTCCTCTCCAGCAACTCGGCGGCAATCGGGTTCCTCGTGGCGGCCAAGTCGATCCTTCGATTCGGAAGAGTCGGCGAGAAGGAGAAAGATCAGGACCGTGAACTAGAAGATCAGGGCCATGAAGAGAAGAGCCAGAACCCCCGCATGGAGTCCGAGTACATCATCATCGGCACGCTCGCCAGCTTCACGTTCGCGACGACCGCATCTCTGCTGACGGTCTACCTGAGAGATCTGCCCTGGATCGAGGCCTCTCCATGGGTCATGCCGCCATAGATCGCTCCGATCGACGCGCGATTCCCGCCGCGTTCCTCGGCCTCACGCTCGCCGTGGGGGTCGGGCTGTTCCTGCCGCGCGCGTTGTTTCCCGGGATGTCCGACGCGGCTCGGCTCGCGGTGTACCTCGTCGTTCCGCTCGGAATCGTCGCCGGCGCGCTTCGCCTGACGCACGGCCTCGCGCTCCGCGATCTCCCGGGCGAGGTGGGCCTCGATCGCTCGGCGCTTGGCGGGATCGCGTGGGCGTTCCTTCTCACCTCGCCGATCCTTCTCGGGTTCCTGCTGCTGCGCGAGGGCGTGTTCTTCGAGGAAGACGGGCTTGTGGTGATGCGGGAGCGGCCGCTCGCCGTGCTTCGCGGCTGGGCGGGAGCCGGGCTGGTCGAGGAGACGATCTTTCGCGGGTACTTCTTCGCTCAGCTCGTGCGGCGTGGGGGCTGGCCCGTCGGGCGTGCGATCCTGGTGACGGGCGTCCTCTTCGGATTGCTGCACGTGCCCGCCGCCTGGGGGAAGCCGACGGCCGAGGTGATCGGCGCTGCGGTGGTGACCGGCGCGGGCGGCGCGGGGCTCTGCTGGTTCTTCGCGCGCTGGAACTGGAACCTCGGCTTTGTGATCGGCTGGCACGCCTTCGTGAATCTCTTCTGGACGCTCGGCCAGGCCGGCGACGCCGTCGGGAGCTCCTCGGCGGGTGCGCTGCGCCTCGGCGTCATCGTTCTCACGGTCGTGGTCACGCTTCGCCGCTTCCCGGTCCCGGAGCCAAACGCCCCGTCCCGGTAGCGCAACACGGGGAGCAGGAGGACGGTAACGAGAACGGGCGCGACCTCTCGGCCGCGCCCGTCCTCGAAACTCGGTTACCGGTCTATCGCAAGCTTAGCCCTTTTCGGGCCACGCCGGCGGATCGGGGATTTCCTTGCCCTGCTTCTGGAGCATCTCGAGGATCACCTCGATGCCCTTGTTGAGCTGATCGTCGATTCCGTCGAATTCTCGGGCGGGGTCGTTATCGATCTCGATGTCCGGATCGACTCCGTAGCCCTCGATGACCCACTCCTTGCCGTCGGTGCTGTAGTTGGCGAACTCCGGCTTGTTGAGCGTGCCGCCGTCGACCAGCGGGAGCGAGCCGCGGATACCCACGGTACCGCCCCACGAGCGCTTGCCGATCAGCGGGCCGATCTTCCGGTGCTTGAAGCGCCACGGGAAGATGTCGCCGTCCGACGCCGAGAACTCGTTCAGGAGGCATACCTTCGGACCGTAGTGCACCTCGCTCGGATCGGTGCCCTTGGCGACGTTGCGCGCCATGTCGAACATCGCCGGCGTGCGGAGCAGTCGCTCGATCAGCATCGGCGAGACGTTTCCGCCGCCGTTGCCGCGCACGTCGATGATCAGCGCCTTCTTGCGGATCTGCGGATAGTAGTGCTTCACGAACTCGTTCAGGCCGCCCGCGCCCATGTCGGGAACGTGGAGATAGCCAACCTTCCCGTCGGTGGCTTCGGTGACCTTGTCGATGTTCTCCTGCACCCAGTTGTAGTAGTAGAGCGAGAGCTCGTCGCGGACGGGAACGACCACGACGTCGCGCGCGCCTTCGGTGTCCGGCGTCGCGTTCAGCGAGAGCACGACCGGCTTGCCGACGGTGCCGATGAGCGCCACGTTCATGTCGCGCATCGTGCTCGTGGCCGCGCCGTTGATCGCGACGACGTACTCGCCGACCTTGGCGTTCACTCCGAGCTGCGTCAGCGGCGACCGCGTGCCCGTCTGCCAGTTCTCGCCCTTCAGGACCTTCGTGATGCGGAACATGCCGCTCTCGGCGTCGCGCTCGAACTGTCCGCCAAGCGCGCCGACGGCCATGCTCTTGTCGACGCTCGGGGCGTCGCCACCACCGACGTAGGCGTGGCCGACGTTCAGCTCTCCGATCAGCTCACCGATGACGTACGTGAGGTCGAACCGGTGATGCACCGACTCGGCGAGCGGGCGGTAGCGCAGTCGCATCGCGTCCCAGTTCACGCCGTGCATGTTCGGCGCGTAGAAGAAGTCGCGCATCTGACGCCAGCACTCCTCGTAGATCTGCATCCACTCCTTCTTGCGCTCGAGGCGCATGGTCATGCCGGAGCGGTCGATCTTCTTGCCGAGCGAGGCCGAGCCCCGCGGCAGGTCGACGATGCCGAAGTCGCGCCCTTGGCGAAGCAGCATCTTCTTGCCGTCCGCCGAGATCGCATAGCCGGAGAAGCCCCCGACCTTCTGTTCCTTCTTCTTCTTGAGGTCGAACACGCGGAGGCCCGAGCTCGTCGGGTCGCCGGTCCGGTTGTGGAAGTAGTAGACGAGCCCTTCGAGCGAGCTGATGCCGCCGTAGTTTCCGGTCGGGCCCGGGAGCGCCAGGATGCGATCCTGGATGCCTTCGAGATCGACCTGGATCGACTTGTCGTCCTTCTTCTCGTCCGCATCCTTCTTGGCGGTTTCGTCCTTCTTGGCGTCGCCTTCGTCGTCCTTCTTCTCCTCGAGCGCGATCTCGTCGTTCTCGGGCAGGAACGGCGACGGCGTGTCGGCCGCCAGCGTCACGAAGTAGATGCGCGACATGTCCTGGTACGCGTGGTTCCATTCGGTCGAGCTGTAGATCGGGTTGAAGTCTCGCGCCGAGACGAAGAACAGGTACTTGCCGTCCTCGCTGAACGCGGGGCCGTTCGAGTCGTACCAGCCTTCCGTGATCGGCGTCGCCTCGCGCGATTCGAGCGAGTAGAGATAGACCTTGCCGGCCGATTCGTCCTCGACCTGGCTCCACGCGATCCAGTGGCTGTCGGGCGACCAGTCGAACTGACGGATCTCCCACGCCTTGGCCTTCGCCACCTGCACGACCTCCTTGCTCTCGAGATCGATGTAGCGCAGGCGGAGCATCTTGTCGGACCACAGGATCTTCGAACCATCCGGCGACCACTGGATCTCGTAGATGTAGGTATCGCCGGTGCTGGTGATCTGCTCCGGCTCGCCCGATCCGTCGTGGTCGAGAAGCCAGATCTCGTCGTTGCCGCTTCGATCCGACACCACGGCGACCTTGCGGCCGTCCGGCGACCAGACGGCGTTGCGCTCGTGCACGCCCGTCGTCTGCGAGATGTTGCGGGTGATACCGCTCTTGGCGGGCAGCGTGAAGACGTCGCCTCGCGCACCGAGCAGCACGCGCTTGCCGTCCCGCGAGATGTCGAACGAGCTCGTGCGATCGCCCACCTTCACGATCTCGACGCGATCGCTCGCGCGGTCGTCGGCGATCGTGATCGCCACGCGCGTCGCCTTCTCGCTCGCGAGATCGAATCGGTAGAGGTAGCCGCCGTACTCGAAGACGATGGCGTCCTTGCCGATCGACGGGAACTTGATGTCGAACTCGGAGAAGCTCGTGAGCTTGCGCGTCGACTTCGTGTCGAAGTCGTAGACGTACAGGTTCATCCGCTCGTTCTCGTCACGGTCCGAGATGTAGTACACCCGGTTGCCGTGCCACATCGGGATGATGTCCTGCGCGTCGTTGTCGGTGATCGCCACCGTCTCACGCGTCTCGAAGTCGTGGATCCAGATGTCGTCGGCCATACCACCGCGGTAGCGCTTCCACGTACGGAACTCGCGGAAGATGCGGTTGTAGGCGAGCTTCTTGCCGTCCGGCGAGTACGAGCAGAATCCACCGCGCGGCAGCGGAACCTGGCGCGCCGGCCCGCCCTCGCGATCGACGAGGTAGAGCTGGCCGAGGAAGCTGTTCGGCTCGCGCATGCGGGAGCGGAAGATCACGTTGCGGCCGTCCGGCGTCCACCCCATGACGAGGTTGTTCGGGCCCATGCGGTCCGAGACGTCGTCGCGGCCGAGCGTCGGCGTGTGCGTGACGCGCAGCGGCGAGCCGCCCTCGGACGGCATGACGTAGACCTCGCGGTTACCGTCGTACTCGGCGTCGAAGGCCAGGTGCTTGCCGTCCGGCGAGAACCGGGCGAAGCACTCGAAGCCGTGGTGCGACGTGAGGCGTCGCGCCACCCCGCCACCGGACGAGACCGTGTACAGGTCGCCGGCGAAGGTGAAGACGATCCGATCCCCGTGAATCGTCGGGAATCGAAGGACGCGCGCTTCGTCCGCGGCCTGCGCCTCGGGGGCGAAGACCGAGCCGAAGCCGAGCGCGAAGACCATGAGAATGAGGCCGCGACAGGCCTGGCGTGCTTTCCCGTTCATTTCTACTCCTCGTTGTCCCTTCCTAGACCGGCCCGGTTCCGTCCGGGCCCCCTGGGGAAGGCCTCGCGGCGGGCCGTGGATCGGCGCCCGCGGGCATCCCCAAGGGACTCTTACGGCAGATCCGCGCACATGGGTTTAGCCCTCCTCCGAAAAAGCGTCGGATTTTTAGACACTCGGCGCCAAACCCCTGCGCTCGGGAACCTTTACGGTTGACATCCGCACCCCGAAACCGGAGCATGACAGCTCGAACCCGACACAGCACAAGGACGGAGCAACATGCCTGAATCCGACAAGAAGGACGCAGGCCGGCTCTCTCGTCGCGGTTTCCTGAAGGGCGTGGGCGGAACGGTAATCACGACGGCGGCGCTGGGCTCGGCCCCCGTCTCCTCCCCCGCGGCCCAGGATGCCACGACCGATGCCGGCAAGGTGCTCAAAGGTGCCCAGAAGATCCGCCTGCGGATCAACGGCGAAACGAAGGAAGTCGAGGTCGAGCCGCGCACTACGTTGCTCGCGACCCTGCGCGATCGCCTCCAGCTGACCGGCACCAAGGAAGTGTGCGACCGCGGCTCCTGCGGCGCCTGCACCGTGATCATCGACGGGAAGACGCAGCTCGGCTGCCTGACGCTCGCCGTCGACGCCCGCGACAAGGACATCACCACCGTCGAGGGGCTCGTGAAGAAGAACGGCGAGCTCTCCGACCTGCAGCAGGCGTTCGTCGACAAGGACGGCCTCATGTGCGGCTTCTGCACGCCGGGCTTCGTCATGTCGGCCGAGGCGCTCCTGCGCGACAACCCGAATCCGACGCGCGACGACATCCGGCTCGGCGTGTCCGGCAACCTCTGCCGCTGCGGCACCTACCCGAAGGTGTTCGAGGCCATCGAGGCCACCGCGGCCAAGCGGAAGGGAGGCTAGCCCGCCATGGCGAACTGGAAGCCTCTCGACCAGATGGCGATCCTCGGCAAGCACACCACGCGAGTCGACGGGCCCGACAAGGTCTCGGGCCGCGCCAAGTACACCTTCGACATGCTCCCGGACGGGTGCCTGTTCGCGACGTTCCTGTCCTGCCCGCACGCGGCGGCGACGATCGACAAGATCAGCGCCTCGAACGCCGAGAAGGTGCCGGGCGTGGTCAAGGTCCTCACCGACGTGCACCGAAGCGGCAACATCCAGTACGCGGGTGAGCCGGTCGCGGCCGTCGCCGCGACGTCGATGGAAGCCGCGCGCGACGCGATCGCGAAGATCCGCGTGCGCTACAAGCAGAAGCGATTCGCGGCCGACCTCGACGCCGCCATGGAAGACGACGCCCCGCGCGTCATGCGGCGCCAGCCGAACATCGGCCGCGTGCGTCGCAACGGCGAAGGAAGCGACGAGGATCTCGATGCCGCCTTCGGAAGCGCCGAAGCGGTCGTCGAAGCCGAGTACCGCACCCAGGTGCAGACGCACTCGTGCCTCGAGCCGCACGGTAGCGTGGTCCAGTGGGACGGCGACAAGGTCACCATCTGGGACTCGACGCAGGGCGTCCACCAGGTGCGCAGCATCGCCGCGCAGTTCCTGCAGCTCGATCCGAGCAACGTGCGCGTCGTCTGCCAGTACATGGGCGCCGGCTTCGGCAGCAAGCTCTCGCCCGGCAGCTACACGATCGTGGCCGCCAATCTCGCGAAAGAGACGGGCAAGCCCGTGAAGCTGATGCTCACGCGCGCGCAGGAGCACATGATCGCGGGCAACCGCCCCGACAGCCTGCAGAACGTCCGGCTCGCCGGCAAGAAGGACGGCACCATCACCGCCTTCTCCGCCGAGACCTGGGGCACGGCCGGCGTCGGTCGCGGAGCCTCGGTCGCGCATCCCTACGTCTACGAGATCCCGACGTGGCGACACCTGCACCGCGACGTCATCACGAACGCGGGCCCGTCCCGCGCGTTCCGGGCGCCCGGCTATCCGCAAGCGGCGTTTGCCATGGAGTCGATCCTCGACGAGCTCGCCCATGAGCTCTCGATGGACCCGCTCGAGATCCGCCTGAAGAACGACACGAATCCGACGCGCCAGAAGGAATGGAAGATCGGCGCCGAGCGGATCGGTTGGCAGAACCGCAACCAGGCGCCCGGCAGCGGCACCGGCGCGATCCGTCGCGGTATGGGCTGCGCGGCGAGCGTCTGGATGGTCCCCGGCCGCGGCACGCAGGCGCAGCTGACGCTCTTCCCGAACGGCTCGGTGGAGATGCGCTGCGGGACGCAGGACATCGGCACCGGGACGCGAACGGTCGTGGCGGCGATCACCGCCGAGCAGCTCGGCATCGGCGTCGACGACGTCACCGCGCTGATCGGCGACAGCGACTACCCGCAGTCGGTCGGCTCGGGCGGCAGCATGACCATGCCGTCGATCGCGCCGGCGCTCAAGGTGACGGCCGAGAAAGGTCGCGCTCACCTGATCGAGCTCGCCGCGAAGCACTTCGGCGTGGCGGTCGACGATGTGACGCTCGCCGCCGGAAAGGCGAGCGCGGGC
>CAZQZX010000233.1:0-10727 GCA_964597885.1 uncultured Planctomycetota bacterium
CCTGCTGACGACCTCACCGACCCGGCGCCGGCCGCGGCGTTTACCCACCTCGATTCGACGACCGTACTTTCGCGTCAGATCGCCGAGCTCGGCATCTACCCCGCAGTCGACCCGCTCGACAGTACGTCGCGAATCCTCGACCCGCAGTACATCGGCGACGAGCACTACGGCGTCGCGCGAGAGGTGCAGCGAATCCTCCAGCGCTACAACGACCTGCAGGACATCATCGCCATCCTCGGTCAGGAAGAGCGGTCCGAGGAAGACAAGCAGATCGTCAACCGCGCCCGTCGAATCCAGAAGTTCCTCTCGCAGCCGTTCCACGTTGCGGAAGAGTTCACGGGCATGAAGGGCAAGTACGTGAAGCTCGAGGACACCATCCGATCCTTCCAGGAAGTGCTGTCCGGCAAGTACGACCACCTGCCCGAGCAGGCGTTCTACATGTGCGGCGGCATCGAGGAAGTGGTCGAGAAGGCCAAGGAGATGGGAGTCGAGGTATGAGCTTCTCCTGCAGCATCGTTTCCCCCGAGCAGGAGCTGTACAGCGGCGACGTCGAGTATGTCGTCGTTCCCGGCTTCGACGACGGCAACGTCGGCTTCCTGAAGGGACATGCCCCGTACATCGGCAGGATGGGGTGTGGGACTCTCCGGGTCCGGGAGACGGGCGGGCAGGAGCATCGCTGGCTCGTCTACCAGGGATTCGTCGAGTTCTCGAACAACGTGCTGACGGTGCTTGCCAGCAGCACGCAGAAGCCCGAGGACGTGACCGACGCGATGATCCAGCAGGACCGCGACGAGATCCCGAGCCTTCCCTCGCGCACCGAGACGGAGTACGAGGAGAAGCAGCGCCGCCAGAGCATCCTGAAGGCGCGCGTGCTGGCCAAGCAGTAACCGCGGGACCCGAAACGAAACCAAAAAAGGGCAGCCTCGAATGAGGCTGCCCTTTTTCTTTGGATCTCGTTCTCGGGGCGGTGTAGAACCCGCCCGCGTGTCTTACTTGTGGCCGGTTCCCTTGTGGTGCTCCTGGATGTGCTTGAGGTCTTCCGCGCTGAAGTAGGCCTTCGAGAAGTCCTGGACGAGCTTGCGCAGGTGCTCGCAGTGCGCGGTGTCGATCGTCTGCTTGGCCTTCATCGCGTGGATGAGCATTGAGTGCAGGGACGTGATCTGCGTGAGGTACTTCGCGTGCGCGGCGTCGCCGGCCGGCTTCGACTTGACGCGCTGAGTCATGAAGTACTGCGTCACGACATGCTGGATCTTGTTGGCGTGCTCTTCTTTGTTGTTCACCCAGCGAACGATCTGGTTGTAGTTGGCCGGGCTTTCCTTCTGGAGCTCGGCGATCTGCGTCATCGACTTCTCGATCGTCTGGATGTCCTCGAGCAGGAGGGCGATACGCGTCTTGTCACCGTAGATCCCGCAGGGGATCTCGCAGTGCGAGTGAACGACGTGGCGCGTGACCGCGACGGTGAGAATCGCGGCGAGGATCAACAGAAGCGGCTTCGCGATGGGGCGCATGAGGATCACTCCTTCTTCTCTGAGTCGAGGATGGCCGGGTCCGAATCGGGGATGGCCGGGTCTGAATCGAGGATCGATCGTGCCGAGGGGTCGGCTCGGGTCGGTGACTCGCGGTGCGAGCGACCGAGACGAGCGTACACAATCGCCGTCCCGGTTGCGACTCCGTAGAGAGGCTCCCGGCGTTGACCGGTCGTTCCCCGGAAGTCTAGGATCTCCTGCGGCGCGGGCGAACCCTGTCGGTCCGGCTCGCGGCCGTGTCCCGGACAGGCGTCACGACTCATGAGCTCGAACTCGGACCCCCGCGTGAAGGAGCTGTTCCTGGAGGCGCTCGAGTGCTCGCCCGCCGAGCGCGAGGCTTTCCTGCGGGAGCGGTGCGGGGACGAGCCGACGCGCCAGGCCGTCCTGAGGCTGCTGGCCGCCTCGGGAAAGGCCGGGGAGTTCCTCGAGGAGATGGGCGAGGCTCTCCGCGGGACGACGAACCTCGGCGACGGCGAGAATCGGGAGGCCTCGGCCGGGGATGTCCGGAGCGATCTGGCCGGGACGCGCATCGGTCCGTACCGCCTCGACTCGCTTCTCGGCCGGGGGGGAATGGGGGCGGTGTACCGGGCCGAGCGCATCGACGGCCAGTTTCGCCAGACGGTCGCCATCAAGGTTCTGGCGCTGGGCGCGATGCATCCCGAAACGCAGCGGCGCTTCCTGGCCGAACGCGAGATTCTCGCCCGCCTGCGGCACCCCAACATCGCGCAGCTCTTCGACGGCGGAGTGACCGAGGACGGGACGCCCTTCTACGTGATGCCGCTGGTCGAGGGGAGTCCGATCGATGTCCATGCTGACGAGCACCGTCTCGATGTCGGTGCGCGACTGAAGCTCTTCCTCCAGGTGTGCGACGCCGTGGCCCACGCGCATCGCGAGAAGATCGTCCACCGCGATCTCAAGCCCGCGAACGTGCTCGTGTCGGAAGGTCAGGTGACGCTGCTGGATTTCGGGATCGCGAAGCTGCTCGAGTCGGAGGAGGGCGCCTTTGCGGTGCAGACCGGCTCGGACGCGTCGCCGATGACACCTGCGTACGCGAGCCCGGAGCAGCTCCTGCGAGCCCCGATCCGTCCGGCGACGGACGTGTACGCGCTCGGCGTGCTGCTGTACCAGCTACTCACCGGAGCGGCTCCCTACGAGGCGAGCGAGGAGTCGCACCTCGCGCTCATGAACGCGATCTGCCGGGAGCCCGTCGCGCGGCCGAGCGTTCGCGTTCGCGGCGCGCGCGCGAAGAGTCCGGCGCAGTCCGGGGCCATCGCCGAGGCGCGCGGCTGTTCCTCCGAATCACTCACGCGGCGGCTCGCGGGCGATCTCGACGCGATCGTCCTGCAGTGCCTCGCCAAGGAGCCGGAGCGGCGCTACGCGAATGCCGCCGAGCTGGCCGAGGATCTCCGCCGGCATCTGGACGGGTTCCCGGTTCGCGCCCGTTCACGGACTTGGACCTACGAGATCGGCAGGCTCATCGCCCGGCATCGAGGGGCCTCGCGGGTCGCGGGTGTGGCGATCATCGTCATCGCGGTGCTCGGGGTGGTGGCGGTGTTCCTCGCGGTCTCGAACTCGCGGAAATCCGAGGAGCTCGCGGACCAGCGGCAGAGCTTGGGCGAGCTGCTCACGCGGCTCAGCGACCTCTACGCGGATGTCGATCCGGATGCTCCGGCCGAGGAGAACGCCGCCACGATCACGGTGCTCGAGGCGGCCGTGCAACAGATGCGCGAGGATCCCTCGAGTGATCGCGAGACCCTGGCGAAGCTCTCGTTCGCGGCCGGCCGCGTGTACCGTCGTCTCGAGATGCTCGAGGCCGCGGAGCCCCTGTTCGAGGACGCGCTCTCGATCCGTCGGGAGCTGTTCGAGAGCCCGCACGAGGAGCTGTCGGCCGCGTTGTACTCGCTCGGCTCGACGCTGAGCCGGTCGGGCCGCGTGCAGCCGGGGATCGATCTCCTGCGCGAGGCGCTCGAGATGGAGATCGAGATGCACGGCACCGAGCACGTCCACGTGGCGCAGATCCGATTCGAGCTCGCCGTGGCCTACCACGATGCCGGAACCGGCGAAGACGCGCCGGCCGAGTTCCGGGAAGCGATCCGCATCTACCGCGGGGTGGAGGCCGCACCGAGCGTCGAGTACGCGGACGCGGTCAGCGCGCTCGCGTCGTACGTCGGGGTCGTCGGCGACAAGAAAGAGGCGATCGCGCTCTTCGAGGAGGCCGTCGCTCTGTACGAGGAGCTCCTCGGGCCCACCCACCGGAAGGTCGCCGCCTCTCTGAACGGGCTCGGCATGCTCGTGTACTACGACGGTCGCAGGGAAGAGGGAATCGCGATGCTCGGACGTGCGGTCTCCATCAACCGGAGCTTCGCGGGTGAGATGGGAAGCACCTTCCTGGCGTCGAACCTCGTGAACCTCGGCGTGCTCATGAGCGAAGACGGGGACGAGCGGGGTGTCGAACGACTGCGCGAAGGCGTGGCGATGCACCGCGGGCTCACCTCGTCGGATCCGACGACGCTCGGTTTCGCGATGAACTCGCTCGCGTACTCACTCCGGAATCACGACCCGGACGAGGCGCGGGCGATCTACGAAGAGGCCCTCGAGGTCTTCGAGAAGGGCGACGTTCCGCCGATGTACCGGGCGTCGACCAAGAGTGCTCTCGCGACCTTGCTGCGGCGCGAGGGTCACATCGAAGAAGCGAGGCGGATCCTTCTCGAGGTCGCGAATACCTACGAGGCGACCCTCGGCAAGGACAACCCCCGGACGCGGGCCGCGTTCGAAGAGGTGTCCGAGCTCCGCTAGGGGCGTGTGCTGCCGCGTCAGGGCACGATCGTGATGTCGACGCTCGCGATCGAGGCCGGGAGCCAGGGCGCGTCGCCGATCACCGCGCGCAGCGTGAAGGGGCCCGAAGGCGGAACGGACGCGGGGATGCGCAGCTCGATCGATCGCGTTCGCTCGGCGTGCGCCGGGATCTCGGTGAGCGCGGGGCCGAGCAGAGGATTGCCGAGGTAGGCCGAGCCGTCGGGCCGCAGCGCTTCCAGGTAGCCGGCGATCGGGCGCCTTCGATCGGTGTGGTTGCGCACCGTCACGTCGAAGCGCAGGATGTCGCCGGCGCGAAGCTCCGTCGTCTCGGTGACGATCGACACCGTCACCGGAGCGCCGTCGAGGACGTACCGCGCGACGAAGCCGTCGGCGGGTGCGCTCTGGTCGGGGTGCCCGCCGTTGAACGTCACGTCGGGGCCGCCGGCCACGGGAAGCGCGTCTTCTCGAGAGCGCGTCGTGCCGCCGACGATCACGCTGCCGGCGCCATCGTGCGCGATGGCCGAGGCGATGTCGTCGTTCGGTCCACCGACCCGGCCGCTCGCGAGGAGCGTGCCATCGGGCGAGATCCGGGCGAGCACGAGATCCGCGTTGCCGCCGATGTCGGTGCCGGGACCGGCGTCGTTCACCGGGAAGTCGTCCGAGTAGGTGGCCCCCGCGACCCAGGCGTCCCCGGTCGTCGGATCGACGGCGACCGACTCTCCCGAATCGGGAAGCGCTCCCCCGAGGTATCCGCAGAACACGAGTCCCGCGCCGTCGGGACGCACCCGTGCGACGAACGCATCGCCGACCACGCCGGCACCCCCGGCGTATTCGAGGAAGGGGCCGCGCAAGACGGGGAACGTCGTTTCGTCCGACAGCGTTGTGCCCGTCGTGACGGCGCCGCCGAATCGATCGACGGCGATCGCGCGGGCGGCGTCGAAGCTCGCTCCGCCGATGTAGCCGCAGTACTCGAGGGCGGTGCCACCGGGACTTACGCGGGCGACGTAGGCCTCGGCGGTGAAGCCCGGGATCGGGTGGTTGTAGGTGAGGTCGGGTCCGACCGCGACGGGGAACGAGTCCTCGCTCGAGAAGGTCGTGCCGCAGACGTAGGCGCGTCCTTCGGAATCCACCGCGATGTCCGCGCCGGTCTCGTCGAACCGGCCGCCGAGGTAGCCGAGATACTCGTAACCGGCGCCGCTCACTTCGAGCCGTCCGACGAAAGCGTCCTGACTTCCGTTGTACTGAAGGTCGGGGCCGACCACGGTCGGGAGCTCGCCGGAGCTCGCGGTCCCCGTGAAGAAGACGCGACCGGAGTTCTCGTAGGTCGCCACGGCGCGCACTTGCTCGAAGCCCGGCGTGCCGACGTATCCGCAGAACTCGAGGAGCTCCCCCGAGCGATCGATGCGAGCGAGGAAGCCGTCGCCCGCGCCCGAGTAGGTCAGCGAAGGGCCGGTCCGGACGGGAAAGGTCGTCTCGTCCGAGTACGTCACGCCGCCGACGTACACGGATCCGCCCGGTTCGACTGCGACCGAGAGGGCCTCGTCCCGGTTCGCGCCTCCGAGGAATCCGCAGTAGAGAAGGCGCGAGCCGGTCGGGGCGAGCTTGGCCACGAACGCATCGCGCGCGCCGCGGGCCTCGACGAAGGGACCGACCGCCGTCGGAAACGACGACTCGGTGGACCAAGTCCATCCGACGACGTACACGCAGCCGTCGGGCCCGACCGCGACATCGGTGATGCCCTCGTCCGCTTCGCTCGACGATCCGCTGAAGGCCTCGCCCGCGCCGCCGAGGAAGCCGAACGAGACGGGGACGGCGGGATCGATCACCAGCGGGAGCTCGCGATCGATCTCTTCGAGGGCGAAGCCGAACGTCAGCGGCTCGTCGCCGAGTCGCCACTTCGCGGCGACGGGGATCTTCGTTTCGCCATCGAGCTGCCAGGCGACCGGACGCGCGTCCCGCCACGGGCCGGCCGGAGTGTTCGCGAGCAGCGACCCGTCCTGGTCGATCACGAGCGCGGTCGCGCCCTCGAGCGTGAACTCGATCGCACCGGGGTCGATCCCCGCGTCGACGTGGAGCTCGTACTTGATGGCGTCGCGGGAGGCGCGGAAGATCAGATCGACCCCGTGCCAGAGCCCCTCGTAGAGAACCGCGGCGAAAGCGGTCTGTTCGACGGTCGTGGTCCCATTCGCATCGCCGTGAAACCGACGCAGCTTCGCGTCCAGGCGAGCGATCCCCTCGGGAGGCACGAGGATGGAATCCCGCGGGGTCATCCGGATGACGGCGCCGGCGCTCGGGTCGTTGTCGGCGACCGCAAACGTCGCGCCCAGCGGATCGAGGTGCACGGCGCGGTCGCCGGCGCCGGCACGGAACGCCGGGAAGGTGCCGAAGCGGCTCACCGAATCCTCTCGCACGAAGAACAGCGGGACCTCCGCGAAGGGCGGGGACGAGTCCGCTTTGTGGGTCGCCGCTACGAGCGAGCTCGTCAGCTCCGACAAGGGGTCCGGCAGGGGAGCGGGCGCGAAGGTGCGGGCCGGCAGGGCGAACGCGCAGGCTGCCAGCGCGAGCGTGAAGAGCGCAGCCGTCTTGGTCATGGGGGAGAGTCCTCGTACAGCCCGTCAGGCTAGTTCGTCGCCGGGCGGCATGTCAACGCGGCGAGGTCGCCCGTTGTCGCCGGCGTCGACAGCTGGCATCATGGCGGGCAAGGTTGTCCAGGGAATCAACGTCGGCGCAAGCCGCTCCACCCGACACGAAAGGGAGTCTCATGGGGATCACGTCCGCGCGAATCGCAGTCCTCGTCGCCCTCGCGGCGCTCTTGTTCGTCCCGTCTCCGGGTTTGGCTTCGCCGCCGCCCGATGCCGTGTCCACGTCGATGGAAGGGGAGGGGCCAGCGCCCGTCCGCGAGACGTTCGATCGCGTGCAGCCGGCGCGCCGCCTGGATCGCGATCTGTCCTTCCTGGGCGGCGGGGCGCTCGCGCTCGATTTCGCGACGGCGAACCAGGATCCGGAGGGCGACATTCCCCGCGATATCGAGTTCCTGCCCGACGGCACGGCCTGCGTGATCCCGAACCGCGACACCGATACCGTTACGTTCTTCGATGTGGCCACGCGGACCATCACCGATACCGTCCCGACCGAGGACTTTCCCGTCGACATCGCGGTCGCGCCGAACGGTAGCGTTGCCGTAGTCCCGAACGTCTTCAGCGATTCGGTGACGTTGATCGATCTGTCGTCGCGCACCGTTCTCGCGAACGTGCCCATCACCGGAACCCAGCCCTACCGGGTGGCGGTGACCTCGGACAGCGCCTTCGCCGTGGTCGGTATCATCAACGACGGCGTCAGCTCGGCCGTCTCCGTGATCGACCTGAACACCCAGACGGAGGTGCGCAACTTCGCGACGGTTTCGCAGGGAGCGTTCGGGTTCTTCTTCACACCCGAACCGGGGATCTCGGGCAACATCTTCACGCAGTTCGCGCTCTCGTCCGATGACACGACGCTGGTCGTCCCGGATCGGGGTGGATCGCAGGTCGTGCTCTACGACATCACGACCGGCGCGCAGATCGCGGCGCTTCCGACCGCGGCGCTCCCGACGTCGGTGGACATCAGTGCGGACGGCATGCTCGCGGTCGTCGGTCATGAAGGGGCCAACAACACGATCACGACGATCGACGTTTCGGGTGCCAGCCTGATCGCGTCGCTCGGAACGTCGAACAGCCTCGTCAATCAGGTGATCCGGGTGACGCCCGACAAGGCCTTCGCGATGGCGGCGATCTCGAACAACCTGATCTTCGTCGACCTCGCGACCGGCGCCACGACCGCGACGATCTCCACGGGCACCGTGGGCGATATCGAGATCTCGTTCGATGATCAGTACGCGTTCGTTTCGAACTTCAATTCGCGCATCATCGACATCGCGACGCAGACGCTCGTCCGGACGATCGCGGTCGCGCCCTCCGTCGAGGCGGCGACGAGCCCCACGGAGCTCCGCGCTGTGGCCCTCAACAGCCGCTTCCGTGAGGACGTGCATCTGTACAACATCAACGGCGGTGCCGGGTTCTTCGAGGGCAAGGCGCTGTCGGGCGAGATCGAGGAGGGCGACGCGATTCGTACCGTCGCCATCTCGCCGGACGGAACCACGGCGATCGGCGTCGGCAACACGTCGAACAACGCCGCGATCTACGATCTGCCGAGCGGCACGGTCCGCGGGTACGCGTCGACGGGCGAGCGCTCGCTCGGCGCCGCCATCTCGGCGGATGGGCAGACTGCTGTCGTGGCCAACTTCACGTCGAACACCGTCTCGGTAATCGATCTCACGACCGATACGACCGTGGCGACGCTCAACGTCTCGCAGGGTCCCGCCGAGGTCGCGATCTCGCCGGACGGTCAGTTCGCCTACGTCACGACCATCGCGGGGACGGATCGCGTTCACTTCATCCAGCTCGCGGGTGCGGGCAGCAGCGTTCTCGGGTCGGTGATCTCCGGACAGATGGGCTCGATCGGTTACACGTACGGCGTGTTCTCGGGCATCTCGCTCAGCCCGGATGGATCGATCCTTGCGGCATGCATCAGCTTCGACGATCAGTTGCTCCTCATCGATACCGCGACGCGCACCGAGCTCGGACGCGTGGCCGTCGGCGACTTCCCGATCCGCGTGGCGTTCTCGCCGGACGGTGCGAAGGCCTACGTGGCGCATTCGTTCAGCGATGACCTCCGCGTGGTCGACGTGGCGACGCGGACGGTCGACGCGACCGTCCCCGGCATCGAGTTTCCGCTCCAGGTCGATGTGGATGCCGACGGCTCGTATGTCTACGTCGGAAGCTTCGATTTCTCCAACCCGCGGATCGCGGTCGTGGACACGTCCTCGAACACGATCGTGAGCACCGTGAGCCTGGGGGCGACGCCGCGCTCCTCGGCGCTCGCCATTCCGGACGGCATCTACTACACGACGCTCACCGACGGCAACCTCGTGGCAATCGACGCCGCGGGCCCGGCGAGCGCGGTGCTCGAGACGGTCCCGCTCTCGGCCGGCCCGTCCGATCTCGCGTTCGCGCACGCCGCGCATACCGTCGTGATCGCGCAGCCGATCCCGGACGGTATCGACGTCGTCCGCATGCTCGACGAGTTCGACTGCCGCCGCGGAAACCTCGACGCCACGAGCGGCTTCACCGCCGACGTGGTGACCGTCAGCGGTTCGGTGGGGGCGCCGATCGACCGCACGGTGACGCTCGGTCCCGGCGACGCCTTCTCGATCGACGTCGCGGCGCCGCCGTCGCGTCCGGGCGGCCCGTCGAAGTTCGCGCTCTACGCGTGGCTCGGCTCGCCCGACACGGACAGCGTTCGCGTGCTTCCGTTCGACCTCGGTTCGTCGTGCATGGTGATGCCGCCGAGCTCGGTTCCCGAGCGTCCGCAGGACGATCCTCGGCGCATCTGGAACAACATCGGCAACACGAACGTCCTCGGCAATCCGAACCTGCCGTCGAGCCCGGCGCCGACGCTGCTCATCAACAAGCCGAACGGGCTCGGGCGGACGATCGAGGCGTTCCTTCAGGGGCTGATGCTCGATTCGGCGGCGCCGCAGGGACAGGCCGGTGTCACGAACGGCGTGCGCATCCTGATCCAGTAGGAAGAGACGAAGAGGCCCGAAGGCGCCGCGCGGGATCCGTGCGGCGCCCGAGGCAAGCTTGCCGAGGGGATCAGGCGAGCAGGGGCTTCATGACCTTGCCGAAGACATCGGTGAGGCGGTAGTCGCGCGCCTGGTGTCGGTAGATCAGCCGTTCGTGGTCGAAGCCGAGCAGGTGCAGGAGCGTGGCGTGCAGGTCGTGCACGCTCACGGGGGCCTTGACGATGTTGTAGCTGTAGTCGTCGGTCTCCCCGTACACGATGCCCGGGTTGATGCCGCCGCCCGCCATCCAGATCGAGAAGCAGCGCGGGTGGTGATCGCGGCCGTAGTTGGTCTCGGTGAGCGTGCCCTGGCTGTAGACGGTGCGCCCGAACTCGCCGCCCCAGATCACGAGCGTGTCATCCAGAAGCTCCCGTCGCTTGAGGTCGAGGACCAGCGCGGCCTGCGCCTGGTCGACGGCGCCGCACTGCGCGCGGATTTCCTTCGGTAGGTTGCCGTGCGCATCCCAGCCGCGCATGTAGAGCTGGACGAATCGTACGCCGCGCTCGGAGAGGCGCCTCGCGAGGAGGCAGTTCGCCGCGAACGAACCGGGCTTGTTGACCTCCTCGCCGTACAGGTCGAGCGTCTCCTTCGTCTCGTTCGAGAAGTCGGTGAGCTCCGGCACCGAAGTCTGCATGCGGTAGGCCATCTCGTACTGCGAGATGCGCGTGCGGATCTCCGGGTCTCCCACCTCTTCGGCGCGCTTCTCGTTGAGCGCGGCGAGATCATCCAGCATGCCGCGCCGTGTC
>CAZQZX010000234.1:0-10707 GCA_964597885.1 uncultured Planctomycetota bacterium
CATCGCGCCCTGGCGACCAGTCGCGAGCGGGCCATCGCCGGCACCGGGCTCGGGCTCGCGATCGTGCGAAGGTTCGCGGAGATGCACGGCGGCCGCGCCTTCGCGAAGCGGCGCGAGGGCGGCGGCAGTCGCTTCGTCGTCGAGGTCCCGATCGCCACCACGGGTACGGAGGCCTCATCATGAATACGGCCGCAGGCGACCCCACGCGCATCCTGGTGGTCGAGGACGAGCCCGACGTGCGCCTCGGGCTCCGCACGCTCTTCGAAGCGGAAGGCATGCAGGTCGCCGAAGCCGAGGACGGGCCCAAGGGACTCGACCTCGCATCGAGCGAACGGCCCGACCTGATCGTGCTCGACCTGATGATCCCGGTCGTCGACGGCTTCGAAGTGTGCCGTCAGCTGCGCGCACGCGGTTCGGTCACGCCGATCCTGATCCTGACGGCCCGCGCCACCGAGGTCGACAAGGTTCTCGGGCTCGAGCTCGGCGCCGACGATTACGTGACGAAGCCGTTCGCGGTCCGCGAGCTGCTCGCGCGGGTGAAGGCACTCCTCCGGCGTTCGCGCATCCGCCCCGACACCCCCGCGCGGATCCAGATCGGCTCGACCCGGATCGACCTCGAGCGCCAGCGCGCGCACCGAGAGGACGGCGAGGTCGCCGAGCTGTACCACTACGAGCTCGAGATCCTGCGACTGCTCCTCGAGCGGCGTGGCGAGGTCGTCTCCCGCCGCGAGATCCTCGACGCGGTCTGGGGCGAGAACGCGTTCCCGACCACGCGCACCGTCGACTACCACGTCTGCAACCTGCGCAAGAAGATCGAGCCCGATCCGGCCAAACCCGCGTTCCTGCTCACCGCGCACGGCGTCGGCTACCGGCTCACGAAGTGACGGCGAGCCACCCGCCTAACATCTTCTAACGACTTCTCGCGCGGGTCTGACATCTCTCCTCGTCCAACGGGATAGACTTCGAGGCATACGGTCCGGAAGCCTCGCACCTGATACGAGGAGACGCTCGATGCGCCGCAATCCCGTCACGCTCTTCCCGATGATGTTGCTCGCGATTCTGACGCTCGCCGCGCCGGCCGCGGCCCTCGCGCTCGCGCCGCAGGATCCGCCCGCCCTCTCGCCGCTCGCGCGCTACCAGGAAGCCTGGTACCGCGAGGTCGCCGAGTCGCGCTACGACGAAGCCTTCGTGATCTACGAGGAGCTCTACGAGCAGCAAGACCTCGACGCCGACCTCCGCGCCCGATGCCTGTTCCGGATGGGCGTCTGCCTCGGTCGGCTGCAGCGCCACGACGAAGCCCGGGTAATCTACACACGAGTGACCGAGGAGTTCCCGGGTGTCGAGGCCGTCGCGGACGACGCCAGGCGCATGGTACTCGGCGAAACCGAGGCCGAGGCGAGCTTCCGCCGCAAGGTCGAGAACCTGATCCAGCTCCTCGGTGACAAGGTCGACTCGGTGCGCGCGGGCGCCAACGTGAACCTGCAGGATATCGGTCCGCGCGCCGCTCCGATGCTCCTCGCGGTTCTCGGTCAGGGCGACTTCTACACGAGCCGCGAGGCCTCCGATCTCCTCGTCCGATTCAGCGGCGCGAGGTACGCGGGGCGGAACGAGGACATCTGGCCCTCGATCGTCACCGCTCTTCGCGCCGGCGACGAGATCGTCTTCGAGAACCTGTCCAGCGCGATCCTGAAGAATCGGTTCCTCCCGATCGAGAACCTCCTGGCCATCCGGAACGATCCCAAGCCCGAGATCCGGAGAATCGCCATGCGCCATCTGGGCGAGCATCCCCGCGATGACATCCGGGCGTTCAACGCGTTCCTCGAAGGAACGCGAGACGGCGATCCCGAGGTTCGCCGCAGCGCGGTCCAGGCGATCGCCTTCAACGACAGTGCCTGGCAGCTCGACGAGCGGACCGGGTTCGCCGCCCTGCTGGGGGCCCTCGATGACGAGGACGAGCTCGTTTGCGTTGCGGCAGCGCAAGCCGCCGCCGACGTGCTCGGCCGCATGACAAGGACGCACACCGAAGACGCGAGAGCGAAGATCCTCGATCAGCTGAAGCAGCGTATCGGCTCGAGCCCGCCGGCCGTCGAGGAGAGGATCGTCGGCGTACTCGGTGAGCATCAGAGCTCGTTCTACGAGAGCTCCACGTTCAGCTACACGAGAGCGCTCCTCGGATCCGAGGCGAGCGATGACGTCGCGTTCGAGCGCATCCTCGAGCTCTGCGCCGTCCCCGGGCCGGCGCGAGCGGCCGCCCTGCGGATTGCCGGTGCTTCGATGCGTCCGGAAGCGTTCCCGGCCCTCGTCGTCGCCATCGACGCGAGCGAAGTCGAGACCGCGCGGCGGGCCATCTTCTCCCTCGCCGTCCTCGGCGACCCTGCGGCGGTGTCACCCCTCCTCTCTCTCCTCGAGCGGACCACCATCTCCGACATCGCCCGCAGCGCGGCCTACGTACTCGTCGAGCGTTTCTGGAGCCCCGAGACGGCTGACGCCGCCGTCGCCCAGCTCGAGACCTTCCCGGATAGCTGGGTGGAGAAGATCCTGGATCGAACCCGATACGACGAGGAGTTCCTCTCCGAAGCGGCGCGCCGCTTCCGTCTCCTGTCCACGAAAGCTCGGAGGAAGCTTCTCGAAGTTCTCATGACCACCCCGATCGACAACGCGATGGACGTCGTCCTTCCGAGCCTCGAGGTTCGTTCGCTGAGCCACGGGGCCATGGATGTCGCGGCCCGCCGTCGCGATACCGCAGCCGTTCCCGTGCTGCTCCGCCTCCTTGCGGACGCGGATGCGGGTGTCCGCAAGAAGGCGCTGCAAACGCTCAGTGCGATCGGTGACGCGCGCATGATTCCCGATGTCGTCGACGTATTGAATGACGAAGACCACTCGGTTCGCCGCACGGCGACCCAAATTCTTCAAACGCTCGGCCGACCAGAAGTCCTCGAGCTCGTCCTTCGGAGCCTTCCCGACCTTGACCACGGACGCGGCCAGGAGGCCTGGTACGTCGTCTCGACCTACGCCACCCGCACCAACGCTCGCGAAGTCATCGCGGCGCTCGACAGCGCCTACCTGGATCGCAACAGCTCGGGTCTTCGGCGGAATGTACTCCAGAAGCTCGGTGAGCTCGGTGACGCAACCGCGATCCCGCTCGTGACCGCGTACCTCGAGGCCCCGGACCCCGGAGTTCGGCAGCGGGCGCTCGCCGCTCTCGGAAAGCTCGACGCGACCGGTTCCCTTCCGAGCGTGATCGCCGCCCTCGAAGATCCGGAGGTCACGGTCCGGGCGGCCGCGGTGGACACGCTCGGAAGCCTGAACGATCCACGCATCCTGGAGCCCCTGATCTCGATGCTCGAGGGTCCGCAGCTTCGCCTCGACGTCGTCCAGGCCCTCGCGAAGCTTGGCGATCCCGCGGCGATTCCCGCCATCATTGGATCGCTCCGCACCTCCAACCGAGCGAGCGTGATGATCCGCGAGGGTCGCGAGGAGCGAAAGGTCCTCCGGCACAACGAGCTCTGGAGCCTCCGCAGCTACCCGCCGGAACCGGCCCGCCTCGCCCTCCGCTCCGTGATCGACGGCGACTACGCGGAGATCGTCCGGATGGACGCGATTCGCGTGCTCGCCCGGCTCGACCACGAGCTCGTCCGCGAAGACGTGCGGGAGCTTCTCGGGCACCCCTTGGCGAACCTCCGACTCGAGGCCGCGTACGCCGCGGGCCTGTCGCTCGACGAACGCATGTTGCCGAGGCTGGTCGAGCTGCTTCGCGATCCATCGACGGATGTCCGGCGGGCGGCCCGAAGCGCGATCGGCGAGATCCGCTTCTACACCGATCAGCAGCGCTACGCGGCCGAGGGGTCGCGCGGGGAAGGAGCCGACGGAGCCGCGGTCGAGGCGCTCCTCGAGATGCTCTCGTCCGAAGAAGCCGCCGTCCGGCTCGCGGCGGTGAACGCGATTGCGAAGGTCGAAAGCCCTCGGGCACTCACGGCGCTCGTCCGCGCGCGCAAGGATCCCGACCAAGGCGTCCGCGCCGCCGTCGAGGCCGCGCTCGATCGCATCGCCGAGCGCGAAGCCGACGACGACGACAAGCGCTGAATGAACGAGCGCTCCGCCCGCGCGCGGCTCATCCCGCGCGCGGCGCGCCGTCCTCCTTGCGCACCGTGATCCATCGCGCGGACACGAGGAGGGCGGCGACGAGCCCGTAGGCCGCGGCGAATCGCCAGGACGGGGTCAGCGAGAGCGCGGTGTCGCCGGGGATGTAGCGGTACGAGTGCATGAGGCCGGTCATCGAGATCACGCCGCCGAGCGCGCTCCACGCCGCGGCGATGAAGAAGCGGCGGTGGATGATGGCGACCGTCATCGCGGCGAGGATCATCGAGGTGAAGATGAAGCCTTGCTCGAGGGCGAACGCGCCGTCGATCCACGTGTCGGACGCGGCGAACTTGGCGGCGAGCTCGCTCGAAAACTCGGGGCCGTCGGGCGCGCCGTAGCCCGCGGCGCGAAGACCGTTCTTCGCCATCAGCGCTCCCCACGCTCCGACGCCGGGAAGCAATCCGACGACGACGGCGGGCGCGTGCTCGCGCGGCGTCGCCTGGAACGCCTGCGCGGTGATGACCATACCGATCCACAGCACGATCGCCATCCCCGCGTCGATCGGGACGGCGTACGCGATCGCCGCGAGCGTGCCCGTCAGGCAGATGACCGTGATGAACACCGCGTTCAGCACCGAGTAGCCGGCGCGCGCACCCATCGCCTTCCAGCCCGGGTGTCCGATGTAGATCGTCGTCGGGAAGCACGAGCCGAACGCCGCGGCCGCGATGGTGCCGACGCCGTTCATGGCAAGCGACGGCTTCGCAGGGAAGCGATCGCCCGCGGCCTCGGCCGACTCGATGTTCTGCAGCGAGCCGATCACGTTGAAGAGCCCCATCGGGATGATGATGCCGATGTACGTCACCCAGCGGCCGTCGCCGAGCGCGGCCACCATCTCGCCGATCACCGGTGCCGGCGCGTAGAAGCCCATCGTCTCGCCGGGCGCGCCCTGCCCCGGTGCGATCCCCGTCAGCCAGGCGAGCGCCGTTCCGAGGATCACCGCGACGAGGCCTCCCGGAAGGCCTCCCTTGAAGCGAACGCGCCCGAAGTACGTGAGCAGCACAACGCCGAGCGTCACGAAGCCGACGATCGGATGCGCGAACGTACGGAAGAGGAATCCGAGCGAGATGAAGCCGAGCGCGATCCCCGAGAGTGTCGACAGGAGCGCCGCACGCGGGGTGGCCTTTCGGATGCGCTCCGCGACGAACGCTCCGCCGAGCTCGATCACACCCGACCCAAGGCACGCGAAGAGCCCCGCCTGCCACGCGATCCGCGCCGGGTCGTCGGCGCCCGCGGCCTCCGCCGCGAGCTTCGCCGGCAGCATGACGAGGAACACGTACGCGAAGAGCGACACCGTGTTGATGCCGTACGGGAGCGCGCAGACATCCATGCGTCCCGTCTCGGCCATCACGCGGCGCGCCTGCCACGCGTAGTAGACGTTGCCGATCACCATCGAGATCGCGGCGCCGGGCAGGATCCGTCCGTACAGGATGTCGGGCGGCATGCCGAGCACGAAGCGGCACAGCGTATCGATCAGCAGAAGCTGCACGAGGTTGTCGATCGCGAGGCCGAAGAAGCCGTCGATATCGCCTCGCACCATCCAGGGGCCGGCGTTGCGTCTCGTCACGAAGCGTTCGTCTCCGATGAAGTGGAAGCAGAATCCGTCGGGAAGTCGAGCAGAACCTTCAGGGTGCCGGGGCGAGCGGCATGCTCGAAGGCGGCGACCCCTTCCTCGAGCGGGTAGCGGGCGTGGATCATCGCCTCGACGTCGACGCCGCCGTTCGCGAGCAGCCCGAGCGCCGGGACGAACGGCCCGCATCGCGATCCGACGAGCGTCAGCTCATCGACCACCACGGCCGCGGCGTCGATCTCGAGCCGGCCCGCGTACGTGCTCTTCATGACGAGCGTGCCGCGAGGTCGCAGCGCGAGGCGCGCCGTCTCGAAGCCGAGCGCGTTCCCGGTGCACTCCACCGCGACGTCGAACGAGCGAACGTCGATCGCGTCGGCGGGCTCGGCATCGCGCGCGATCGTGCGCACGTCGATGCCGCGACGTTCGAGAATGGCGAGCTTGTCCGGATGGCGTCCGACCGCGAGCAAACGGCAGCCCGTCCGCGCGAGCGCCTGCGCCACGAGCAACCCGAGCTTACCGTCGCCGACGACCAGCACGCGGTCGCTCGGCAGGATCTCGACCTGCCCGAGGATCTCGAGCGCGGCCGCGACCGGCTCGGTGAACACCGCGACTTCGTCCGGCATGTCATCGGGTACCGCGTGCAGGTTCGCGACCGGCAGCGTCAGGTAATGCGCGAACGCACCGTCGCGATTCACGATGCCGAGGACGGTCCGTCTCGCGCAGTGCGTGCGGCGTCCCTCCCGGCACTCGTCGCATTCGCCGCAGACGGCGTTGATCTCGCCGACCACGCGTCGCCCCCGAAGCTCGTCCGGCCCCGACTCGACCACGCCGACGAACTCGTGCCCGAGGACTCCGGCGTACGGGTAGTAGCCGCGGCAGAGCTCGAGGTCGGTGTTGCAGATGCCGGCGCACGTCACGCGAACGAGCGCCTCACCGGGCGGCGCCGACGGAGCGGGAAGGTCGTCGCGGAGCGAGAGCGCTCGTTCCTCGAGCCATAGCGCGTGCATGGTGGACGGTCCGGTCACGCGAGGAGTTTACGAGGAAGCGAAGCGGGGCGCGAGGGGCGGCGCGAGGAATGTGGAATCCCCCTCCACGGTGGAGGGGGATAAGAGAGAGTGAACTGGAGGCACCCGCCTCACAGGAGCATCCTGTGGGGGCGGCCGGCGTAGCCACGACCCTTTGACCGCGCCGGCCGTCCGAAGCAAGGTTATTGGCTCCGTACGGCCTCCTGTCCTTCCTTTTCATCCTTGTCATCGGCTCGCGCAGGGGCGCTCTGCACACGCCCGGAGGCCGGCAATGGGCGCGAATCCCCAAAGTCCGCCGCCACCAAGAGGCTGGCTCGGGAAAAAAACTTGGCCGGGATTCGCGCGCGAGCCGCGGGCGTCGGGGTTTCCCAGGGGCAATGGCGGGATCAGCGGATCGGCAGCACCTGGACGGCGTCGATGCACGCGTGACCGCCGGCGCTCGGAGCCGACACGATCACGGCGCCACGCCGGGCCGCGCGGAGCTCGTAGCGGCCGAGCGAGACGAACCCCGGGTCGATCGGCGGGGGCTTCGTCATGTCGAGCGCGAGGTCGGTGGTGCCCTGCGCGTGACGAACGCGTACCGGCACGTCGGAAGCGCGATTCTCGTGGTCGCGGTAGGCGAGCCGGATCTCGTACGTACCGTCGGCCTCGACCTCGACCGCGAAGCGCGCCGAGGCTTTCGATCCTGGCGACGCGTAGCGATACGACCAGCCGATGTAACCCTCGAGCTTCGTGCCCGATCCCCAGCTGCCGGTCAGCTGCGCGGCGCGGTCGTCGATGACGATTCCCGGAAGCTCCGTGGGATCGAGTCCGCGCGCGATCCCCGAAGCGGGAAGCGGCGGCACCGGTCCGTCCATGCGAATCGGACCGTCGATCGTGTCGCGACGCGCCACACCGGGCAGCCGGAGGAGCTCCTTCAGCGAGTCGAGATGCTTCGCGTACACGTCACGGGGCGAGCAGTCCTTCACGACGCAGATCGACGCGGCCTTGCCGACGACCTCGCCCATCATGCCGCACGTCTTCATCACGCGCACCGTTCCGAGTGCTTCGTGCGTGACGCTGATGCAGCGACCGGCCATGAACAGGTTCGGGACGTTTCGGGAATAGAAGCATCGATACGGCACGGGATACCCGAACGCCTCGTCGACGCGATGGTCGAACTCGGCGCGCGAGATGAACGGATCGTTCTCGTACTTCTCGGGCGTGTAGCGCTTCTCGGGGTAGTGCAGATCGATCGCCCACGTCGATGGAACGCAGCCGTCCGCGAACTCGCGAAGCCCCACCACGTCCTCCTTGCTGAGGATCACATCGCCGAGCAGCCGCCGCGATTCGCGCGTGCCGCCGATGTAGGCGACCCACGTGAGGTGAGCATTCCGATGCTTGTCCTTGCCGCCGCGATTCTTCATCGCGTTGAAAGCACCGAACACCGCGCGGTGGTTCCAGTCGCGCATGTACTCGAGGTCGTGGATCGGGTGGCGATCGAATCCGGTCTCCCAGAACCACTTTCCGAGGCCGCCCCCCGGGTACGGGAAGTCGTCCATCTCGAGATCGAGGGCCCACGGCGTTTCGGGAAACGTGCGCGGAGACTCGCCTTCGGCCCATCGCCACATGTTGCTCATGCCGAGGTGGCCCGTCTCGGTCATCTGGTGGTCGGCGCCGGCAAGCGCGCCGAGCGTACCGTGACCGGTGGCGTCGACGAAGAAGCGACCGGTGAAGCGGCGGTGCGCACCGGTTCGCGTGTCGAAGGCGGTAACGTTCGTGAGGCGTCCTTCTTCCGTCGAAGCCGCGAACGCATGATGGTTTAGAAACAATGCGATGTTCGGCTCGGCCGAGACGACACGCGTCTTCTTCTCGTCCTCGAACTCGGCCTTGGTCCCGGGAGACTCCTTCGGATTCGGGCTGAACTCCTCGATGATCTCGCCGATCCGCGGGAAGAGGCCGCGTCGCGTCTTCCCCATCGGCCAGACGCGGATCTCGCTGCTCGAGTTGCCGCCGAGCACCCCGCGATTCTGGATGAGCGCGACCGAAAGGCCCATGCGCGCCGCCGAGATCGCTGCGCCGCAGCCGGAGTACCCGCCGCCGACGACCACGAGATCGAACGGCCCCTCGGCGATCGGCTCCGCGGGCAGACCGAGCAGCGCGCGTCGCCAAGGCGCGTGCGGCTCGTTGGTGTTCGGCGGGACGTACGACGGATCGCGCGCGAACAGGATCGCGTCGCATCGGGCGCCGAAGCCGGCGAGGTCGCGCAGACGAAGGTCGAGGCTCGTCCCCTCGACGGTCACCGTGCCGCCGTCCTGCCAGTGCCACTCGGCGCCCTCGGTGCCGAAGGTCGTCGCGAGCGGCGTGCCGTTCACCAGCAACCGGAAGCGTCCCGGCGTACCCGGAGCCCCGAAGCGAGCCACCCAATCTTTCGTCCGCACGAAGACGCGGTAGTCGCCCGGCTCGGGAAAGGTCACCGTGGTGCGCGCATCCGCGACCGGCTCCCCGAGTCCGTGCGCCAGCAGGTACGGCGAGCCCATGATCTCGATGAACTGCGTGTCGAGCTTCCAGCCGCCGCGCTCGGCAAAGCTCTCGGCCTCGACGAAGACGACACCGTCGGCGGCCTGCGAAACCGAAGCGAACAAGACGAGGGGCACGAACGCCGCGACCCCCAAGATTCGATTCCGATTCTCGACGAGTCGCATCATCCGCACCTCATTTCATTCGAGCGACGATCTCATCCCAGCTTGTACGCCTCGGGCACCGGATGGAGCGGGCGGTTCAGCCACAGCGGTCGCCGCAGTCCGCCGGGACCGGGCGCGGGCTTGGCCATCTTCTTCCACTCCTCGTAGACCTCGATCGACTTGTTCGTGTCGACGAAGACATCGCCGAAGCGCGCGTCTTCGGGAGCGGCCTCCACGCGGACCTTCTGGTGCCAGCATTGCATGCCGCTCACCGGGTCGGGCTGCGGCGGGAACGTCAGGTTCTGGTTGACGCCCGCTTCCTTCCACCACATGCGCTCGGTGTCGGGGTCGGCGCTCTTGTACGGACCGGGGCCGGTCTTCGCGCGGATGAGGAACGTGCCCTCGCCGCGTTCGATCGTCACCAGGGAGTTGCCCTGAAGCCCGGCCGTACCCTGGTGCGTTCGCCAGCGCCCGACGTGGTGCGAGCACGCGACGACGCCCGGGTGGATGCCCTCGGTCACCCAGACGCGCGGCACGAAGTACCCGATGCGCGTATGCACACGGGCGAGCGCGCCATTCTCGAGGCCGAGCAGCTCGGCATCCTCGGGGTGCACCCAGAGCGGATTCGTGTGGGAGATCTCCTGCAGCCACTTCGCGTTGTGCGACCGCGTGTGGATGAGGGTCGGCAGGCGGAACGTCGGCAACAACGTTCGCTCGCCCGCGGCCTGGTCGAGCTCGCGCCAGTGCACGTGCGAACGGATGTAGCCCGGGATCGCCTCGTCACCGAAGCCCCAGTCCCGAAGCGTCGGCGAGTAGATTTCGAGCTTGCCGCTCGGCGTCTTGAACCCGACCGCCTTGCCGTCCTTGCCGTCCTTCGCGTAGCGCTCCTGCCCCTCGTAGGGGACGTCGAACGCCGCGTACTTCCGCATGTAGGCGAGCGGCTCGAGCTTCTCCTTCGCGGCCGCCTCGGGAAGGCCCGGCACCGAGTTCTCGAAGATGTCCGCGTAGTACTCGTCGGCGGTGATCTTCTGGCCCGGATTCTTCGGCGACTCGTAGTACTTGCGAATGCCGCGCGAGCCGTCCGGATCGATCTCGTGCGTGAGGGCGATCCAGAACTCGACCTCTTCCCAGACCTCGCCGGGGTTCGAGCCGAGCGTCGTGTCGACCGTCTCGCCCTTCTTCTTGCGGTACGCGACGTTCACCGGCTGACGGAAACCGATCCACGTACCGGCGTGCGTCTCCTAGCTCATGAGGTCGTGTCGCTCGGATGCGCGGCCGGGTGGAGTCATTGCTGGGCTTCCTCGGTGGGCGG
>CAZQZX010000235.1:0-10614 GCA_964597885.1 uncultured Planctomycetota bacterium
ATCTCCGCGACCCGTCGCACGGTCGCGAGCCCGGGCCCGGTGCCGGCGATGGCCCGCTCGCGGCTGGTCGCCAGGGCACGATGATAGCGTTCGAAGATCCGTGACTCCTCGCCCTCGGGAAGCCCCACGCCGCGGTCGGCCACCTCGAACGCCACACGGCCGTCCCGCTTCGCCGCCCCGATCTCGATCTCGCGCCGTTCGGGCGAGTACTTCACCGCGTTCGCGAGCAGGTTGCGGAGCGCCCGCGCGAAGCTCGCGCGATCGACCGCGACCTGCGGCAGCGCGGCCTCGATCCGCTCCGCGACGAGGAAGCCCTTCTGCTCGAGGATCGGGCGCATCTCCTCGAGCACTTCGCGGAGCAGAGGCTCGGGGTCCTCGACCTCGGCGTGGATGCGATCGTCGCCGCGGTCCATGCGCGTGACCTCGAGGATGTTGTCGATGAGCAGCGTGAGCGAACCGGCCTCGCGTCCGATGATGTCGAGCGCGCGGTCGCGCTCTTCCTCACGATGGGCGTACCCCTCGCGGAGTAGATCCGTGAACATGCGGATGAGCGTGAGCGGTGTCTTCAGCTCGTGGGAGACGTTCGCGACAAACTCGGATCGCGCGTGCGCGAGCTCGGCTTGCCGGATCACGCCGCGCCAGGTCGCGAAGGCGGCGCCCGCGATCGCGAGCCACGCCAGTCCGAAGACGGCCGCGTAGAAGAGTCCGCGACGAACGCGATACCGCGCGAGCTCGTCCGCGAGGTCGAGGCGCGCGACGAACGGGAGCCCGGCCGCGATCGGTTCTTCGAGGACCTCGGGCGAGGCATCGGCAATTGCTCGACGGGTCGTCGACTCGCGCCGTGGGGCGAGCACGGCGCTGCGGGGGAGTCCGGCCTCGATGCGATTCCGGACGGCGTCGGAAGCGAGCTCGAAGCCGTCGATGCGCGTGCCGTCGCGTGTCAGGACGAACGTTCTGCGGTCCTCGGCCCCCGGGAGCGGCTCGAGATCGATCCGCGCGCGGCCGTCGGCGCTCGCGGCCGCGACGAGCCGCAGCCGGGCGACCGTCGCTTCGTCGAGGGATTGTCGGCTGCGTGCTTCGGCCTCGTAGCGCGCGATCGCGTCGGTCGCGGCGTCGCGGCGTACTCCGGCGGCAGCGTCGAGGTCGGCCGACGAGAGACGGCGCAGGGTCTCCCGCTGGTGAAACTCGACGGCAGGCCCGAGCCGGAACCACGTGTCGCCTCCGATGAGGGACTCGACGTTGCGGAGCAGCAGCGCGGTCGCCTCGTCGGCTCTTCCGTTCTCTTGGAGCGCACCGGCAAGCCTCAGCCGGGCCGTGAGGAGCCACACGAATCCTTCATCGCCATCGGGGGCGGCTTTCTCGACGGTCGCGATCGCGTCGTCCGGCGGTTCGATCGCATCGTCCGACTCGAGCTGGATCACGCTGCGGAGCAGGGTGGCTTCCATCCGGACGCCCGACTCGATGTCCGAACGAGCGAGAAGCTGGTCGATGGCTTCGATGCATCGGTCCGCGCGTCCTTCGGTCCGCCATCGGTCGATCCGCTCGCGCAGCGATCGTAGTGACGGAGCCGTGGCAGGGACGACCCACGGCGCGGCGTCGAGCGACGCGTCGTCCGGCTTTCGCGGAGCGGCGATGCGGTCGGCGTCGAGCCGGAACGGGAGGCGCACCAGGTCGTCCGTCTCGGTAAGGGCGAACAGCTCGGCTGCGTCCGCGCTTCTCGCTTCGTCCTCGAGGACCGACACCTCGCGATCGAACGCGTCGACGGTCAGGCGGATCCGTTCGCGCAGCTCGGTCCGTCGCTCGGCGATGCGGGCATCGACCTCGGCGAGGATCTCGCGGTACGCCACTCCGGCGAACAGTGCGGCCAGAAGCGTGAGCACGAGGAGGGCGCCGATGGCCGTTCGCCGCCGAACTGTCGAGACGTCACGCTTCATCGTTCGCTAAGAGCTCGGGATCTCCGGACGCGGCGATTCGAGCAGGATGTACAGCACGTTGTCCGTGAAGACCGGATCCTTCGTGAGCCCGAGGTGATCCGAGAACAGGAACATCACCTGGTGGAATCGGATGGGGGATCGCAGCCGCGGCTCCCAGTCGCCGCTGATGCGCTCATCGGCGAGCACGCTGCTCCTCAGGACGATGCCGTCGCCGGGGGCCTTCTCGCTGACGGAGACGTGTCGGCGCTTCTGGTCGACCTCGAGCCGCGCGGGCGTGGGGACCGCGTCACCGACCATCGCGTACATCTGGAGGCCCGGCGGGGGAACGGCGGGCCGGTCCATCGCTTCGTGGAACTCCTCGGCGCGCTTCAGGCACTTCGCGAGATGCTCGCGCGCGATGCGGCGGCGCTCCTCGGGCGTGTCGACATCCGGCAGGAGCTTCTCGAGGAGCGCGTCCTTCTTCGGGTTCGCGAGGCCCCACTGCATCCGATCCCAGAACTCGAGATCGAAGACGTCGATCGGCTCGCCCGTCTCATGATCGAGGATCGCACCGTGACGGTGGCGGGGCAGCAGCTGGTAGATCGCGGGCATCGTACCGAGGACGACGGCGTCGTACGACGGAAGTCCCACGGGGAGCTTGCGCCCCTCGACGAGGTTCTCGATCGAATCGGCCGAGCCGGCGTTCGGCGTGCCCACCATCACCACGCGCTCGACGAGCTCGGCTCCCTTCCACGGGACCGAACCGTCGGCGGGCGGCGCCTCGGTGCCGTAGCGCAGATAGTGCCGCGTGAGGAGCCCACCCATCGAATGCGCGACGATGTCGAACTTCACGGGAGGCGCGTCCGGCCCGAGCTCCTTCCGGCGCTCCTCGGTCACGTAGTCGTGGATGTTCTGGATGTACTCGCCGAGCAGCCGCGCGTTCTCGGCGTTGTCGCGCCGCCAGTCGTACGCGAACTGGAAGCACGTGTAGTGCTCGTCTCCGTAGTCGATGATCCCGGCTTCCCCGAGCTGCTGGTCGCGGTAGCCGCCGACGCCGAGCGTTCCGAGAATGTCGACGTACGCGCGGATCGCGATCGGGATCCCGAGGAGATTGATGTTCAGCCGGTCGAGCGCCCCGGCGGGGAAGACGTTGTCGGTGAGCTCGTCGAGGCGCCGGCCGTCGCCCATCGGCAGCGCGACGAGCCGCACGCCGTCCGTGGTCCGCGGATCGGCGTAGTTGCCGGCGAAGGCGCCCCAGACCACGCGGTCCGTGCCGCGCTCGGTGAGCTTCGAGCCGAGGATTCCCGGGATGACGATGACGGGGTTCCGAGCGCCGCCCTGGGTGTGCATGGCCGCCTTGTCGTAGAGGTAGCCGACATCGGGCAGGAGGGGCTTCGACGCGCACCCCGGCAGGGTGGCGGCGATCCCGAGGAGGGCGCTCAGGGCGAGCGCGATCCGAATCTCGATCGGACGCATCGTTTTCATCGGCGAATCCTCTCTCATTGATGTGGCCTTCGCTCGCCGGAAGCCCGGCAGAGCGTCGGCGGTACAGAAACTATCGGTCCATCGGGGCGTCCGCGTCAACACACGAGGCGCGGAGAAGCTCCGGGGGACGGGCGGGAGACGACCCATGATTCGAGTCGCGGCCGAGAAGAGCGAGCTGCGACCCGACGTGCGGGTGCTGAGGCTGTCCCGATGGCGTCACGCCGGAGACGATGGTGGCAGGCGTCGTCAAGGCCGTGACCGACCCGCGTCGCTAGCGGCGAGCGGCGCTCGCCGAGCCGGTCTCAGAGCGGCCGGTCGTCGTCGTCGCTCGTACTGTCGGAAGAATCGTCGGTCGCGTCGGCATCCGAGGCGCCGTCGCCCGATTCAGAGTCTGCGGCTTCGTCGCCCGATTCAGAGTCGCTCGAGCTCGCGTCCGCTTCGGACTCTTCCTTGGCGGTCGCGGCTGCAGCCGCCCGGTAGCCCGTCTCCTCCGACATGTCGTACGTCTCGGCGCCGGCTTCCGGGGGAGGGAGCTCGGCTTCGACGGGGCTCGTCTCCTGCGGGGTTTCGGCACCGACCGATGCGAAGCTCGCCATCTGGCCGGTCGACACCGGGACGTCCGGCGGAATCGGCGTGGCCTCGTCGCCCTCGTTGCTGCCGCCCTCGCCGTCGGCTGCGGCTGCCGCCGTCGCGACCGCTGCGGCAGCTACCGGAGCGGCCGAAGACGGCGCTTCGGGAGCGTCCGCCGCCTGCGAAGGCGAAGCTGCACCTGCGGCTGCGGCACCCGCGGCCACGGGCGCACTCGGATGCCCACCGGGGAACGCGAGGCATTCGTAGAGCGACGTCGTGCCCGCGAGGAACCAGCACTTCAGGAAGATGCGGGCGAGGATCAGGACCTGGCCGGCCGCGACGCCGACGAGGATTCCCGTCGTGCTTCCGGGCTCGACCATTCCCGCGTAGTAGCGCCAGAAGAGGCTCGACAGGGCGAGCACTGCGATCAGGACGCCGGTGAGGGCGAGCTGGAATCCGATCGTTCGGACCGGGTTCGAGACCATCACGAACAGCCCGCGCAGCGGCGCGACGATCACGCCGAGCTTCAATCCTCGGACGACCGTGATGCTGCGCGCGAGCGTGAAGATCAGGTCGATCAGCCCGAGCCCGAGCGCCACGACGAACAGTCCGAGGAAGCGATACGCGGCGAAGACACGCTCGTCGGTGGTCTCGCGCGTTCGGTCGGCGATCCACTCGGAGACCGGCGGGAACGCCCACCGGAACATCGAGTAGAACGCGGCGCCGGCCAGCAGCGCGAGGAGCACGAACCGCAGCGCGAAGCGCGCGCAATCACCGAAGAACGATTCGCTCTCCGAGCTCGACGCGTATCGCGAGATGAACCCGGGCGACAGGAGCGTCCACACCAGCGCGTAGAGGATCATCGCGATGAGGATCGTCGGTTCGGTCTTGTCGAAGTCGCCCCCGAGCCACGTCTCTAGGCCGTCGAGGTAGGCACCGAGTCCCGTGTTTCGGGGATCGAACGTCGCGGCGACGCCTTGCGCCTCCTGCTGGTAGCCGTCGTACCAGTGAGGGTCGAAGCCCTGGACCAGCGTTTCGGAGGCGGCGCTGTCGCCGAGCGAGTCCTGGATCGCCGTCGCGATGACGTAGCCGAGGCTGCCGGCCACGATGAGGTTCACCAGGTACACGAGCAGCATGTAGCGCTTGCTTCGAAAGGCGCGCGCGAATCCGTCCCGCAGCACGTCCTTCATGATTCGAATCTCCCTATCGATTCCCTACGAGAAGAACGCCATCTGCTCGAGGAGGTTCTGCAGCCAAAGCGTCCAGCGGACGCCCCACTTGAGCGACGCCTGACGCCGCTCCGATTCGCGCACCCACGTGTTGTTGACCGAGTTCACGTCGAGGACGAGGCGTCGGTCGGGATCGACTTCGACGCGGGCGACGCGCGACGGTCGCGTGTAGTCGAAGCGGGTCCATCGCGACTTGCCGTTCCAGTTCTCGATACGTTGCTCGCCGTCGTCGAACGTGACGCGGACCTCGACCGGGAACGTGGCGTTGCCCCAGCGACGGACGACCACGGACGATTCGTACTCGGACTCGCGCGTGCGACCGGTCTTCGGCGCGGGAACGAGCTCGCCGTCTTCCTCCACGAGGCCGCGGACCTTGTCGGTGCGCTGCGACTTCACGGAGTCGACCCCGTAGTCGAAGAGTCCCGAGCCGTAGTAGGCGGCCTCGAAGAACCAGCCCATGTCCTGCCCCGTGACCTCGTCGACGACGTCGAAGAAGTCCTGCGGCTTCGGATGCTTGAACTTCCATCGGTCGTAGTACGTGGAGAAGACCTTCTGCATGGCCTCCCAGCCGAGGAAGTTCTCGAGCGTGCGCAGCATCAAGGCCGGCTTGTCGTAGGAAAGGCGGCCGTACGCTCCGGGTCCGATCTTCCACGAATCGGTCGCCATCGAGTCGCGCTTCAGGGTCGACTCGAAGCCACGATAGCGGTCGGCGCTGTCCAGCCGGAACGTCGCGGGCAAATCGTGGAACACCACCGGCACGATGCCGTCGAAGTAGCGGCGCGTCATCTTGCTCGGCGGGTACACCTCGTGACGCACGCGGCGCTCCGAGTATGTGTTGAGGCCCTCGTCGAGCCAGGCGTGCTCGAACTCGTTGTTCGCGACGATGCCGTACCACCACTGGTGACCGCACTCGTGGACGGTGACACCCTCGGGCGAGAGCATCGACGCCGGCGACAGCCAGCGCGTTCCACCCGTGAAGAACGTGGGGTACTCCATCCCGCCGGAGCCCGACCGGAACGCCGGGTCGACGATGGTCACATGGTCGTACGGATACGGCCCGAACCACTGGCCGAAGTGCTTGAGCGTGTGGGCCGTTGCCTCGAAGTAGCGCTGCTTTTTGGCTTTGTGGTCCGGCTGCAGAAGCAGTCGCATGCGAACCGACGGCAGACCCTCGGCCGTGAACTCCTGCTCGTCGACGATGTAGTCCGGACTCGTCGTCCAGGCGAAGTCGTGAACGTCGTGCTGGACGAAGCGATGCGTGACGGTGCCGTCGTCGTTCGGGGTCGGCGGGCTCTCGCGCTTGCCGGTGGCGCCCACGACCCAGTCGGCCGGAACCGTCAGGCGGACGTCATAGGTGCCGAAGTCGGCGAAGAACTCGGTGCCCGTGAACTGATGGCAGTTCCAGCCCGACTCCTCGAACACGCCGATCTTCGGGAACCACTGCGCGAGGAAGTACGTGTCGCCGCGCACTCCCGTGCGCCGGAACGTGCGCGGCACTTTCGACGTCCACTGGATCTGCACGCGGATCGTCTCGCCGGGGCCGACCGGCTGCTCGAGGGGCACGCGCATGACGGTGCGGTCGTGCGGGTTGCCGTCGTTCGGCTGGATGTACTCGAGGAGTCCCGTGACATCGCGCCGCTCGCGTCCCTCATCCTCGAGCAGGATGATCTTGCGGATGTCGCAGTAGGCCCACTCGTCCTTGCGGTAGCCGGAGAGGTTGAAATCGCGATAGCGATAGCCCCGGAAGAACGAGCTCTTGTTGTTGCGCCACGCGTTGTAGTAGAGGTGGAAGTGCAGATCACCGGCGGGCTGCGACGTCGTGTTCGTCCAGGTCAGCGTCTCGTCGCCTTCGAGGGAGCGCTCCTTCTTGTCGAGAAGGATGTCCATCTCGTAGTTGGCGATGCGAGGACTGAGGGGTTCGTCCGACTGTCGAGCGAACGAGCCGGTGGCGAAGAGCCCGAGCACCATCCCGAGCGTGGTGACGAGGAGCGCACGCCGGGCGCTCCGATTCGATATCCCGTCTCTCATGTTCCCTCCGTTGGTGAAGCGCATCGAGAGGCTGGCATCATAGCACCTCGGTACGGGCTCCTGCGCCGATTCTCCGCGCTCGCCCGGGGCGCCCGATCGGAGGTCGTCCGCACCTTCGGATTCGATTCGCGCGATGCGCCTAGAGGACGTCGAGGACGATGGCGTTCGTCGTACTGAGTCCGCGAGGAGAATCGGAGTCGTCGTCCTGGATGATGCCCTGCAGGGTCGCCGTGATGGGGCTTCCCAATCCGTTGTTCAGGTTTAGGACGGTCGACGGTGCCGGGGTCGAGGGCTTCGTCGCCTGGCCGAGTCGGCCGGGCGCCCCGAGGTTGTTCCAGACGACGCGCGGTTTCGGGACGTCGAGGCTGAGCGGCGGCGGCAGGCACAGCACGCCGACCTGGAAGGGCAGGATCTGGAGGGGCGACGCCGACGGGACCGCTCGCCATGCGTAGAGGACGAAGCGCGAGGACTGCCCGGTCCGCGACGGGGGGCTCGCCATGGTGATCGCGAGCGGGTCGCCCGTCTGGACGGTGATCATCCGCTGCGCATCGCCGACCTGGCCGTTCACGAAGAGGACGTCGTTCGGCGTTGCCGCTCCACCGACGCCGCCGGGCAGACAGGTGTCGCTCGGCAGCGTGAAATCGATGATGAGCTTGGGCCGCTCGGCGACTTCGGGATTCTCGCCGGAGGCGAACCGCCGCGCGGTCCTGGACTCCTGCGTGTCCTCGGGGCCGCGGAGGAGCCAACCGTGATTCTGCGAGGGGTCGTCGCGCCAGGCTTGCACGTCGGAGAGCAACGTCGCGGAGGACCACGTGACGACGGATCCGTCCGGCCCTGCCATCGCGCTCGCCGATGCGACGGCGTCGAAGTCGCCGCCCGGGCTCGTCCACAGCTCCGTGTCGTACATCGAGTGCAGCCAGGTCGCGTCCAGCGGGCTTGCCGGTGCGCCCATGCCCTCCTGGCCGATCGCGTCCGACATACCGCTCGCTCCGAAGGCTCGCTGGAGCCGGTGGAGGTCGAAGGGGCGCATCGTCGCGTCGCGCGTCTTCGTGACCGTCATCTCGAGGCGTGCCCCGGTGATCGTCGCGGCGGGGGGGACGTTCGCCGCGATGTCGAAGTACAGGACGGCGCGGCGCAAGCGCTCGGGGAACGTCAGGAACACCACGCCGGCGAAGAGGTGGTCGCCCGCGTCGTTGCTCGTCTCGCCGTTGCCGAGCTCGTAGAGCGTGTTGTCCCTGTCGGGCGTGAGTGAGATGGAGAACGGCTCGTCTCCGGCGACGGCGGGATAGGCGCAAGCGAGCGCCATCGCGACGAGGAGGATCGCGGTCCGGAAGTGCGACGGGAGCGAGGGGGTTCGCGTTGCGGTCAAGCAGGCTCGAGCGAAGTTCTGCATCGACGACGTCCTCCTTCTGCTTGCGGTCGGGCGCGCGGGGTCCGAGACGTGTGTCTCCACCCTAGGCGATCGCAACGATGAATGCCAGCCAGATGTCCTTCCCCCTGCGGGGACGATTGACGGGATCACGCGGCGCCCGATACAATCGCGCCGGGGCGCAGGGACGTGGCATGCGGAGGACCGTCGTGAGATCGACTCGCCGTCATTGCACTCCGATTTCCGTGTCGCCGGCACTCCCACTTCTCGGGCTGTTGCTTTCCCTTTCGACCGCTGCACTTGCCGACTCCGTTCGTCTCGATGCCCCGAGGGCTTTCCTCTGGAGGCAGGCCGCCGCGGTTCCCGCGTGCGCCGATTTCGACGAGGATGGCCACGTCGACATCCTCTACGGCGGTACCGGAAGATCCGAGTTCGAGCTCTTGCTCGGCGATGGTTCCGGCGGGTTCGAAGCGGTGCAGCTGCCGACCGAGTACAACCCGATCTCGACCGCGGTCGCCGACTTCGATGGCGACGGTCACCTCGACGTGGCTTTCGGGCATTCGCCGAACAGCGATCACGACCTCTCGATCCATCTCGGCGACGGCGCCGGCGGATTCAGCGGCGCGGTGAACGTCCAAGGGCCGCAGGACGCCAACTTCCTCCTCGCCGGTGATTGGAACGGCGATGGTGCCGTCGATCTCGCCGCGGTCGACGAGGAGTCCTCGGCGATCTGGATCCATCTCGGTGACGGCGCGGGCGGATTCTCGGCCGGCGTCGACATCGCGACCGGGCTCGATCCGCAAGCCGCCGCTGCGGACGACTTCGACAGCGACGGCCACATCGATCTTGTCGTCGCGACCTACGACGGAGACGAAGTGTCCATCCTGCGCGGTGACGGAAGTGGCGGCTTCGCGCCGTCGGCCGCGATCGCGGTGCCGTCCGCGCGCTTCGTAGCGGCCGACGATCTCGACGCCGACGGGCACGTGGATGTACTGGTCTGCAACTACGAGCTCTCGCAGGTGCGTTTGTGGTACGGGAACGGGGACGGCACGTTCGCGGAGGGAACCGCGGTCACGGTCGACGCCGGCGCCTTCGCCACATCGGTGACCGTGCGCGATCTCGACGAGGACGGCCATCCGGATCTGGCGGTCTCGGTCGGCAGCGAGCCCGACGATTCGGTGCACGTGTTTCGCGGGGACGGGCAGCGGGGATTCGTTCGCTCGCAGCGGATGGCGCTCGCCGGATGGCCCGGGGCGACCTGCGCCGCGGACTTCGACGAGAACGGGTTTCTCGACCTCGTCGTGTCGCGACGCGTGAATCGCGCGATCGTCGTGCTGTTCGACGACGGTGCGGCCACGTTCGAAGCGGAGTCGCGATACGCGCTCGAGCGGCCGCGCGCGGTCGTGAGCGAGGACTTCAACGAGGACGGCCTTCCCGATCTTGCCGCGACCGAAGTCCACTCCGACGAGGTTGCCGTGCTCCTCAACGACGGTGCGGGGGGGATGATCGCCGTCGGCAGCATCGCCGTCGGCGATTTTCCTCTGGATCTCGGCTCCGGCGACTTCGATGAGGACGGACACTCAGACCTCATCGTGGCCGACTACGGCTCGGATACGCTGTCGGTGCTGCTCGGCGACGGCGCCGGGGGTTTCGCGCTCGCGGGAACGGTCGCGACGTTCGACCGGCCGAGCACCCTCGCGATCGCCGACGTCAACTCGGACGACCACCTGGACGTGCTGGTCACCTCGGAGAGCGTGTCGCGCGTGGAGATCTACGCCGGTGACGGAGCGGGGTCGTTCACGCTCGCGAGCTTCAACAATACCGCTGTTCCGGCGGACGCGGTCGTCACCGGAGACTTCAACGAGGACGGGAACGTCGACTACGCCGTGAACCGTTTCCAGCGGAGCGACGTCCGGTACTTCTTCGGCGACGGCAACGGCCTCTTCTTCTTCGCGGATGTCTTCCCGGTGGCACGCCCGCTCGAGCTTCACGCCGTGGATCTCGACGCCGACGGCCATAT
>CAZQZX010000236.1:0-10554 GCA_964597885.1 uncultured Planctomycetota bacterium
GGCGTGGCCGAGCGCGTCCACGTCACCGGGCCGGTCTCGCGCGCGGACATGCCCGCGCACGTGGCCGCGTTCGACATCGCCCTGCAGCCGGCCGCGACCGAGTACGCCTGCCCGATGAAGATTCCCGAGTACTTCGCGTGCGGCAAGCCTGTCGTCGGGCCGGATCAGCCGAACATCCGAGAGCTCGTGAGCGAAGGGGCGGAGGGGCTCCTGTTCCCGCCCGGGGACGGTGCGGCCCTGGCCGACGCGCTCGTTCGGCTCGTCACGGACGACGCGCTCCGGCAGCGGCTGAGCGAGGGCGCGCGCCGCCGCGTGGTCGAAGGCGGCATGACCTGGCTCGCGAACGCCCGTCGGATCGTCGAGCTCGAGGGGGCGATTCGGGCCGAGCGGCTGACCGAGGCTGCCCCCCGCTAGGGTTTTCGGGCGAAGCCGGCCCGATCGGCGCTCGGTTTGCTTCCTCCACCCGCGTCATGGCGAAGCAATCGCGCGATCTCCTCCCGCTCGCGGTCCTCTTCGGGCTGCTCGCGGTCGTGTACGGACCGACGGTGGTCTGGATGGCGGACCGCTGGACCGCGGCCGGCTCGTACTTCTCGCATGGCTATCTGATCGCCCCCGTGGCGCTCGGATGGATCTGGATGCGTCGGGACCGGCTCCGTCTCGCGGAGGTGTCCCCGGATGCTCGCGGCTTCGCGCTCGCGGGCGCGGGACTTCTTCTGCACGCGGTCAGCCAGGCGCTCGGGGTCCACTTCCCGTCGGGCTACTCGATGGTCGTGGTCGCGGCGGGGCTCGTGCTCGCGCTGTTCGGCCGCGCGATCCTTCGCGTCGTCGCGGCGCCGGTCGCGTTCCTCGCGTTCATGGTGCCGATCCCGCTGGTGGCCGTCGCGCACCTCACCCTGAAGCTGAAGCTCCTCGCGTCGTCGACGGCGGTCGCGGCGCTCGGCGTCGTCGGCGTCCCGGTCGAGCAGCAGGGTAGCCTGCTCTACGTCGGGAGCGAGACGCTCATGGTGGGCGACGCATGCAGCGGCCTTCGCTCGTTGATCGCTCTGCTCGCGCTCGGATTCCTCGTCGTGCAGCGCGTTCCCGGCGGGATGATTCCGCAGGCCGCGCTCTACACGCTCGTGCTTCCGCTCGCCGTCCTCGGCAACGTCCTGCGCGTTTTCGTGCTCTGTCTCGTAGCCCACTGGATTGGCGCAGAACGCCTCTCCGGGCTGATTCACGACGGTACGGGACTCCTGATCTATGCCGTGACGCTGTGCGGTCTGTTCGTCGCCGTGCAGTGGGTGGAGCGCCGCATGGAGGGAGCCCCGGCATGAGCCGCCGCACGCGCCTATGGATCGCGATCGCTCTTCTGGCGCCGTTCGCGCTCGTCACGTGGATCGGTGCGTCGGGACGCGACGAGCTCGACCGCGCGGCCGATCGAGAGATCCCGCTTCGGCTCGGGGCCTACGACGGCTGGGAGGTCGAGCTCAGCCAGCGCACACGCGAACTGCTCGGGACGACGCGCGTCGTGAATCGCACCTACGTCGATCGACGCGATGCGGGGGAGGTGCACCTCTGCGTCGTGCGCTCGAACGGCGATCGTCGCAGCTTTCATCCGCCGGAGATCTGCTACCGCGGCTGGGGCTACGAGATCGAGGAACGTCGTCGTGCGCGACTCGCGGGCCGGGAGGACCTGACCGTCAACCTGATGCGGGTCTCGCGCTCGGGCAACCGCACGCTCGTCGGGTTCTGGTACATGGCGGGGCACCGTCATCACGCGGGCTTCCTCGGGGCGCAGATCGATCTGATCGCGAGCCGTTTCTTCGGCGGCTCGGGAGAGGGAGCGATGGTGCGTCTTTCGACGCCGATCGAGGGGGCGGAGCCGAGCGCGCAAGAGGCGGCGCTCCGGCGGCTCGAGGACTTCGTCGACGTCGCTTTGCCGGCGCTCTCCGGCGACGCGGATGTTCACGAAACTCGACGCACGGCGTTGCGCTGACGAAAAATCTCGACATCCCGCGACGAACCGCCGCGCGCTTTCGGTGGTGACAGGGCGTCCGAAGCCACGCACGGAGGGTGAGTTGGGGCGACGACCGACAGGTGTCGCAAAATTCGGCACCTCGGTTGCTTGCTATCCCGGTCCAGCACCCGCAAGGGGGTCGCTGCGATCAAGGGAACACTTCTGCTTCATGACTCTCACCACACAGGACCGCCGGGTCTTCCCGCGCACGGTCCGCACACTCCCCCTCTCGATCCACGATCCGAGGGATCTACTCCTGCTCGCTCCGGTCGCCGCCAATCTGCAGACCACGGACGTCAGTCCCGGCGGGGTTCACGCCCGCGTCTTCGACTTCGTCCCGTTTGCGCCCGGCGACCCGGTCCTGATTCGCCTTCTCGCTCCGCTCGACACGGAATCCACGCCTCACGGTCCCGTCACCACGGTGCTCGGTCCGTCGGTGACCGCACGCGGCACGGTGCTTCGCATCGAGCGACTCGTCGTTCACGAGGTGGCGGGATGGGGCATCGCGTTCCGGTTCGACGAAGAACCGGAAGTAGCGCCCGGCCTCGGGTTGACCGGCTACCGACGCGAATCATAATGGACGGATGCGCAACGCCCTGACCTTCGACGTCGAGGAGTACTTCCACGTATCGAATTTCGCCACGGTTCTGCCGCGCGAACAGTGGGACACTCTGCCCTCACGGGTCGTCGAATCGACGCGTCGCATTCTCGAGATTCTCGACGAGAAGGGCGTCCTGGCGACGTTCTTCGTGCTCGGGTGGGTGGCGGAACGGTATCCGGATCTCGTTCGCGAGATCCACGAGGCCGGCCACGAGATCGCGTCCCACGGCACGAGCCATCGCCTCGTGTACGACATGACCGAGGAGGCATTCCGCGAGGATGTCTCACGGGCGAGACGCGTGCTTGAAGAGATCAGCGGCCAGCGCGTGGTCGGATATCGCGCGCCGAGCTTCTCGATCACGCCGCGCTCCGCCTGGGCTCTCGAGACGCTGGTCGAGACCGGCCACGAGTACGACTCGAGCATCTTTCCCGTGACCCACCCGCGATACGGATGGCGGGGTAGCGATCCGTTCCTGCACGAGCGGGAAGCGGGGGCGGCGGGGCGGATCACCGAGTTTCCGCCGACGACACGTCCGTTCTTCGGGCGACGGCTGCCGGCAGCGGGCGGGGCGTACCTGCGCCTGTTCCCGCTCGGGCTCGTGCGCGGAGGCTTCCGACACGCGAACCGGAGCGGACAGCCCGGCATCCTCTACCTGCACCCGTGGGAGTTCGATCCGGATCAGCCTCGCGTTCCGGTCGGCCGTATCACGCGCTGGCGGCACTACGGGAACATCGACCGCACCGCAGACCGGATGTGCCGCCTGATCGACGAGTTCGAGTTCACGACCGTGCGCGACGTGCTCGCGGATCGGGCCGAGCAGCAGGCGCTTCACCTCGAGAGGGTCGTCTCCCGGAGAGGCTGAGCGGCTCGAGCGCGACTAGTTCTTGCGCTTCTTCGACCGCATCGACTGGAGGCGCTGCTCGGCCTGCGCGAGCTCGGGGAACTCGGCGCCTTCCTGGGCGAGGCTCACCGCGCGTTGGTACTCCCGCCGGGCGGCCGGACTGTCGAAGCGCAGCCGCAGGGCTTCCGCGTAGTAGTAGCGGGCACGCGGGTTCTCGGGAGCCATCTCCACGAGCTTCTCGAGCGTCTCTTCGGCGGGCTCACCCTGCTCGAGGGCGAGGTAGGCACGGCCGATGAGGAGGAGCGACCCGGGATCGTTCTTGACGAGCTTGTAGTGTCGGTTGCTCGTCTTCAGGAGCTCCTTGGGCTCGCCGAGATTGTGCAGGCACACCAGCAGGCCGCGCACCGCTTCGAGGCGCGGCCCTGCGGCCTTGGCGGGAAGGGCGGTCAGGCACTGCTCGAATTCGTCCTTCGCGCGCCGCAGGAGCGACTCCTGTCCCTCGGGGGAGATCGGCGCTTCCTGTTCCTGAGCCTGGCGCAGCGCCTCGAGACGCGTTTGCGCGAGGCGTCCGAGCGCCTTGAACCGACTCGGGTCGAGAAGCGAGACCCGCTCGTACCACTCGAGGGCGCTCACGGCGCGCTCGTCGGTCTCGGCGATCTTGGCCAGCAGCTCGTACGCGTCGGGATTCAGCGGATCCTGCTCGAGCACGGTCCGCAGCGGCGCGATGGCCTCTTCGCCACGTTCGTTCGCTTGCAGCGCACGGGCGAGGGCAAGCCACGCCAGCGGGGATTCGGGGGCGGCTTCGACGAGGCGGTCGGCCTCCTCGACGGCCAGGTCCGGCCGGTCGTCGGCGAGGATCGAGTCGATCACGCGGAGGCGGGTCTCGACCCGATCGGGCCGGATGTCGCCCGCCGCGCGATAGGACTTCTCGGCTTCGGCAAAGCTCTCTTCCTCGAAGAGGATTCGCGCGATCCGGAGGTGAATGTCTTCCGCGAGCTGCGTCTTTCCTTCGCCCTCGTCTTCGAGGAGCTGGAGGGCTCGCTTGAGCATGCGAAGGATCGGTTGCTTGTGACGCAGCGATCGATCGTGCTTGAGCTGAAGCTGCGCCCGCGTGTAGATGAGGCGCGGCGAGTCCGGATTGAAGTCGAGCCCGCGGCTGAGGATGCGGAGCGCCTCGGCGAGGCTCTTCTCGTTGCGCTGATCGCGAAGGACCTCGACGGCGGTGAGGATCGTCGGCACGTGGTCGGGGCTTCGCTCCATGGACTGGGTGAGCACGCGGATCGCCAGCGTGATCTCGCCCTGCTTGGCGAGCGTCTGGGCCCACAGCAGGTAGGGGATCGGGCTTGCCGGCAGGATCTGCGCGAGGTTCTTGGCCTCTCGCACCGCATCGGCCCACAGGATGGGGAACCGCAGGAAGAGCTCGGTTCGAGCGAGCAGGATTCCCGGTAGCGGATCGAAGGGCGTGCGGTCTTCGACGAGGCGGAGGAAGTGCAGGAACGCTTCACGCTCGTCGCTCGGTGCGAAGGAGACGACCCACTGGCGCGCGGCCGCGAAGTCGCCGGACCGCAGCGACAGCGCGAAGGCCAGCGAAGTCATGGCATCGCTCTCGGGCCAGGTCAGCAGTCCGTCCTGGACGATCTGCGTCGCCTCGTCGAGCTGTCCCAGATCGATGAGCGCGACGGCGATCAGATGCAGGTCGAGCTCGCCGAAGTCCTCGTCCGAGCCGCTCTCGTCCGCGTCGAATCGCGTGATCGTCCAGAGGGCTTCCTTCGGAGCTCCCTGAGAGATGAGCAGGCCCGCGAGGATCTGGCGTTCCTTGCGATCGAGGAAGGCAGGGACGCGGTTCGACGCGATCTGGGCCTTCCGGGCCGCCGTAGATTTCGGCATCTCGAACACGGCCGAATCGAAGGCGCGCGTCAGCGGCGAGAGCTCGCGGGCGATGCGTTCGGCCGCGTACATCGAGAGCACGCGCAGGCGCACGGTCTCGGCTCCGCGAGCCTTTTCCTTGTCGGACGAATCGGTGATGCGGATCGCGAGAAGGCGCGCCGGGAAGCGAACCCGGTTCGTCGTCTCGAGATTGTCCTGGAGGTACTTCCGCGTCTTCGGGCTCGAGCTCGCGGACTGGTTCCGGCGGAGGAACAGATCCCCGAGCTTCTGTACGACGTCCAGGTCGCTCGGAACAAGCTTGAGCAGACGCTGATAGACCTTCAGGATCTGCGGGGAGCTGCGGCTCTCGAGAGCTTCCGCCTGAAGGCGGTAGGCCTCGACGTCGCCCGGGGACACGGCCACCACCTTGTTGAGGCTCTTGAGCGCGTCCCCGCTGCCGCGGCGGAGCTGGTCGAGCGCCAGCACGCTGTTGACGCGGACGTCCATCGGAAGGTCGCGCGCCGCCCCCCGAGCGAGGGCCACGGCGGCTTCGTGGTGGTCGGCATCGAACTGGGCTTCGGCGAGCGCGGTCCGCACGCGAGAGCGTAGCGGGACCGAACCGTCGCGCGTGGCCTTGAGGATCTCGAAGACCTCGCGCATGCGCTTGTTCTCGATCAGCCACTCGAAGTACAGAACGAGGGCGTCCTCTTCGAAGAGCGTCTGCGTGGACGGCAGGGGCGCTTCCCGATCGAGCGTAGGGTAGAGGATCGAGCGCGCGTTGTACTCGCGGCCGAGCGCGTCGAGGGTGCGGATGACGCCGACGCGGGGACGCATCTGGTCCGGGTTTCTCTTGGCGAGCTTCTCGAAGGCCTCGAGCGTGCGTTCGAGCATCTCGGTGCGCGTCTCGCCCTCGCGTCGCAGGGCGTTCGAGAAGCGAATCTCTTCGTTGACGCAGGCGAGGTCGAGCGCCTGCTCGGGCGTCGCGAGCTCGCTCGCGGAGGCGATCTCGTTCTTCTCGTCGCCTTTGATGTAGCGGATCGCGCGCCACGCGTTGCCACGCCGAGTCTCGTTCGTCGCCATCAGGAGCAGGATGGACGGCACGTCGGGCGCGATCGTGAGGGCTCGGTTCAGGCGCGTGTACGCGTCGCGGTAGTTGCTCTCCCGAAGCAGACACTCGGCCTGACCCACGAGCCCGTCGGGCAGGTTGCGGCCGAGCTGCTGGACGATGCCGAACTCCTTCTTCGCGGCGGCCATGTCGCCGCGGGCGAGCCACAGTCGACCGAGCACCTCGTGCGGGATAAAGTTCCCCGGGAAAGCCTCGACGAGCTTGTCGAGCTCGCTTACCGCTCTCTCGACCTGGCCGTCGAGGGCGAGGAGCCTCGCGAGCTGGTAACGGACGCCCTGGTCGAACTGCGAGCGCTGAAGATGCTCGTAGGCCTGCGCGATGGTCTTGATCTCGGGGTCGTCGGGCTTCACGATCTCGCCGAGGTAGGTCCTTCGCAGGATCTCCTGGACGACGGTGTTCTGCGGCGTGCTGTCGAGGATGGCGCGGCACTCGGCGAGCGCTTCCTGTCGATAGCCCCACATGCGATACGTCTCGGCCCGCAGGGCTCGCGCCGTCATCAGCTCGGGGTCTTCTTCGAGGATGCGGTTCAGCGTCAGGATCGCCGCCGCGTAGTCGCCGAGGTCCCGGTGGGCGCGGGCGAGCGTCTCGAGGGCCGGCACGTACTGGCGACCTCCGATGCGCGGGTAGGCGTTCAGGATCACGACGGCGTGTCGCGGATCTTCGTCGCGGTGGTAGGCGACGATCGCTTCGTGGATGCGCCCGACCATGTCGAGTCGGTTGTCGGACAGGAGCGTGCGCGTGACCTCGCGGAGCTTCTCGTACTGGTCGGGATCGTCGACGCCGAGATCCGAGAGCAGGAAGCAGAGACGGTGCAGAATCTCGCGCTTGCGGCCCTGCGGCAGGAGCTCGGAAGCGTAGGCCTCCTCGAGCTGTTCCACGGCGCCCTCGGGATCCTTGCGGCGCTCGAGGATGTTCGCGAGCAGCAGCTGCCCCTGAAGCCGGTCGTCGAGGAGCGTCGCGGGCGAGTCCTCGTCGACTTCGATCGCGACCAGGCGTTCGCACATCTTGCGCGCATCGTCGATCTGCCCGACCTGCAGGTAGATCGTCGCGAGGGCGCGGGCCGCCGTCGATAGGTCGGGGTCGCTCTTGAGCGCGCGCTCGAGGTTCTCGATCGTCTGGCGGAACGCGGTCTTGGCGTTGACCATCTCGCGGGTGACCGCCGGGATGCCGCCGAAGCTCGGATTCTGTCGCAGCCCGTTGAGGAAGGCCGAGCGTCGCGCGGACTCGGCCGAGGGCGGGGCGATGATGTAGCCGTTGAGTCGAGCCTGGTGTGGTCCGACCTCGATCGGCTCGAACGCGGCTCTCAGAAGGACGAGGACATCCTTCAGGTGCGTGTCGAACTGGAGAAGCCGCAGGTTTCCGATCCAGACGTACAGCAGCGCGGGCTCGGGGAAGTCGGCAATCCGGCTTTCGAGATCCGCGATGGCGCCCTGGATCAGGGTTCGAGCGCCGTCGAGGTCGCCGCCTCGGGTGAGGTCGTTCGCCTGCTCGCGGATGGCGCGCGATCGCCACTCGATGGCTTCCGAGTTGAGCGGGTCGATCTCGAGCGCCCCGTCGAGCTGCTGGAGCGCGGCGGTGTGGTTCTTCGCGCCGCTGTAGGCACGGCCGAGAAGGACTTTCCCCTCGGCATCCCGGGGGGTGCGCTCGACGTACTTCTGGAGGACGCGCTGAGCCTCGCTGTAGCGGCGATCCTCGATGAGCCCTTCGGCCGTTTCCTTCGCGTCGCCACTGCCACAACCCGTGACGAAGAAGGGAAGTACCGCGAAGGCAAGAAGCCACGCGTGGTGTCTGAAGGGGAGTCTCATTGCGTTTTCGATTCTACCAAAGCCCCCTCCGCGGCGTCGGCCCTGCGACGAGGGCGAACGACGGCCGGATCGCACACCACGGACCGCGGCTCAGTCGGCCAGCAGCCCGTACTTCTTCATCTTGTTGAAGAGCGTCGTTCGGTTGACCTGGAGCATCTGCGCCGTCTTCTGGCGGTTCCACTTGTTGGCGCGAAGCGCGCGCTCAATGATGCGTTTCTCCGGATCCTTCAGGGCTTCCTTCAGGGGGAGGATGCGATCGTCGGTGATCACCGGCGCCTCCGTGCTGTGGAGGTTCGGCGGCAGGTCATCGATCGTGATGAAGGGCTTGCTCGCGTTCGAGAGCACCACGGCTCGCTCGATGACGTTCTCGAGCTCTCGGACGTTGCCCGGCCAGTGGTAGTTCTGGAGCGTGTTCATGGCGTCGTCGTCGATGCCGTCGAAGTGCTTGCCGTTCTCCACGGCGTAGTGGCCCATGAAGTGCTCGGCGAGGTACTTCACGTCCACGACGCGCTCGCGGAGCGGCGGCAGGTGGATCGAGACGACGTTGATTCGGTAGAAGAGGTCCTCGCGGAAGTTGCCCTGTCGGACTTCTTCCATCAGGTCCACGTTGGTGGCGAGCACGATGCGGACATCGACCTTGATCGTCTCGTGCTGACCGACGCGCTCGAACTCCTTGTCCTGCAGCACGCGCAGCATCTTCACCTGCAGGGCCTTCGAGGCCGTCGAGATTTCGTCGAGGAAGATCGTTCCGTCGTCGGCGAGCTGGAACTTGCCGGTCTTGTCCTTGAAGGCGCCGGTGAAGGAGCCGCGGACGTGGCCGAACAGCTCGCTCTCGAGGAGCGTCTCCGGCAGGGCGCCGCAGTTGACCTCGATGAACTTCTCGTTGCGTCGGCTCGAGTTGTGGTGGATGGCGCGGGCGATCATCGTCTTACCGGTACCGCTCTCGCCGGTGATGAGCGCCGTGGCCTTCGTATCGGCGATGGTGCGGATCGTCTCGAAGATCCGCTGCATCTGGTGATCGTGTCCGATGATGTTGTCGAACTTGAACTTCATATCGAGCCGGTCGCGGAGATCCTGGTTCTCCTGGCGCAGCCGCTTCTGCTCCATGGCGCGCTGCAGGATCAGCTTGATCTCGTCGTCGACGAGCGGCTTGGTGACGTAGTCGTACGCACCCTGGCGCATGGCCTCGACGGCGTTCTCGATCGTCCCGTAACCGGTGACGAGGATCGGAAGGATCTCCGGATAGCGCGACCTCACCTCCTGGAGGAGCTTGAAGCCGTCGATCTCCGGCATGTTGATGTCGGAGACGATGATGTCCACCGGATGATCCTTCAGCGTCTGCAGCGCTTCGAGGCCGCTTGCCGCTGTCTGCACGTCGTACTTCTCGAGCCGCAACAGCTCGGAGAGCGAGCGCAGGATCAGGGGATCATCGTCCACTACCAGGATTCTTCCTCGACTCATCGATCCACTTCCTCGATCGTGTTCAGACTTTCGTGATTCGGTCGGTTTCTGCGGAGCGCTCGGTTATTCGGCGCTCTTTGAGGTCGGCGTTCGCTGGTCATCCCGTTCGACGGTGGGGAATCGCAGCGTGAAGGTCGTGCCCGCGCCCGGCGTGCTGTCGAGCGAGAGGCCTCCGTGGAACTTCTCCATGATCCGCGCGCAGATCGAGAGGCCGAGGCCGGTTCCCTTACCGATCTCCTTGGTCGTGTAGAACGGCTCGAACACCTTCTTCATGTCGGTGTCCTGGATGCCGCAGCCGTTGTCCTCGAACGCGACGGTCGTGATCCCGTTCTCTTCCGAGGCCCGGATCTCGAGCACGGCGTCCGGGGCGTCGGACATCGCGTCGAAGGCATTCTTGATCAGGTTCGTGAACACCTGAAACATCCCGGCGGGGGCGCGCAGATCGTCATTGACGAGAGCGAGCCGGACTTCCACCGAGCCGGGGCGGTTGGCGTGCTTCACCTGAGCGAGCGACTCCTGCACCATCTCTTGCAGGGGACGCGGCTCGTTCTCGATCACGATGTTGCGCGAGAAGCGAAGCAGCGACTTCACGATGTCGGCCATGCGGTTCAGGCCGGTGCGCGCCTCGGTGAGGTACTGCACCACCGGATCCTCGTCCGGCAGGCCCCGCTCCGAGCCCATGAGGAAGGTCCCCTCCGGGACCAGCACCATGTCGTCGGGAACGCTCTCCACCGTGTGGGCGCCCACGGCCACCCCGTTGCTCGTGTAGACGCGCACGACGTAGGTGCCGTCGTCCACGGCCAACGGAGGGGTCGCCACGATCTCCTCGTCGGACCACTGCTCCACGGTGATGGCGCT
>CAZQZX010000237.1:0-10452 GCA_964597885.1 uncultured Planctomycetota bacterium
GGATCGCCATCGCGCCGGACGGGGATGCCGTCGTCGTCGTCGAGGGCTTCGAAGATCGCTGCCAGGTCTTCGGGCGCGGCAACGACGAAGCGGACAGCAAGCTCCTCCCCGCCGGCGCAGACAAGTCCACGCACTTCGGCCATGCCGCCGCCTCCGAGGGCGACCTGTTCGTCGTCACCGAGCTCGACTCCGCCTCGATCCTGGTCCACGACCTCGACCTCGGAGAGCCGGTCCGCGTGACGGACTTCGGCGGGCTCGGCTCGCGCGTCACGCAGTTCTCGCGCCCGGGCGGCGTGGCGATCGACTTCGACCGACAGCGCCTGTTCCTCAGCGACTCCGGCAACCGACGCATCGCGATCTACCGACTGATGCGCGAACCCGAAGATCCGCTGCGCTACGATCCGTTCATGGGACGCTTCGTGAAGTCGCTCGACCTCATGGCCGCCCCGCCGGAAATCGACGGCGCCCCCCGAGTCGCCGAGCCCGGGGCCCTCGCGCTCGCGCCCGACGGCACGCTCTTCGTCGCCGATCCGCATGCATCGCGTGTGCACGTCTACACGCCGCGGCTCGCCCACGTGCGCTCGTTCTCCGGATACGGCAAGGCGCGGGGGATGCTCCGGCGTCCGGGCGGCATCGCGTTGAGCCCCGACGGCAGTCGCGTCTACGTGGCGGACACGGGGAACCGACGCGTGCAGATCTTCTCTCCCGGCGGCGATCTCCTCGGGACGTTCGGAAAGCCCGGAACGGGCCCCGGAGAGTTCCTCGAACCGCTCGGAATCCTCGCCGCCGACGACGGATACGTCTACGTCGTCGATCGCACCACCCACCGCGTCCAGAAGTTCGACGCGAACGGCGAATTCAAGCTCGAATGGGGAAGCCAGGGCATCGGCGCCGGCGAATTCTTCAAGCCCTCCGCCATCACGCGGGATGCTAGCATGAAGCTGTACGTGGTCGATCTCGGAAACCACCGCACACAGATCTTCACGACCTCGGGGACCTTCCTCGACGCGTTCGGCGCGCGACTCTACGTGCGCGCCGCCAAGGGCTCGAAGCGATGACCCGCCCCACCGACAAGCCGGCGACGATTCAGAGCGAACGAGGGCGGCTGCACTCGAGGCGGCAGCTCTTCATGGCGATCCTTGCCGCGCTCGCCGTCGCCTGCCAGAGTCCGAACGCCACCACGCCGACGATTCCGGTGGAAAGCGCCGCCGAGACCATCGACGCCGAGACGGCTGACGCCGGCGGCACCGGCTCCTCCGAAGACGGTTCTTCCGACGGCACTTCCGCATCCGGCAATGAGAACGGCGCCGACGCCGCCGTGTCGCAAGCGCCGCGCGAAGAGCGCGCGATGGCTCGCTCGAGCAACGACGGCAGCTACTACGTCGCGTTCGACGCCGACCCGACGACGATCCCGCTCAACGAGATGTTCTCCCTCGAAGTCGACGTGTTCGACGGCGAAGACCGCGACCGTGCCGCCATCGGTGTCGCGCTCGCCGCCGACGCCGACATGCCCGCCCATCGACACGGAATGGTTCGCGTGCCGCGGATCACCGAGGTCGCGCCCGGCAGGTTCCAGGTCGAAGGCATGCTGTTTCACATGCCCGGCCGATGGGAGCTCTACCTCGACGTGACGCGCGCGGGTATCACCGAGCGCGCGCAGTTCGACATCGACATCGACTGATTCTCACCCTTGCCGCGAATGCACCGACGTCCCCGGATCCGTACCCTGCTTACCGCGCTGGTGCTGGCGGTCGCCGGCCTCGTGTGCGCCACGTCCGTACCGCGCGCCGAAGAAGCGCCCACAGATACGCCCTTCCGGATCGAGACCGACAAGCGGATCCAGCGACGCGTGCTGCGTCACGGTCCGCTGCCTGAGCCGCCGGTCGATCCCACGAACCGATACGCCGGCGATGCCGATGCCGCCCACTTCGGACAGTACCTCTTCTTCGACGAACGTCTCTCGGCGACCGGTGACGTCAGCTGCGCGACCTGTCACGACCCGAAGCGATCGTTCGCGGACGCGGTCCCGATCGGCGAAGGAATCGGCCCCGGACAGCGGCACACTCCCACCCTGTGGAACGCGGCCTACCAGAGGTGGTTCTTCTGGGACGGCCGGGCCGACAGCCTGTGGGCTCAGGCGCTCAAGCCCATCGAGACACCGAACGAGCTCGGGAGCAGCCGGATGCAGCTCGCGCGGCTCATCGCGAACGACGCCTCGCTTCGGACGGCCTACGAATCGATCTTCGGAAGCCTTCCCGACCTCTCGGACACGGAGCGCTTTCCGGTCAGCGCGTGTCCGAGTCCGGACCGGCCGGACGATCCGAAGCACACGGCGTGGATCGGCATGAGCGAAGCCGACCGGGCGGCCGTCGATCGCATCTACGTGAACTGCGCGAAAGCGATCGCCGCGTATGAGACCCGCCTGGTGAGCCGCGATTCGGCCTTCGACCGGTACACGCGAGCCCTCCGCGCGGGCGATTCCGCCGGGATGGCCGCCTACCCCGCCGCCGCGAAACGGGGGGCCGAACTGTTCGTCGGGGCCGCGAACTGCCGGCTGTGCCACACCGGGCCGAACTTCACGGACGGCGAGTTCCACTCCACGGGCGTGGCCCCGCGAAACGGCGGCCCGCTGCGGGACGCCGCCCGCTACGAGGGGATCCCGAAGGTCCTCAACGACCCCTTCAACGCCGCCGGATCCTTCAGCGACAAGGCCGATGGCGACGCCGCCGAGGAGCTCCAGTTCCTCTCCCGCAGCCCCGAGGCCTGGGGGCAATTCAAGACCCCGACCCTCCGAAATATCGCTCGGACAGCACCTTACATGCACGAGGGCCAGTTCGAGACCCTCGACGAGGTCCTGCGCTTCTACAACACTCTCGAGGGCGCAGCCGCGGCGGGCCACCACGGGGAACGGCTGCTCGTCCCTCTCGACCTGAGCGAGTCCGAGATCGCCGATCTCCGGGCCTTTCTCGAGACGCTCACCGATGAGGCCCTGGCCCCCTCCCTCCTGACACAGCCCGAGTCTCCGATCCGAGACTAGCGGCAATCGGAACTCACGCCTAAGGGACTGCGAACGCATACATTTCCGGTTGATCGCCACAGGCCCTTCGCATACAATCGGGATCCTCCCTTGGGCAGGGACGCACTCCGATTGGAAGGAAAAGGACTCATGGCAAGATCCCTCGGCATACTTCTCGCGCTCGCGGTATGCATTGCGGGTCTGTGGGCGGCGGGCTTCAACCCGCTCGAAGCTCACGACGACGACCCCAAGCTCCTCGATCGCCAACCTCCGTACATCGGCGAGCCGTACCGAAGCGGCGGCCCCAACCCGACTCCGCTCTCCGTCGGCTTCCCGTCGAACGGCGTCGAGCTGCTGTCGTGGCTTCCGCTGAACCAGTTCGGCAGCCCGTCGACCGGCAACGACTGCTGGGGATACACCTCGCCCTCGGGTCGCGAGTACGCGATCTTCGGTCACTCGGATGGAACGGCGTTCGTCGAGATCACCGATCCGACCAACCCGGTCATCATCTCGAACCAGAGCGGCCCGAACAGCCTCTGGCGCGACATCAAGACCTACTCGACGTTCGCGTACGCGGTCAGCGAAGGCGGCGGCGGAATCCAGGTCTTCAACCTCGCGAACATCGACAACGGCCAGGTCACCTTCGTTCGGACGGTGGGCAGCAGCAACACCCACAACGTCGCGATCGACACGACCAGCGGCTTCCTCTACCGAACGGGTGGCGTCGGCAACGGGCTGATCATGTACAGCCTGTCGAACCCCGGCAACCCGGTTCAGGTCGGAACCTGGTCAGATCGCTACGTCCACGACGCGCAGGTCGTCACGTACACGTCGGGACCGTTCGCGGGCCGACAGATCGCGTTCTGCGCGGCGGGCCTGAACGGCGGCGGCACCGACACCGGCGTCACCGTTCTCGACGTCACGAACAAGGCCGCGCCTTTCGTGCGCTCGCAAACGGGGTACTCGAACCGCGCCTACTCGCACCAGCTCTGGATCGACGAAGAGGCCCAGTACCTCTATCACGGCGACGAGCTCGACGAGGGCGGCTCGGTCTCGACGACGACGACGCGCATCTTCGACATCAGTGACCTCGACAACGTCACGTTCGTGCGCTCGTTCACGAACGGCAGCCCGGCGGTCGACCACAACATGTACATCCTGGGCGACACGATGTATCAGGCCAACTACCGAAGCGGCCTGCGCGTCTGGGACATCTCGAACCGCACCAATCCGGTCGAGGTGGCGTTCTTCGATACGTACCCGGACAACGACAGCGCGAGCTTCAACGGTCTGTGGAGCTGCTACCCGTACTTCGCAAGCGGCGTGGTCATCGGTAGCGACCTCGAGCGCGGCCTGTTCGTCTTCAACGTCGGCGACCCCGCGATTCGCCTCTCGCTTCCGAGCGCGGCCCCGGAGAACATCTCGCCCGCGGGCGAGGCGGTCACGGTCCGCATCGAAGAAGTGGGCGGTTCGCTGACGCCCGGCACCGCCAAGCTCAACTACCGCACCGGACCCGGGGCGTTCACCGAGGTCGACCTCGCCTTCAGCGCGGGCGACCTGTGGGACGCGAACTTCCCCGCGACGACGTGCGGCGACACCATCGAGTGGTACGTCACCGCGCAGGGTGACGACGGCATCGTCCGCAACCTGCCGGCTACCGCCCCGACCGAGCTCTTCTCCGCGACCTCGACCGAAGGCTTCAACGTGAGCTTCGAGGACACGATGGAAGGCAACCTCGGCTGGGTCGCGGGTCAGCCCGGCGACGACGCCACGACCGGTATCTGGACGCGCGGCAACCCGATCGGCACCGCGGCGCAGCCGGAAGACGACCACACGAACCCCGGCACGCAGTGCTGGTTCACGGGTCAGGGCTCGAACGGCGGAAGCGTCGGCGAGAACGACGTCGACAACGGTCAGACCACGCTCCTCTCGCCGCTGTTCGATCTGAGCGGCCAGCCGGGCGCGGTGATCAGCTACTGGCGATGGTTCTCGAACAACCAGGGCGCCTCGCCGAACACCGACATCTTCGCGATCGACATCTCGGACAACGGCGGTAGCAGCTGGGTTCGCGTCGAGACCGTCGGCCCGACCGGCAGCGAAGCCGGCGGCGGATGGTTCTTCCACCAGTTCACCGTCGCGGACTTCGTCGTCCCGAGCTCGCAGGTCCGCATGCGCTTCATCGCGTCGGACGAAGGCGACGGCTCGATCGTCGAAGCGGCACTCGATGACTTCCGCATCTCGTCGCTCGTCTGCCTCGACTGCAACGACAACGGCATCGATGACGCCGACGACATCGGAAGCGGCTTCAGCGAAGACTGCAACAACAACGGCATCCCCGACGAGTGCGACATCTCGGAGGGTTCGAGCAACGACGCCAACAACAACGGCATCCCCGACGAGTGCGAGTCGGCGATCTTCACCTGCGGTGAAGGCGCCATCAACGCCGGCTGCGGCGCGACGAGCAACAACCTGTTCGTCAACAACAGCAGCGGCGGCAGCGACCGCACCATCGAGATCGGCCAGAACGATCCGATCACGTTCAGCATCCGTGAAGCCCCCGCGATGGAAGGCGACAGCACGGACGGCCGCGCGATCATCTACTTCTGGTTCACGTTCCCGGAGGTGTCGGACGTCGTCAACCTGCCGAAGCAGCTCGGCCCGATGTGCTTCGGTCCGAAGCTGGTCGAGACCCGACCGGCGGACCTGATCTGGAACAGCATCGGACTCGCGGCCAAGGCCGGAGCGCACAACGCGCCGACGCCGCCGCCGAACATCCCGGACAACACGCTGTTCGACTTCTACTCGCTCCCGGGCGGGTGGGGATCGCAGGCGACCATCACCCTGCAGGGCTTCGTCCCGGATGATTGCACGCAGGGCACCAAGCCGTTCAGCGTCACGAACGGTATCCAGGTCGAGGTGCAGTAGGCCGCGACCGGCAGCACGGTTTCACGAACATCGAGCGGGGCCGAGCCGAAAGGTTCGGCCCCGCTTTTTTCGTGGGTGAGGTCGCCTAGCCTGCGGGCAGGAGGTGGACGCTGCTCGGGGTGGGCAGCGTCGTCGCGATCTTCGCGAAGCGCTCTCCCCCGTCGTCGGACCGGTAGGCGTTCCCCGCGCTGTCGGCCACCGCCACCGAAGTACCGAACGTCGCGATGCATTCGGTGTCGACGATCCCGCCAAACGTATCGGGCAGGCCGCCGACGACGCGGCGGAGCGCCCCCCCGTCAATCGACCGGCGATACAGCGCCCCGTCCTTCGCGAAGTGATCCGAAGACGCCGCGACGAGGAGGTCGTCGCCGAGGAACGCCGCCGCCGAGGTGTACGAGGCGTGCAGCCCCTCGGTCTCGAGCTCCCAGGTCGCGCCGCCGTCGCGGCTCACGGCAAGCCCGACCGCACACGCGCAGATCACGAGCTCCGCCCGCGTCGGATGCGCCGTCACCTCGTGCGCGTCCCACGCGATGTCGAGGGTGGGCTCCCAGGTCGCCCCGCCGTCGAGGGATCTCGGGACGCCGCCGACGTGGACGTTCGCCAGCAGCGCCGCACCGTCCGCCGTTCTCGCCAGGGTTCGGATTCCGAGAGGCGGCCCCAGGCGCTGCCCGTCGACCACCATCGAGCCCGCGAACCAGGTCTCGCGTCCAGGCGCGGCGTCGAACCCCGGCAGCGGCACGAGCCGATCGTGATCGTCGAGGCGAAGGAGGCGTGCCTCGTCGGTGCCGACGTAGACGAACCCCGCCGCATCGAGAACGCAGGCGAGCGGCGCGTCCGACCTCGCAAGGACCGTCCAGCCTCCGTCCGGTGACCGCCGTGCGAGCTCGCGGCCGTCGACGAGCGCGAGCGTCCGGCCCTGCCCTGCATCGACCAGTGAGGTGACTCTTCGCCCGGCGAGCTCCCGCCGCGCTTCGCCCCCTGAGAAGACGAAGACTCCGTCGTCCCACGTCGAGATCAACACCGTCGGGGCAGCAGTCATGGGCGTTCTCCGTCCTCTCGCCTTCGTCGACAGACTGTCGTTTCGGATCGAGCCGTCACGCTGCGCCGATGATAGCAGAGCCGGTACGGATCCTCCTTTTGTTTGCAGGAGCGCCGCGTAGTACTCTCGTCTCCACCATGAAAGTGTTGAAGTTCGGTGGATCGTCGCTCGCCTCGCCCGACTGCGTGAATCGCGTCACGCAGATCGTGGCTGCCGCCGGGGACCGCATCCTGGTCGTCGTCTCGGCGCTCGGAGGCGCGACCGACGAGCTGCTCGCACTCGGTCGCCGGGCCGCGGCCGGCGAGCCGACGCTCGAGGGGCTCCGCCGTCTGCGCGAACGCCACGAGACGAGCGCCGCAGCCCTCGCCGCCGAAGCCGATCTCCCCGCGATCCAGGCGACGATTTCCGAGCGGTTCGACGAGCTCGAGCGGCTCCTCGAAGGCATCGCGGCGCTCGGCGAAGCGAGCGAGCGCACGCTCGACTCCGTGCTCGCCACGGGAGAGCTGGTGTCGTCCGAGATCGTCGCCGCCGCCCTTCGTGCCGACGGGCAGGACGCCGCCGCCGTCGACGCGCGCAAGCTCATTCGCACCGACCGCACGTTCGGGGCCGCGAGGATCGACGAGGACGCCACGTTCGCGAGGATCCGCGAGCAGCTGGCCGATCCGCCGTCGATTCCCGTGGTCACCGGGTTCATCGCCGCGGACGCCCGCGGGGACACGACCACGCTCGGGCGTGGCGGATCGGACTACACGGCCTCGCTCCTCGGTGCCGCGCTCGACGCCGAAGCGGTCGAGCTGTGGACCGACGTCGACGGCGTCATGAGTGCCGATCCGCGACTCGTGCCCGAAGCCGTGCCGATCGCGCGCATCCGTTACGACGAGCTGATGGAGCTCTCGCACTTCGGGGCGAAGGTGGTGCACCCGCCGTCCGTGCATCCGACGCGCGCACGAAGCATCCCGCTCCACATCAAGAACACGTTCCGGCCCGAAGCTCCGGGGACGATCGTCCGGGACCGCTTCGACGAAGCGACCACCCGGCCCGTGACCGGCGTCGCCTCGATCGGACCCGTCACCCTGCTCCGCCTCGAAGGCGACGGCATGGTCGGCGTCCCCGGAATCTCCATGCGGCTCTTCGGGGCCTTGGCGCGCGAAGACGTCAGCGTCATCCTGATCAGCCAGGCGTCGAGCGAGCACTCGATCTGCTTCGCGGTCGCGCCGGAAGCCATCGAACGCGTGACGCGGAGCGTCGAGCGCGAGTTCGAGCCCGAGCGGCGCGCCGGCCTGGTCGATGCGCTCGTGGTCGAGAACGACCTGGCGGTCCTCGCGGTGGTCGGCCGCGGCATGCGCGAGCATCCGGGCATCGCCGCCCGTGTCTTCGGAGCCCTCGGCCGGCGCGGACTCAACGTGCGCGCGATCGCGCAGGGTTCGAGCGAGCTCAACATCTCGCTGGTCGTACGACGCGACCAGGAGGCGCGCGCCGTCCACGCTGTCCACGACTCGTTCTTCCTCGCCGGGACGAAGACGGTCGACGTGGCGGTCGCGGGCGTCGGCGGTGTCGGCGATGCGCTCCTGCAGCAGATCGCGGCGAACCGCGCCGACCTGGCCCGACGCGAGCGCATCGATCTCAGGCTCGTGGGCGTCGCCGGCCGCCGGGGTGCCTTCGTGGACCGAGACGGCCTCGACCCCGAGACGGCGATCGACCGCATGCGTGCGAGCGGGGACGACCTCGTCCCCCTGCCCGACCTCCTCGGCTCGCTCCGCGACGAACGACGGAGCCTGCGGATCCTCGTCGACTGCACCGCGAGCGATACCGTCTCGGAGCACTTCGAAGAGCTCCTGCGGCACGGTGTGTCCGTGGTGACGGCGAACAAGCGCCCGATCGCGGGAACGCAGTCGAGCTACGATTCGCTGCGCACGCCGCGCCCCGGCCGGCTCTACTACGAGACGACGGTGGGCGCCGGACTCCCCGTGATCCGAACGATCCAGGACCTCGTCGCTACCGGAGACCGGATCACGCGTGTCGAGGGCGTCCTGTCGGGCACGCTCAGCTACCTCGTCGGCTCGCTTCGCGCGGGCCGGACGTTCCGCGACGCGCTCGAAGAGGCCCGCTCGATGGGATTCACCGAGCCCGACCCGCGCGAGGATCTCGGCGGGGCGGACGTCGTGCGCAAGCTGGTCATCCTCGGACGCGAGGCCGGACTGGTGCTCGAGCCCGAGTCGGTCGAGGTCGAGCCGCTCCTTCCGCAGGAGCTGTTCGAGCTTCCCCTCGATCGATTCTGGGACGAGCTCGCGTCCCTCGACGAACCGATGGCCGAACGTCAGGCGAGCGCTGCGGCGAACGGACGGGCGCTCGCGTACCTGGCCACCGTCGACGCCTCGGGGGCGCGCGTCGCCCTCACCGAGGTCGAGGCCGACCATTCCTGCGCCCGCCTCAGGCCCGGCGACAACGCCATCGCCGTCACGAGCGAGCGCTACGCGGACGCGCCGCTCATCGTGAGTGGTCCGGGCGCAGGCCCGATCGTGACCGCCGCCGGAGTGTTCGCCGACATCCTGCGCGCGATCGTCGAGACGGAAGAACCGCAACCGTGACGAAGACCGAAGCGATGTACCGAGAAGGAGAGACGACATCATGAGCTCGTGGACGGGTCCGAAGCTGCCGGTGGCCGTGCTCGGCGCGACCGGCACGGTGGGACAGCGATTCGTGAGCCTGCTCGACGGGCACCCCTGGTTCGAGCTCCGCGTGGCGACGGCCTCCGAGCGCAGCGCGGGTCGGAGCTATCGCGACGCGACGACGTGGGTGCAGGCCGGGCCGATCCCGGAAGCCGCCGGCGCGCTCGAAGTACGCCCGACCGAGCCGGCCTCGGTCGAAGGCTGCGCGCTCGTGCTGTCGGCGCTCGACTCCTCCGTCGCCGGACCCGCCGAGGAATCGATCGCGTCCGCCGGCCATGTGGTCGTTTCGAACGCGAAGAATCATCGGATGGATCCGTTGGTGCCGCTCGTGGTCCCCGAAGTCAATCCGGATCACGTCGACCTGGCGAAGCATCAGGACTTCGCGGACGGCGGCCGCATCCTGACGAACCCCAACTGCTCGACGATCGGCCTGGTGCTCGCGCTCCGTCCTCTGGAGGCGGCCTTCGGCGTGAAGCGCGCGCTCGTCGCCACGATGCAGGCCATCTCCGGAGCGGGTCTCCCCGGCGTGGCGAGTCTCCGGATGGTGGACAATCTCGTGCCGTACATCGGCGGCGAGGAGGAGAAGCTCGAACAGGAGACGCAGAAGATCCTCGGCACGCTCGACGGTGGTGCGATCCGCGCGCACGACGCCCGGCTGAGCGCGCACTGCAACCGCGTGCCGGTCGTCGACGGCCACACGCTTTGCGTCTCGGTCGAGCTGGATCGCCGCGCCTTGGTCGTCGAGGTGCGCGAGGCGCTCACGAGCTTCACGTCCGAACCGCAGTCGCTCGGTCTCCCGTCCG
>CAZQZX010000238.1:0-10318 GCA_964597885.1 uncultured Planctomycetota bacterium
GCTGCCGCCGGCGTGGGTGATCTCGTAGGGCGCCATGGTCGCGTCGCCGACGAAGACGACCTTGTAGTCCTGCGGGTACTTGTGGAGCACGTCCCAGGTCGCCAGCCGTTCGGCCATGCGGCGCCGGTTGTCCTTCCACACCTGCTCGTAGAGGAAGTTGTGGAAGTAGAAGTACTCCATGTGCTTGAACTCGGTGCGCGCGGCGCTGAAGAGCTCCTCGCAGACCTTCACGTGCGCGTCCATGGAACCGCCGACGTCGAAGAAGCAGAGCACCTTCACGGTGTTCTTGCGCTCCGGGCGCATCTTGATGTCGAGCAGACCGCCGTTGTGCGCCGTCGACCGGATCGTGTCCGGCATGTCGAGCTCGGTCTCCTTGCCCGTGCGCGCGAGCTTGCGCAGGCGCCGCAGCGCGAGCTTGATGTTCCGCGTGCCGAGTTCGACGGAGTCGTCGAGGTTCTTGTACTGGCGCTTGTCCCAGGCCTTCTTGCCCTTCTTCTTCTTGCCCTTGCCCTTGCCGCCGGAGCCGTTGGGACCTTCGCCCCCCTGCCCCATCTTCTCGCCCTTGCCCTGCCCGCCTTCCTCGTCGCCCTCGCCTTCGCCCTGCTGCTGCGCTTCCTTGGCCTTGCGGAATTCCTCGATGAGCTTCTCGAGGCCACCCATGGACTCGATCTTCTCGAGATCTTCCGGCGACAGGGACTTCTCGAACTCCCGGCGCAGCCATTCGTCCGGGATCAGCGCCTCGAGCAGCCCGTGCAGGTCCTCGAGCCCCTTGAAGTACGTGCCGAAGGCCTGGTCGAACTTGTCGTAGTGCTTCTCGTCCTTGACGAGCGCGGCGCGCGAGAGCAGGTAGAAGTCGTCGACGTCGCCGTAGACCACACGCACCTGCAGCGCCTGCACCAGATCGAGCAGTTCCCGGATCGTGACGGGAACCTTGTGGCGACGCAGCGTGTAGAAGAAGTCGATCAGCATTCGATTGTGGCTCCGGCTACGGGAGGGGCGTGGGCGGGCAGCCCCGGATTCTCGCGAAAATGCACCCTGTGCGTCGAGTCAGGTGATCGGGAACTCGATCGCACGGTCGGTGATCTCGGCATCGTCCGGCGGCTCCCACAGGTCGCTCGCCAGCTCGAAGACCTCGTCGTCGACGTGCATCGCGTAGGTGGCGCCCTGCTCCGCGTTGCGCTGCTTCACGCGTTCGCGCCGGACGTCCCGCGAAACGTCGAGGAGGTGGATGCGAAGCGTCCGGTCCTCGGTATCCGCCCGGGCGTAGAACTCGGCGCGGGCCGCGCGGGTGACGAGACCGAGCTCGAGGACGACGTCCTGGCCGAGGTCGAGGCAGTCCGAGGCGACCTCCCAGATCTGATCGATGCAGCGGGCCTTGCGCTCGGCGTACCAGGGCCAGAGATCGGTCTCGGGACGGTCCGGGCGGAAGAGACGGGCCATCCAGTCGTCGAGGATGAAGCGTGGGGCGGTGTGCTGGCGGGAAAGCGCGAAGGCGTACGTCGACTTTCCGGCGCCGACCGGTCCCTCCACCAGATGCACGATCGCCACGTCCTCACTCCCTCCTGCCCACCACTCGAATCTTCGCACGTACGGTGAATGAGCTCGCAAGCCTGCCGGCCGCCAGTGGCCCGCCCGCGACGCACCCTCGGACAATTGACACGCTCGGAGCTTCGCAACGATGATTCCGGGCAGTCACTAGAAGTCGAGAGACTGCAACAGTGCCCCCGAGCCGAGCTCTACTCGTCATTGCGCTGCTGTGCATGTGCTTCGAGAGCACATGGAGCGCTCTGGTGTTCGGCCATCACCACGACGACAGCGCCGAGCACTCGGCGCTCGACGCTGCCGAACTCACGCACGACACCGCGCGGATCGACACGAGTGATGAGAAGTCGCCCGTCAGCCATCACTCCTGCCCGGGCCATCTCGTGGCGTTCGGCAGCGTAGAGGCTTCCTGGCACGCGGTTTCCGGCCGTGAGCTCCGACCGCTCTCCGCACCACCGCGACCGGCCCCTGCCCACCGAACACGCGCGCTTCGCCCGCCGATCGCCTGAACCGAAGCAAGTTGCCGATGGCCGCAGCGCTCTCCGCGCCGCGGCACAACGCCAAGGTTCAGGAGACCAGTCCCAGTGCAATCGCGCGCACTCATCGCGCTCGTGCTCGTCGTACTTACCGCCAGCGTCTCTCCAGGGAGTCGCGCTGCGGATCGAAGTGACCTGCACGATCCAGCGCTCACACTCATGGCCGCCGTTCGTCGAACGCTGAGCCGACATCCTTCACTCGATGTGTTCGAGTACCGCAGAGATCGCCTGCGCGGCGAACTCGCAGTCGCCGGGCTCTCACCCCAGCGAAGCGTGTCGCTGGAGGTCGAGAACGTTCCCGGCACCGGGACGCTTCGCGGCGCAGATCAGACCGAAGTGACGCTGTCGCTCTCGTCCGTGGTCCAGCTTGGAGGGAAGCGTCGCGCGCGGATAGGCCTCGCCTACGCCGCGATCGATCGCGCTACAGCGGAGCGGGAGGCGCGTGCACTCGATCTGCTCTCCGACACCACGCTCGCGTTCCTGCGCACACTGGCAAACCGGGAGCGGCTCGCCCTCGCACGCGCCGCCGTCGAACTCGCGGAGCGAACGCTCGAAGACGTCGCCGTTCGGGTGGAGCGCGGGATCTCGCCGAAGCCGGACGAACTGCGGGCGCGAACGCGACTGTACGACGCGCGCCTGGACGTGCTGCGAGCGAGCGGGCGCCACGAAGCACAACGTACCCAGCTCATGGCCCGTATGGGCACGATGACGGACGACTTCGGCGAGCTCGCGGGTGATCTCTTCCACTTCGGTCCGCTGGTCGACTTCGACACGCTGTACGAGGCCGCATCGCGGAGTCCGGCCATCGCGGCTCTGGCCAGCGACGTGCGGCTGAACGAGGCGGCCCTCGCCCTCGAACAGAGCCGGTCGAGGGCCGATCTGAGCTGGTCTCTGGGGTTGCGCCGTCTCGAGGCACCCGGCGACTTCGGACTCGTCACGACGCTCAGCCTCCCCTTGAGCCAGCGCCAACGTTCGCGGGGCTCCGTCGCTGCGGCCAGCGCAGCACGCAACGAGGCCGGCGCCCGCCGTGACGTAGCGCTGCTCGAACTCTACGCGCTGCTCTTCGATGCCTATCAGCAGCGCACCTTCGGGGGCGAGGCGATCAGAACACTCCGCGACCAGACCATACCGACCCTCGAGCAGGCCGCCGAACTCTCATCGGCGGCCTACCGAAGGGGACGCATGAGCTATCTCGAACTGCTCGCGACCCAGCAGCAGCTGCTCGGGGCACGCCAGCGGCTGATCGACACCGCGCTCGCGACAGCCGAAGCCGGGGTGCAGATCGAACGACTCAGTGGCGAGTCCCCGCTGCGTGAAGTGCTCCCGCGATCCGACGAGGACCGATGACATGAGGCTTCTGATCATCCTGCTCATGACACTGCTGTTCGGTGCCTCGGGTGAGTACACGCTCGCCCAGGCGCACGCGAACAACGACGAAGCGCAATCCCACGACGACGCGCACGCCGAGACGCACGCACACGAACACGCTGACCCAGCGTCGGATGCGGGCCATGCGGACGAACACCAGGCGGGCGACGAGATGGTCGCGATCACGCCTGTGGCTGCGCGCGATTCCGGGATCCAGGAGGCGATCGCCGAACACGGCATCATCCGGACCAGTCGCAGACTCTACGGCCCCGTGGTTCTACCTTCGCCGCAGGTCAGCCATGTCCGTGCCCGCTACCCGGGCGTCGTCACCAACGTTCAGGTCGACGTGGGCGACCGTGTCGACGCGGGCGATCGCCTCGCGAGCGTGGAGGCCGACGAGAGCCTCGTCACCTACACGATCGACGCACCGATCGCCGGGATCGTCACCGCACGCCATGCCAACGCCGGCGAGCTGGCTCGGGAGCAACGGCTGTTCTCGATCGTGGACGGTCGCAGACTGCGAGCCGAACTGCGGCTGTTCGAAGACCAGCGCAACCTGATCCGGCTCGGCCAGGCCGTGGAGCTGCAGTCAGGAAGCAGGATCGCCCGCGGCACCATCGACGCGATCGTGCCCAGCGACGATGGCGCGCCTTTTGCGCTGGCGATCGTGGCCTTCGCGAACGAGAGCGCTGCGTGGCAACCGGGGGACTTCGTCGCCGCGCTCGTCGAAACGGCGTCGACGGATGTCGCCGTAAGGGTGGACAACGAGGCGATCCAGCAGCTCGACGGTGAAGCGGTGATCTTCGCTCGCGAAGCCGACGCTTACGTCGCGCGGCACGTCCGGCTCGGTCAGAGCGACGATCACCACACGGAGGTCCTCGAGGGGCTGTCCGCCGGCGAAACGTACGCCGCGGTCGGCAGTTTCGTCGTCAAGTCCGAGCTCGGCAAGGCCGACGCGTCGCACGATCACTGAGGGCTGACCATGATCGACGCGATTCTCCGGCTGTCGGTGGACAGACGGCACATCACGCTGGCGCTCGTCGCCGTCGTCGTCGCCCTCGGTCTGTGGGGCTACGAACGCCTGCCGATCGACGCGGTGCCGGACATCACGAACGTCCAGGTTCAGATCAACAGCGAGGCGCCGGGCTACACGCCCCTGGAAACGGAACAACGCATCACCTTCCCGGTCGAGACGGCGCTCACCGGTCTGCCAGGGCTCGCGTACACGCGCTCGATCTCTCGCTACGGCCTCTCGCAGGTCACCGTCGTCTTCGAGGACGGCACCGATCTCTATTTCGCACGCCAACTCGTGGGCGAGCGCCTGGCGTCCATCCGCGCGGCGCTGCCGATGGGAATCGAACCGAGGATGGGGCCGATCGCGACCGGCCTCGGCGAGATCTTCATGTACACGCTCTCCGCTGCCGACGGCGCGCGCGCCGCGGATGGTTCGCCGATCGACGCGACGGAGCTTCGAACTCTCCAGGACTGGGTGGTGAAGCCCCGCCTCGCCCAGGTGCCGGGCGTGGTCGAGGTGAACACGATCGGTGGCTACGACAAGCAGTTCCACGTCACACCCGATCCACGACGCCTCCTCGCACACGGGGTCACGATCCAGTCGCTCTCGGCGGCTCTGCGAGCGAGCAACCAGAACCGTGGCGCCGGCTACGTCGACATCAACGGCGAGCAGTTGCTCGTCCGTTCCGAAGGCCAGCTCGCTGACGTTTCGGACATCGAGAACGTCGTGATCGCCCAGCGCCACGGTAGTCCGCTCCGCGTCAGCGATGTCGCTACCGTCGCCATCGGGCGGGAGCTGCGTTCGGGCGCAGCGACGAGGGCAGGCAGGGAGACGGTCCTCGGCACGGCCATGATGCTCGTTGGCGCGAACTCCCGTCGCGTCGCGCGTGACACCGCCGCCGCGCTGCAGGAGATCACCACGTCGCTGCCCGAAGGCGTGCTCCTGGAGGCGGTCTATGACCGGACCACGCTCGTCGACCGGACGATCGAGACCGTTCGAAGGAACCTGCTCGAAGGTGCCCTGCTCGTCGTCGCCGTACTGTTCGCCCTGCTCGGCAACCTCAGGGCGGCCCTCATCACGGCCGCGGTGATACCACTGTCGATGCTCCTCACCCTCTTCGGCATGGCCCAGGCCGGGGTCTCCGCGAATCTGATGAGCCTCGGGGCACTGGACTTCGGCCTGATCGTCGACGGCACGGTGATCATCGTCGAGAACGCCGTGCGGCGACTCGCCGAGGCGCACAGAGCCCGAGGCCGTCCCCTGGCACTCGATGAACGACTCGAGGTGAGTCGCGCAGCGGCGAGCGAAGTCATCCGGCCGAGCCTCTTCGGTATCGCGATCATCACGGCCGTCTACCTGCCGGTGTTCGCGCTGACCGGTGTGGAGGGCAGGATGTTTCATCCCATGGCGGCAACCGTCGTCATGGCGCTGATCGCCGCGATGCTGCTCTCGGTGACCGTGGTGCCGGCAGCCGTGGCGGTGTTCCTGCGTGGCCCCGTCTCGGAGGGCGAGAACCCCGTGCTCGCGGTGATCACGCGCGCCTACCGCCGTGCGCTGAGGGGGGCCATCCGCCACGGCGCCTTCGTGCTCTCCGGCGTGACCCTTCTCCTCGCGTATTGCGGCTGGCTCGCGACCACGCTCGGATCGGAGTTCGTGCCTCAGCTGGACGAAGGGGACATCGCGATCCAGGCGATCCGCATCCCGGGAACCAGCCTGTCCGAATCGCTCCGGATGCAGACGATTCTGGAGACTCGACTCGCTGCTTTCCCGGAGGTACGTGACGTCTTCGCCCGGACCGGCACGGCGGAAGTCGCGACGGATCCCATGCCACCGAACATCTCCGACATGTACGTCATGCTCGAAGCGAGCGAGGCCTGGCCCGCGCCGCGCCGCTCGAAGGCGGAGCTGATCGAAGCGATCGGGGAATCGCTGGAGGATCTTCCTGGAAGCAAGTTCGAGTTCACGCAGCCCATCGAGATGCGCTTCAACGAGCTCATCTCCGGCGTGCGCGCGGACGTGGCGGTCAAGGTGTTCGGCGACGACCTGGACGTGCTGCGTTCCTCGGCTGACGCCGTCAACGAGGTGCTCGCGCGCATCGACGGCGCGAGCGACGTCCGTGTGGAGCAGGTCGACGGCCTGCCGCTCCTCACGATCCGTCCGGATCGGCCGCGCCTCGCGCGCTACGGACTCACCGTGGAGCAGCTGCAGGCATTCGTCGCGACGTCGATCGGCGGCGAGCCCGTCGGCCTCGTCTACGAGGGCGATCGGCGCTTCGAGATCGTCGTCCGCCTGCCAGAGGCCATCCGCCAGGATCTGCGCCGCCTCGACGAACTTCCGATCCCGCTGTCCGACGCGGGCGATTTCGTACCGCTCGGAGAGGTCGCTCGGCTCGAGCTCGAACCGGCGCCGAACCAGATCGGCAGAGAGAACGGCAAGCGTCGCGTGATCGTCACGGCGAATGTTCGCGGACGAGACCTCGGCAGCTTCGTCCGGGAAGCCAGGCGCGAGGTCGCTTCCTTGGTTGCGCTACCAGCGGGCTACTGGATCGACTGGGGTGGCACCTTCGAACAGCTCCAGTCCGCCTCGAGGCGGCTCTCGATCATCGTACCCGCCACCCTCGTACTGATCCTGGCGCTGCTCGTCATCGCACTCGGGAGCGCGCGCGACGCGCTGCTGATCTTCACCGGCGTGCCGCTCGCCCTGACCGGGGGCGTGCTCGCGCTCTGGTTCAGAGACATACCGCTGTCCATCTCGGCCGGCATCGGCTTCATCGCACTGTCGGGAATCGCGGTGCTCAACGGCCTCGTGATGCTCACCTTCATCCGTGAACGATGGGCGCGCGAGCGGGACCCGGTGCGCGCGGTCGTGGAGGGCGCAGCACTGCGCCTGCGCCCGGTACTGATGACGGCCCTCGTCGCGAGCCTGGGCTTCGTCCCCATGGCGGTCAACACCGGCACCGGAGCCGAGGTTCAACGCCCGCTCGCGACCGTCGTGATCGGTGGAATCGTGTCCTCGACGGCACTCACGCTCTTCGTACTCCCGATCCTGTTTCGCCTGACGCGCCGCGTCAGGAGGGAGATCGATCCTGCAACGAATCGCGCTGACACCCCATGACGACGCGCCGCACGGACTCTCCAGCGCAGCCCCGAGTCACGGGGCGCTACGCACTGCCAGATCGTCGGAATCGCATCGGAAAGAAGCGCGGCGTGCTCGCGCGGTAGCGCTCGTAGGACGTTCCGTAGTGGCTGACCAGCCAGGGCTCTTCGACCATCGGAGCCAGCAGATAGAGCGCTGCCCAGAGTGCGAGCAGCAGGACGACACGCGGGTCCGGCAGCAGCAGCCCCCAGCCCAGCTGCCCGACCCAGCTCGCGGCGTAGACCGGGTTCCGGCTCAGCCGGAACATCCCCTTCGCCACGAGTCCGCCGTCGTGACCGAACGCACTACGCCAACCGAGCGTCACCGTCGCGTGCAGCGCCGCACCGAATCCGCAGAGTCCGAGCGTCAGGGCAAGAAGCTGCCGCGCGCCCGAGTGCTCCAAGGCAAGCTCGAAGCGTATGCACGAGAGCGCGACGAGAGAAAGGAAGAACGTGCGGAACAACCATCGGAACACGAGCCGCTGCCAGCACTCGCGCGAAGGCGGCGGAAAGAACTCGAAACCGGGCCGCAGCATCGACGCGACGCACAGACCGACCACAAGGACGATGGCGAGCAGCGCGACGCCGAACGCCAGGTTGGCGCCGGTCATGCCGACCGTTCGACGCGGCCCAGCCAGCGAGGCGTGGTTTCTCGGTATTGCTCGAACGCCTCACCGAACTCGCGCTCCAGTGCCGCTTCCTCGTCTCGGATCTGGAACGCGTTGATCAGGGCGACGAACGGCACCACCACGAGTGACGCCACAGGACTTCCGAGCCAGACCGCCTCGCCGAGCAGGACGAACGCCATCGCGACGTACATCGGATTTCGACTCCAGCGATAGAGCCCCGTCGTGACCAGTTCGCTCGGCGAATCGACGCGGACGGGGTTCACGGTCGTTCCCGCCCGCCAGAAGGCCCGGACGGACGACAGCAGCACCGCGCCGGCGGGAACGAAGAACAACAGTGACAGCGGGCCGAGCGCGTCGTGCACGACGCGCAGTGCAGGCGTGCAGCGCGCGAGGAACAGGCCGGCGGCCGCGCAGATACCGAGCAGGAGCACTGGCGGAATCCGAAGCGTCACGAAGCCGAGCCCGCGCGTTGCTCCGCTCCATCGCCGGCAGACCTGAGCTCCCGAAGCGCTTGGCGAGCGACGCTCGTCGCCGTGGAGAGGAACAGGCTCGCCATGAGCAGGGCGACCGCGAGATCCGGCCAGGCGGAACCGGTCGTCGCCACCAGCAGTCCCGCACCGATGACCGCGAGATTGCCGATGGCATCGTTGCGAGAACACAGCCAGACGGAACGCATGTTGCTGTCGCCGCCCCGCCAGCGCATGAGGATCAGGACGCTTGCGACGTTCGCCGCGAGCGCAATCAATCCGACGACGCCCATCGTCATCGCCTCGGGGGGAACACCGGCCCGCAGACGGCTCAGCGTACTGCCCAGTACGCCGAGGGCCATGACGAGGAGCATCAAGCTCTTCGCGAGCGAGGCAGAGGCACGGACGCGAGCGCCGGCACCGAGCACGAGCAGACTCACGCCGTAGGTCGCCGCGTCACCGCCGAAGTCGAGCGCATCGGACTTCAGCGCCTGCGAGCCGGACCAGATGCCCGCAGACATCTCCGCGACAAACATGACGGCGTTGATCATCAGAACGATCGCCAGCGCACGACGGTAGGTCGGCGATACATCGTTCTCCAGGTGATTCGCACAACTCCCCGACATCACGGTCTCCCGCTTCATGGACAGATGAGTGAGCGCAGAGCGTAGAATCTACAGCGACTGTAGAAGCAAGCCTGTGAGGTGATCATGGCGAGGCTATCGATCGGCGCGCTGTCCAGGGCGACCGGCGTCAAGGTGACGACCATCCGTTACTACGAATCGACTGGCGTCCTCTCGCCCCCCGCTCGCTCGGAGAGTGGCCGCCGGCACTACGGCGCCGATGACGTCGCGCGCCTGGGTTTCGTCCGGCATGCAAGGGAGCTGGGCTTTCCGATGAGCGCGATCAAGGCGCTGGCCGATCTGGAGTCCGACCCCTCTCAGGATTGCGCCGAGGTGGACGCGATCGCCCGCGAGCAGCTTGAGGCTGTGCGCCAGCGCCTTTCGGCGCTTCGGGCCCTGGAGACCGAACTCGAACGAATGATCGATGGATGCCGGGGCGGGAGAGTCGAAGCCTGCCGCGTAATGGCCACGCTCCGAGATCATCATGAGTGCGCTGACGGCGAACATCGAAGAGTGGAACCGCTCTAGCGCTCACTCGCCGCAAGGCAGGCTCGACGAGCATGGGACGCTCGCCGATACGCGACCGGCTCGACGTCTCGCCGGGCCGGCCGCGATGGACAGTGTCTATCCTCGCGAGTCGCGTCGATTCATGAAGGCCAGACGCTCGAGGAGGTGCACGTCCTGCTCGTTCTTCACGAGCGCGCCGTACAGCGGCGGAATGGCCTTCGTCGTGTCGCGGTTCGTGAGGATCTCCTCGGGGATGTCGTCGGCCATCAGCAGCTTGAGCCAGTCGATGAGCTCGGAGGTCGACGGCTTCTTCTTCAGCCCCGGAACCTTGCGCACGTCGAAGAAGATCTCCATCGCTTCCTTGACGAGCTCGGCCTTGATGCCCGGATAGTGCACGTCGACGATCGCCTGCATCGTGTCGCGATCCGGGAAGTTGATGTAGTGGAAGAAGCAGCGGCGCAGGAAGGCGTCCGGCAGCTCCTTTTCGTTGTTGGAGG
>CAZQZX010000239.1:0-346 GCA_964597885.1 uncultured Planctomycetota bacterium
CCTAGTTAGCATCGATGCTCCAATGCATCGAAGTTGTTTGTAAGATTGGTTAGCCGCCATCAACAAACAAAAAAGCCACCACACTGCCTATCCTGTTGTCTTATGTGTCCCGAAGGACCATCTATGTGTCCCGAAGGACAAGTAAAGACAAGCAAGTTTTGTGCGGCCAGCTTCTACTCAGTCCAAATTGTCTGGTCTAATTTTCTTTTGGTCTTTCTTCTGGTTATGTCTTCGACCTATCGCCGATTCTCTGCTGGCATGTTGATGGTGCAAGCAGACAATCGCTCCAGGACCAAAGCAGGTACCAACCCAATTGGTCGTCATACAGGTGAGATGAAAAGTTCAT
>CAZQZX010000239.1:357-5675 GCA_964597885.1 uncultured Planctomycetota bacterium
CTGCGCAATGGCCGACTCATTGCCCTGACTCTGCCTTCTATTGCTATGCCCAATTGCCTAGTCCAATCGCTCGATCCGACAGTGCGTAAGCCCCAACTGATCAAGCTTTCGGATTAACGGGGAAATTTGTAATAACCCCGCCCCATTCCGTTGGCGAAGCATCAACAAAGCCCCCTTTAATGTCAAGGCCGAACCCGCCGAATATGTAAGCAGTGCTGCAATTGTCCGGCGACTTAAGCTGCCAGATGTTGCGCAAAGTGATCTAAGGTTTGCTGCAGCGCAGTAGCGGCCGCATCTGCGTCATAGCTGCCCCTATGATTACAGTTAAAACCGTGGTCAGCAGCGTACACATACACTGGCACATCAGGTTGGGCTGCTTTGATGTTGTCGACGTCACTCATCGGAATATGCGCATCCAACTCACCGAAGTGCATGATGACCGGGCACTTTGCTGACAAATCCATCTGTCCCGCGACACCGCCGCCATAATAGGAACTCGCCGCAGCCACGCCCCCCGTGATGTCGGCGTGAGGAAGGTCACGAAAGTGCGGGGTAGGTCCCATGTCCCGTTCCTCGTCAATCACAAGCGGCGGCCTCTCGTAGGTGCCGACAGAGACCGCCGTCGACACCCGCGGCAGCTCCGGCGGTTCTGCCGCCCCCGCTGCCTGCGCACGCATCGCCAGCGCCCGCTCAAGAACGTCGAGCCGCATCGCGGCCCGCATCGAGCAGGGCTCACCGCCCGGGAACCAATACCACCCGAGCCTCCGCCCGCTGACCTTGGATTTCCACGTGTGGCGCGTGAACCAATGCACGTAACTGAGCGTCGCTTCGTAGACCGGGGCTGGGCTCTCTCCATACTCCGGAAGCGCGCGGATCGCCTCGACTCGCTGCCCCCAGATCATTCCTCGACCCTCCGGCCCCTTAGCTCTTCCTGCGCTACGCGCCACGCACGCCGGAAGTTCTCGGTCGCCAAGGCTATCCCCAGCACGATCCCCGTGCCCATCACCACAAGGAGGCGGACCCCCGGCCAGGGCTGCCACTTCTCGGCAACCGGCTCGCCTTCGTGGACAAGCGTGCAGTTGAACGCCGTCACGAGGATCGTCGCAAAACAAGCCACGGCAACTAGCCAGAACGGGAATTCCTTGGGCTCCGCCATCAATCCCCGACCCTCCGGTATTCGTAGCCGTCGTGGTTGATGTCGATGACCCGCGCAACCGTCTCGCCGTTCTTCATCCAGAGCTCGGTGGCTAGGCCCCCCATCGTCACCAACCACTCCGTAACGATCCCCCCGAGGGCCGAAAGGGGTTGCCGGCGCTCCCACTTCCCCGCGCTATCCGGCGGCTCTTTGCGCCACTCGGGCTCGGGCGGGGTTCCGCGGTTGATGAGTTCGTGAGCTACCGGGTACGCCGCAGCGTCAAACCCAATGCGATCTATGTAGGCGAACGCATCCCGGACGTGCTGGACCTCGTCCGCCGACAACTTGCACCACGGCGGCTCCCCGTCGCGGTGCTGCTCGACCTCCCTCGTCTCCCACCATCGTCGTTCCATCGTTTCCGCTCCGTCAGAAATGTCCGAGGTCTCCGGCACCCAAAACACCTGAACGCCGTTCGCGGTGAATTCCATCAGTCACGAGCCCCCAAGAAGCTCGGCTGTCCCGGAGCGGCCTGGCGCTTCGTCCGCCCGCAACGCGCCGAGCAACACTCCTGCGTCCAATATTTGTTGACCCGAAATGCGCTCCCACACACTCGGCAGCACCGCTCCTCGTTGTCGACACCCGACGCCCTGCGCGCAGCCGCCTTGCAGCTCTTTGAGCAAAACTTCGAGCGCTTCGGTATGCCCTGAAAGTCGGCAGCGCAGTGCTCGCACCTCATGGGCTCCCGGCGAAAAAGCACTGACCGACAGTTCTGTTCGTAGTGCCTTCGGTGCCACGCGCGACCCTCTTCGGACCGATGCCACTCGGCAGCGCTGGCGCGCGCCTTGTCGCTGATCTCGCTCGGCTTTCCGTGAGCATTGTGGTAGCGTGCGTGCTCACCCCGCTCCATCAACTCGAGGTTCTCGATCTGGTTGTTGAACCTATCGTGGTCAATGTGGTGAACCGCAAAGCCGTCCGGGATCGGCCCGTGGTGGTACTCCCATACGACCCGATGTAGTCGGTCGCGGCTTCGCTGGAGATACCGGCCCTGAAGGCTGTACCGCTTTCCGTTGAACACTTGGACGGTGTCGGAGATGACCTCGACAACCATGCTGCCCTCCGTCAAATCGCCTCCCTCCGGACCCCGTATCCCGAACCCTCTGGATATCTCGCGAAGGCTCGATAGGACACCGCGTCCGTTAAGTGTGTGAGGTTCTCGTTCGTCTTCTTATCGATCTCTCCCGCGGAACCAGGGATCGTACCCACCCCCTCAAAGTCCAAAGCCAGATGGCGACACTTAACCGGATCCACGACAACATGGGTCACCTCGTCCGCCGTCATCAAACGCGAATTCATCGCGTTCACCCGCAGCTTCTCCCGGGGGTTCGCCTCAGGCACCCGCATCCGCAACCGATCCCCGAACGTTGGTCTCAGGTACTTCTCCACGAGCGCCCAATCCGAGCCCTCGACCTTCGCGCTACCACCCGCGCCACCCGTCGCGTCCCCGTAGATGTCCACCCAACCCTGGTGGTGCCCCCAATCCTCGCAGAGCTTCCGGCAGACCTTCGGGGTCGTCGAGTCGTAGTCGATGTGGACCTCCCCGATAAACGCATCGAACGTGTCCGACACCGTCTCGGGTAGCGAGACCCCCGCGTCGTCGTAGAGCTCCCGGGGCTGCAACTGACAAACCGCCGCGACCCCCGGCTTCCGGTTGAAGTCGAAGCAAAACTCGAGCGGCTCCACCGGGCTGTACGTCAGCGACACGGGCCTCCCATTCGCTTCGCAGTGCTTCCGTCGGTCGAAGTTGTAGTAGGCCAGGTCCGAGAACTCCTCGAAGCTCGCCTCGTACTCCCGCCGGAAGATCACCGGGTCCATCTGCGCGCGGCGCTTCTCGATGATCTCGGCCGGGAGCACCTCGCTCGACTTCCAGTAATACGAGGCGTACTCCGGGTCGCCCTCCTTGCCGAGTGTCCACAGCTTGTAGAGGAGCCGCTTACCCTCCGGCACCCCCCAGACGTTCGCCCTTCCCGGGCGGTCGTGGTTGTCGAGAGCGGGGACGATGTGGGCTTCCCACATGTCCGGCTTACAGTCCTCGATCTCGTCGATGTTGAGCTCGTCCCAGATGACACCCTCGAGCCGCTGTGCCTTCTCGAGGCCGAAGACGCGGATCTCCTTCTGCGGGTGGATGTCGATGCGTCGGTCGGACTCGTGGGGCTCGCCCTTGAGCGCCCAATCGGGGATCAGCTGCTTCAGGTCATTCCAGAAGATCGCCTTCGCCTGTGGATGCGTCGGCGCACAGAACCCAAACCGGGCATCCGGGCGCGGGTGCGAGAGGCACCGAAGAACCCCGCGCCGCTTCATGAGCTCGGATTTGAACGAACGACGGCCCGCCGCGATGACATCGAAGCGCGCCGTCGATTGCATGAGGCGGATAAACTCGGGGTGCTCCTTCTCGATGGGAAACCATCGCTTCGAGAGCTCATGCGTGTCCGAGAGGGCGACCATGGTTACTTGGTTCTACGCATCTAGTTCCTTGCCGAACCGACGTCATAGGGCGCCAGGCCCGGCGTCACGCCGGCAACGTTCTTCAAGAACTCCGCCCACAGCTTCCCGGCATCCTGGGGCGTTGTGAGCTCGACCGCCTGCTGAGACTTCCCGCACATCCGGTCGAAGAACTCCTTGACCGCCCACGCTTCGCCCGCCTTCGCCTGTTCGACGAGTACCTGCACGACGGCCTTGAACTCGTCGTCGTCAACGCTGTCGAGGAGCATCTGACGAAAGCGGTTGTAGGCTTTCAGTGCAGGCCGCCCGGGGCCGCCCTTATGGCCCTTGCCGAACCGCCCCTTTTTGTCCCTTACCTCTTCTGCCATTTGTCCCCCCAGCTAAACGACTTACACCCCCACCCCGAAGATCCGTTGTGAGAGCGTCTCGAAGCACTCCTCGACAACGATCGAAACCGTATGCCCCTCGAACTCCGGATTCTGCTCGGGCACCGCTACCGAGCAAAACCGCTCGCCGTTGTCCTCGTACTCCATGAGGGAAAGCGACGGCGTGACCGGAACAAAGCGCCGGTTGCCGGTGGCGTGCTCGGTGACCTCAATGAATGAAACGATCATGGGTCCAGCCTTCTAGAATCTTGGCCAGGGGCGTCCGCCACCCGCGGCCTTCCTACGGCGTCTTTAGCTCTTCGAGCTTCTCCAAAATCTTCTGGTCGTTCTGTTCCATCCGGTCGACGCGGCCGTTTAACTCCTGGTACCGGACCCACTCCGCAACCGCGAAGCCAGCCACCGCGAGCGAGATGCCCGCGAACCACTTCCAGTTCTCCTGGACGAAGTGCCCAAACCCCGTCGCCTTCGGCTGCTCTTTAACCACTGGCTCGGAAACCACCCCCACATCTTTAGCCGGTGCGATCTGCGAGAGAAAGAACTCGACCTCGCCGCTATCCCCGTGGATCGGCACCACTTTCAGCTGGATCCAGATAACACGCCCCGTCTTCGTGATGTACCGCTTCGCCATCACGTAGGACGGGAGTTCTCCCGCAATCAGCGCCTTGACCATGTCCACGTCGGCGTGGACGTCTCTCGGGTCCGTGACATCCTGAAACGTCTTCCCAAGGAGCTCGGCCTGCGTGTATTCGAGCAGATGACAGATGGCCGGGTTCACCCGCAGCCACTCGCCGTTGCGTCCGACCTCCGCCAAGCCGATCATGCAATCGGCCCAGAGACGATCGGCAACGCGCTGGTCGAGCGGCTCGAGGAGATGCCGATCGAGTGGAGTCATACGTCCGATTGCTTTGCATTGTCATGACACCTCCGAGGGCTCCGATACCTTCGGTTGTGCAAGAGGAGTTCATTACAGAATCGGTCCCCCGGGGCTGGTAGCGAGTCAGCCCGGGGGACCTAGACCCACGGAGGGCCGTAACTATGGGCTACTCTTCTCCGGCCTGGACCGCGTCGATCGCCTTGATGATCGCTGCGATGTACTCCGGATCCGTGCGGTGGAGCTCCTGAATCGCCTTGCTCTGAAGCGGGTCCACCTCGAAGACCTGCGAGCTATTGCGGCTGCGGTGGTTGCGCGCAGCCTCGCGCTCGTCGGAGAGCGACTGAGTGAAGTGCGCCGCGTAGGCGTCGTCGAGCTTCGCGCGGAGGTTGTTGTTCTGCTCGATCGCCGCGGCTGCGGCCTGCTG
>CAZQZX010000239.1:5685-10277 GCA_964597885.1 uncultured Planctomycetota bacterium
CGCCGTGAACGTGGACATACCCTGCGTATCGACCACGCGATAGTCGAGCGCGCCGACGGACTTCTCCGTCTTGCTCTTCTCGTCGGGGTTCTCGTGGAGGGAGACGCCGGAGTCCTCAGGGAACACGGACGGCGCGAGCTGGCGCGTCATGTCCAGCGACTGAACTTCCTGCGTGGCCTGGCCGGTGACCTGCTTGATAGTCTCCTGAATGGCAGAACGGACGAGGGTTTCAACCTCGGCCTTCGATACGTAATCGTTCGTGTCTTTCGGTTGTGTCATCGCTTGGTTTCCTTGTTAACCCGGGTCTAGAGAGATTCCCTACCCAACCGCCGAGCTAGGAGAGAAATTGCCTTTGCGCTGGAGCGGCGAGCCTCGCCACCGCCGGATCCCGAAGTACCCGAGAACCAGCGTGCCAACGGTCTGGAGCGCTTCGGCCGCGAGCCACGCAAGCGGCCCGTTCGGCTGATAGATCGTGCGGTCCCCGTTGACGGCGACGTACGCCTTAAGGTCGCTGATCTCCTTCTCGATCGCCGCCACGACCACCGGGTCGGGGTTCGGCTTCTGGAGCTCGGCCTCGAGCCGATCCCCGAGCGACGTGATGCGATCGGAGAGCTTCGTCGTCGTGCAACTCCAGATCGGAATCGCCAGGATCACCGCGAAGACCGCGGCGATCCTGGCACCCTTGTCCCACTCCCCCTTAGCCATCGGAGGCCCCCAGCGTTGATTTAGTGTGCGTTGGATCCAAGAGTCGCGAGAACCGCGAGCGCTACCAGCAGGGCGAGTACAATCCAGAACCCGTCCCATCGGTTCGGCGGTCGGTAGTAGGCGACTCTTGCTGTCATGGTTGCTTCGTGTCGTCGTTACTCGATCGGCGTCGCGTTGTAGTGGTCAATGAACTTCGCGAGGGAGACCCCGTACACGGCCCCCTCCATCTCCTTCTCTGCGCGGGCGAATTCGCAGGCCCCCATCCGGACACCCTTGCCGTTAGAGGCCGAGACGTCGACCGTTTCCCTGACGTAATCGTGCTCGACCATGAGAGAGTGCGACGCCCGTAGCTCCGGGCTGCCCATTCCGACGGTCTTGTTGGTGAACTCCGGCTGCCACCCGCAGACGTTCTCTACCTGATACCTCAGGAAGTTGACGTTAGCAGCCTTGAAACCGACGGATAACGACCTTCACTCGATCGAGCTTCTCGTCGTAGTCCGGGGAGATCGCGCGGTGGGCCTTGATCTTCACCGCCTCTTCGTTCTTCGCGAGGATCGTTGCCGGCTCGATGAGAATCGCGCTCTTGTCGCCGTCGATCTCCGGGTCCGCCTCGTACCACACTGCGTATTCGTACAGCTGCATTTCACTTCCCTCCGGTTCTTGGTTGGTTGCCCACTGGAACCCCAGAAACTTGAACTTGTGTGTCTCCTCGGCGCGGAACGCGGGCTTGTCGAACCTGAGTTCGTGGTTGCCCTTGATCGCGCCGCCATAGCTCCATCCGTACTTCTTTTCGAACTCGTACATAGGGTCGATGCCCTGGGTAGGGAGGTCCGCCCCCCCGGCGAAACCCCACCCGCCATAGTCGTTCGAGAGGCTCTTGATCGTCCCCATTACCGCAGCACCCCTCCCCGCTGATTGCGTCGCTTCTCGTCGTACGTCATCGCCGTCGTACCTTCCCTAGTTCATGCTCACGAGGTTCGGGCGCCCCCACCGATCCACGTAGAAGAAAGCCCGGCTCCACTTGTGGAACCGTCGCCGCGCTCGAGGGTCGTACCCGAACGCGTAGTGAGTCGGATCGGCCAGATGCCCGGCCTCATACCCGAACGCCTTCCCCGCTACAACCCAACCGCCTCCCGCGGCGTGTGTGTGTCCCTGCACCACCGAGAGATGACTGTCTCGCACTCCGGCAATGGCAGCACCGCCAGCGTAAGCAGCCGATCGGTCGCCGTGACGGAACCAGATGTCCGCATACGGCCGGTTGGGCAGCACCACATCCCCCGACGGAACAAACTCGACGTTATCCCCGGCCTTCTTCGCGATGAGGTCGTAAACGGACTCGCCATCAAGGATCTCGTCGAGGTAGATGCCGAGCCCCGGTACCTCATCGAGCCTTCGGTCGAATCGGTCGTCGTGGTTCCCTTTGAGCCACAGCATCTTGTCGCGGCTGTGCTCCGCGAAGAGCGCAAGGCAGTCCACAGCCTGACGAACTTCCTTGCGAATCTCAGTGGAGCGCATGGCTTCGAAGTGCCGCTTCGCGTGCGTTGACAAGAGGTACTTATCAAGGAGATCCCCACCACATATGATCCGCTTCGGCTTGGTCTTCTTCGCGAACGCCGCGACCTTCCGGATCGACGGCATATGCGCCGCCGGACAGTGCGGATCCGTCCAGAAGAGGTACCGAACATCACCCTTTTTCGCTGGGGCAACCACCCGTCCGGGTCTCGTTACCCTTCGCCCATGACATCGTCATCGCCCGGCTCGAAGAGGTGCGCGGCCGCCAAACCCGCGAAGTATTCGCCCTGGTCGGCGGCCTCCTCCACGGTTTCACAGTCGAGCGTCCATCGCATCTCATCCACGCGGGATCGACCATCCGGCATCCGGTGCGTGGCGCTTGCCGTAAAGTTCAACGTGCGCCCCGCGCCGATCGAAACGGACTCCAGCTTCTGCTTGCTCGATTCGCCCTTACTCGTCACGCGACACCTCCCCATCTTCGAGACCCCGGACCCTGTCGATCGTCCGGTGATAAGCCAGAAGCGAGCTCGCCGCGGACACCCCATCCCGGAGCACCGAACGGAAAAGCCCTGCCTCGTCGAGATATCCCCCATCCCTCAGGTACCCGAAGGCCGCCCCCAAGCGGCCAGGCATTGGTTCCTCGGGCTCGCCCGGGTCTTCGGGCTCGGTTTTCTTCTTCATGGCCTCTCTCCAGTCGTAGACGAGTTCGAGAAGCTCCGTCGAGAAAACCATCTCCGGGAGTAGGTCACGCCAGTAGAGCGCGCTCTGAAGGATGAACGCCTGCACCATGCGACGTACGTCGCGCGTCGGTCGTCCCTCGAGCATCCCCCACATGGGATAGAGCATGTTGCCGCCCGTCTCGCGCTTCGCGACGGCAAGCCCGCCGTCGATCGTCTCCTCGAAGATGGGCGTGGGCCGCGTCGGGCCGATGCCGCGCAAGAGCGGGTTCTCGTGGTCGGTGTACCCCGCATCCCAGAACCAGCGGCGAAGTCGGCCCTGAGCTCTGGAAAGGAGGTTCCGGGAGTAGCTGTCCGGCACAAGCCGCCGAACCGTCGTGATCGCGTTGTACTGGATCGAGAACGCGACGAACGGCTTGTAAGCGCTGTTGCGGATCTTGCGCCAATCCCACTCGGTCGGCTTGCCGATCCAGTCCGACTGAAAGCTCGTGTTCAGGGATCCCCAGCCGGGCACTTCCCCGAAGTGATCGGCAGCGGGCTCGGACCATTCAAGCCTAAAGAACCACTCGATGGCCCGGCGAAGCGTAGCGAGGACGGTGTCGGACGGGTTCTCCGCGTAGAGCGCGGCCACGTTCGCCATCGACCGCGTCACCACACGGACATTCGGGAAACCTCGCTCCCCGGCCTTCTTCGGGAGGTAGCCTTCGAGGTCCTTGAGGCTCAAACGCCCTTGGGCCACGACGAGGTCCGTCTTGCCACAAAGGAACGGCCCCTCCAAGTACCGGTGCGCCGAGTCTCGGGCAACCTTCTGGATGACCTGGAGCCACCAGTCCACCGCGACCCGGGCAGGCTCTTCGCCCGTCAGGCGACGGCGGATCTCGTTGTGGAGGACCCGATCGAGGTTGTTCGCCCCGCCGCCGTCCTTGAACCCAGGCGGCACCTTCGGGATGACCGGGGGAGAGTCGATCGCCGTGAGAGCGATCTCAAGCGCGGCCGCATCGTCACGGAGAGCCCAGCGGAAGAATCCCCGCAGGTCATCGACCGTGACCGAAAGAGCCCTGGGCCAAAAAACCTCGAAAGACTCGCTCGGCGTCGCTGTGGACATACACTTCCCCCACTCAGTCCGGCTGGTCTAGGGGGGTGCTCTTCCGAAATCCGCCCCTATAGGGGGTTGAGCGAGGGGTATGTCAACACCAGATTTTTGACTATTTTGCGGTGCCTAAGTTAAGCCCAAGGCCTAAAGGCCCTTCCACGCGACCGAGTAGACGAGCCCGTCGATGATCCGGAAGGTCCGGTGAGCCCGATAACCCTGCACCTGGGCCGGGGAGTACACACCCGAGCTCGTGTAATTACTCCCCGAGAAGTTCGACGTTGACGTGTACGCGCCGGGAACGACGTAGCTCCGCGTCCCCGAGTAGACGAGGATATGCCCGCCCTTACCGTCCTCGTAGCGGCCGGTCGGCTGGCCCCAATGAGCGATAAGCTCGTCCTCGGAGTGCCCGATCCACGAGTTCATGACACGCTGTCTCGAGTGCCACACCTCGCTATAGCCGAGCGTCAGGATAGCCACGGGCACCCGCCCCGCGACCTTCGCAACACGGGTGCCGGCACCGTCGTCCTTGTGGATGTGGAGGGGGGCGCACGCGGTCAGGATCGCAAGCGCGGGGATGACGAGGACTCGGAAGTTTCTCATGATCG
>CAZQZX010000240.1:0-10274 GCA_964597885.1 uncultured Planctomycetota bacterium
TCATCGGTGCGATCGGCGTTTCCGGCAGCACCGTCGAGGACGACCACGCCGCCGCCGAGGCCGGTGCCGCGGCTCTCTAGCCGCACGTCGGCCTATGGGCCACCCACCGAGATCCATCCGCAGGGAATCACCGTACAGCGACCCCCGAACCTGAGCTCGAGCCCCAGGCCGAGCTCGGTCGGGGAGCCTGCGGTGGGCTCTTTGTCCATCCGCCACTCGCATTCGGGAAGGGCTCCCCGAGTGTCGTGCACGAAGAGCGTACGCGGGAGGACCCCCGTGTTCTTCGGGGGGCGGGGATAGAGCGTACCGATCGCGAGGACGAGCTCGGCTCCCGGCGCGATCGTGTCGGCCAGGGTGGGCTGGTCGATGGTGTTCCCGAGCGCATCGAGCATGCCACGCGTGATGTCTCCTGAACCGGTCCACTCTTCGGGCATCGGGAGGACCCGGAAGCGGTCGTCCTCTGCGGGATGCGGGTAGCCGTAGTCCCGCGCGAACTCGATCTGCACGTGGATCGGCGTCGTGCTCTCGTTCGTGAGGACCACGGGAATGTACCTCAGGTTGAAGGTCGTTCCCGCCGGATCGGTGTAGTCTGCGCCGCGGTTGATCCCGCATTCGATCCGCAGTCCGTGGTCCGTGGGTGCTTGGCGCGACGGGCGCGTCGTCGGATTGCCGTTGCACCCGAGCAGGACGATCGACATCGCGAGCAGGGTGGGTCGAATCAGGATCATCTCGTCGCTGACGCTCCGCTCTTCCGTTGGCACGGCCTACGGTGCCTGAGCCGTCACGATATCAAGCCCGCGCCACCCCCCTCTGTAACGGCCTCGTAACTCACCCGCTGCGAAGCACCGCTCCAGGAATAGACCTTCGTTAGCTTGTCCGGGTCGGCGTCCGGACGGGGTGACAAGAGGCGGAGGCGCCCGCAGGGCAGCCCGTACCACAACGGATGCCCGAGGAACGAACGGGCGAGAAGAGAAGGAGTCGACATGCGAACGTCAACGCTGGCCCGCTCGATCGGGCTCACCCTCGGACTCATGCTGCTTGTAACGAGATCGGTCCTCGCCGGGTCTTTCCCGCCGGCTGTGGACTTGTCAGCCCTGGACGGCATCGACGGTCTGACCCTTCGAGGAGGCAGCTCGAGCGGTTTCGCCGGAGTCAGCGTGGGGGACGCGGGGGACCTGAACGGTGACGGCTTCTCGGATATCGTGATCGGCGCCTTCCTCGCCGATGGTGATACGGATGCCTCGGGCGAGGCTTGTGTGGTGTTCGGTCCGATCACGGGGCTGCCGAGCTCGTTCGAGCTTTCGACGCTCGACGGCACGAATGGATTCGTCCTGGACGGTGAGGAAGGCCTCGATTATGCCGGGGAGGCGGTCAGCGGCGGCGGCGATGTGAATGGTGACGGGATCTCGGACGTGGTGATCGGAGCGCCGTTCGCCGAGGGGCTTATCGGGGGAGGGGGCACTGGCGTGGCCTACGTCGTCTTCGGCTCGGACCAGGGATTCCCGCCGGTGCTCGAGCTCGACACCCTGGACGGGACGAACGGATTCCGGATCGGGGGAGCCAATTCGGAACACCGCACCGGGGCCAGTGTCGATATCGTCGGTGACGTGAATGGAGACGGGGTTGCCGACATCCTGATCGGCTCACCGGGGGCCCAGGTGTCCGGCCTGTCGCGTGCCGGTCGAGCCGACGTCGTCTTCGGTTCCGCCACCGGGTTCGCGCCTTGGGTACTTCTCGACGTCATCAATGGGACGAACGGCTTCACGATCGAGGGCACGGTCGCGAACGGCCAGCTCGGATCAGGGGTGAGTCGCGCGGGTGACGTGAATGCGGACGGTATGGCGAACCTCATTGTCGGCGGTCGCCACTCGGGCGCGCCGGGCCAAGCCCTCGTGGTCTTCGGCTCGACGTTGGGTTTTCCGGCGTCGATGGACCGATCGGACCTGGATGGCAGCAACGGCTTCGTCGTCGACGGAGTCCAGGGCGGGGATCTGCTAGGCGACAGTGTGAGCGATGCGGGCGATGTGAATGGCGACGGGATTTCCGACATCGTGATCGGGGCCTCGGGGACAAACTTCAACGGCCTCGACTCTCCCGGGGCGAGCCACGTTATCTACGGTTCGGATCAGTCCTTTGCGCCGACCCTCGCCGTATCCGACCTGGACGGTACGAATGGATTCGTCCTGAGGGGCACGAATCAGTTCGACGAGCTCGGCTATGCCGTCAGCAGTGCAGGCGATCTCGATCTGGACGGCTTCTCGGATGTCCTGGTGGGGACGCTCGGCACCAATGACGTCTATGTCCTCTATGGCGGCCCGAGCCTCGCTTCGGAGGCCTTCGTCTCCTCGATCGACGGGACGAACGGTTTCGTCCTCAACGGCGCCCCGAGCAGCACCGCCGGACGTTCGGTTGCCGATGTCGGCGACATGAACGGCGACGGCGGTCGGGACTTCTTGATCGGGGCTCCGCTTGCGGACCAGGGCGATCAGGAGGACGCGGGAGAGGCCTACCTGATCTACGGCGGCGCGCCCTGCGAGAACGGCACGACCAGCCTTGCCACGGGAATCCTGACCGATTCTCTCTACTTGCAGGGCTCGCGAGGCGGAGTCGATCGGACGGTGGAGGTGCCGAGCACGGACTTCCTGCGGGTCGCGATGGTCGAGACGGGCGCCGGCGGCAACGGGAAGTTCGTGCTGCACGCCAACGTCGGACTCCCGACCCCGGAGACGCGATCGACGCTTCCCTTCGACATCGGGACGACCTGCTTCCCGTTCCTGCTGAGTGAGGGAGCCGACCCGCTGATCATCGCCAACAACATCGGGAGGACCGGCCGCGTGGGCGCGAGCCGATTCCGCGACATCCCCTGGGCCGACCCGGAACGCGCCAGCACCGAGTTCCTCTATTCGGCGCTCCCCGCGGGAACCGTGCTGACGTTCCAGGCCCTGATCGTCGACCCGAGCTCCCGGAGCTCCAAGTCGGTTAGCGTGACCAATGCGGTCATCCTGAATGTGGTTCCCTAGCTGCCGGGTTCGATCCGCACCCGGCTACGACAATCAGGCGAGGTCGCGGGCGTGCAGCCCGCGGCCTCGCTGTCTTGTTCCACCGGGCGGATCCGCCGAGGAGCATCGACTTCGTGCGCGAGGGACGGCTTTGGTATGTAAGTGCGTCCGAATGGTTACGTGTTTCACCTCGACCCTCGCCGTCATCGGAGTCCATCACAGTGCCGAAGCGTGTCGTTCTTTCGTGGAGCTCGGGGAAGGACAGTGCCTGGGCCCTGCATCGATTGCAGGAGTCGCCGGAGTTCGAGGTCTCGGGACTCCTGACCACGGTGAATGTCGCCTTCGACCGCGTCGCCATGCACGGTGTGCGCCGCGAGATCCTGCTCGAGCAGGCGCGGGCGTGTGAGCTCCCGCTGACGATCGTCGAGATTCCGTTCCCCTGCACGAACGAACAGTACGAGGCGGCGTTTCTGAAAGGGCTCCAGGGTTTGGCCGAAGACTCGGCCGTGATGGCGTTCGGCGATCTGTTTCTCGAGGACGTCCGCGCCTACCGCGAGGAGCTCGTCTCGCGCGCGGGCTGGTCTTGCCTGTTTCCGATCTGGGGCGAAGACACGCGTGACGTCGCGCAGGCCATGATCGAGGAAGGCATCCGCGCGCGTGTGGCGTGCCTCGATCCTCGCAAGGTTCCCCGCGAGATGGCCGGACGGTCGTTCGACGCGAGCTTCCTTGCCGACCTGCCGGCCGACGTCGATCCGTGCGGGGAGAACGGCGAGTTCCACACCTGCGTTCATGAGGGGCCGATGTTTCGGTCGCCCTTCGACCTGGAAGTCGGTCCGACCGTCGATCGCGAGGGGTTCCTGTTCACGGACCTGTCGCTCGGCTCCGCGGCCCGAGGGTAACGGACGCGATTCCCGGCATTCTCGCGAGGGCAGGGCGCACGCTCTCCCTCCGGCCACTTTTTGCGAGAATTCGCGAAGGGTTTTCCCGGGCGGACCGAATGCGTCGCGGGAGTGAGCAGGGGGCTGTGGAGGAGGAAGCTCGATGACGTGCCGACGTTGGCTGGCTGGTCTGTGTCTCGCTGTCGTTTGGATGGTCCTACCGTCGGCCCTCGGGCATCCGCTGCCTGCGGGGGCTTCGGCGGACGAGTCGGTATCGCGCCTCGAGGGGCGGGTCGATCGGGTGTTCCGACAGTATGACCGCACCGACGGGCCGGGCTGCGCGGTAGGGGTGTATCGGGACGGCAAGCTGATCCTGGCCAAGGGATACGGCATGGCCGATCTCGAGCACGACGTTCCGATCGCGCCGGATACCGTCTTCTACATCGGCTCGACGTCGAAGCAGTTCGTGACCGCGTGTATCGTGCTGCTGGCCGAGGAGGGCAAGCTCGCGCTCGATGACGATGTGCGGAAGTACGTGCCTGAGCTGCCGGATTACGGGACCCCGATCACGATCCGTCAGCTGGTCCATCACACGAGCGGGATTCGCGATTACCTCGAGCTATGGAGCCTCGCGGGTCGCGACTACCTCGACCACATCCCCGAAGCCGCGGTGCTCGAGTTGATTTGCGCCCAGAAGGCCCTGAACTTCGAGCCGGGCGAGCGGCACCTTTACAGCAACTCGTGCTACTTCCTGCTCGCGGTGATCGTCGAGCGGGCGTGCGGAAAGACGCTTCGCCAGTACGCGGACGAGGCGATCTTCCAGCCGCTCGGCATGACGAAGACTCACTTCCACGACGACCCCGGGTTCATCATCGAGGATCGCGCCTTCGGCTACGCGCCGGCCGACGACGGCCGCGGATTCCGCAGCCTCCTGATGCGGTTTGCCCTCGTCGGATCGGGTGGGCTGTACACGACGGTCGAGGATCTCGCGCACTGGGTCGCGAACTTCGACGACAATCGTCTGGGCAAGGCGAGCCCCTCGTTCGTGAAGACGATGCACACCAAGGGGCGGCTCCGCAGCGGCGAAGAGATCGGCTACGCCTTCGCGTTGATGCACGGCGAGCATCGGGGCATGCCGACCGTCCATCACGGAGGAGCGCTCGGCGGGTATCGCGCGCAGCTGTTGCGGTTCCCGGAGCAGCGGCTCGCGGTTGCCGTGCTCAGCAATCAGGCCGGCTTCGACGTCGATACCCATGCCATGCGTGTCGCCGACATCTTCCTGCCCGAGTCGCCGGCCCCCCGGCGCGCAACGAGCGATGCGGCGGATGGAGAAGCGGTGGCGGCGAGCACCGGCAGCTCGAATTCCGATTCGCCGACCGAGGTCTCGGTCGATGAGGTGATCCTGCGTCGCTATGCCGGTCGGTACGAGGTGCAGCCGGGCTTCGTGGTCGGGATCGTCTTCGAAGGCGGACGCCTGTTCGCCGACATCCCTCGTCAGGGTCGCGTGAGACTGATTCCGTCGTCGGCCACGGACTTCTTCGTCCCCGACGACGACGGACGGGTGCGCTTCGTGGTCGGTTCTTCGGGGAAGGTCGAGCGGATGATCGTGAAGGATGATCGCTCGACGACGCCGGCAGTGCGTCTTCCCGACGCGCCGCTGGAGACGGTGCGTGCGGACGGACTCGCGGGCACCTTCGCCTGCCCGGAGCTCGGCGTGACCTACCGCGTGGTGGTCGAGGGCGAGGGAATCCGTCTGAGGGTGGGGTACGGCGACGCGGCCACGCTGCGGCCCGACTCGCCGCAAGTCTACCGCGGCGACGGCGTCACCCTCCGAATCCTCGAGACGGTCGACGGCAAGGCCACCGCGTTCACGCTCGACACGGGCCGGGTGAAGGGTCTCGCGTTTCGACGGCTCTGACTCTCGAGCTGAAGAACAAGAAGAACCTGGGGAGACGCTTCGGCCTGATCGCTCAGGAGCAGGCGGAGGGGCGCGTCCCTCGCTATTGCGAGAGGCGCGCCGCGGTTGTTCCGCGATCGAAGACCCGGCCCCCGGTTTTTCCCGAGAAAGGGGTTCGGTGCGTCGCGGAAGTCTCGGTGTGCCCTCATAGAAGAGTCAAACCCGACATTTCCCTTGGAGGACACACCATGCTGCGACGACGAACGGCCGGGCTCGAGACGACCGGCATGCTGGCTCTGGCGCTATTGCTGATCTTGGGCTGGACCACGGGCGTACGGGCCAGCGGCGTCCCGTCTTGCGAGGATCCGGACGGTATCGATCCGGATGCCCCGTGCTGCGAGGAGGTCACGCCGACGCTCCCGGATATTCCTGCGATCGACGATCCGATGCGCTACTTCACCTGGAACCGTTGCTCGGTCGCCCGCAACAAGGAGATCTGCGGCTCGTTCGGGGCTCCGGTGGAACAGACCGGTGAGTGCGGCGTGTACACCCTCCCGTTCACGGTCCAGACCTGCGGGAAGGGGCAGAACGTCCTGTTCTCGGGCGATCTCAACGCTATCTACATGCGCACGTTCCTCGAGGGAGAGAGCGGCCAGAAGGGTGGAGGGAACCAGGTGCAGGTCTGGCGCTTCCTCCTGAACGGCGACCTCGAGCTCTCGCAGTTCCTCATCGATCGCTTCGGCGACAACCCGAACATCCCGCAGAGCTACCGCGACTTCGGCAACCAGGTCTTCTGGTCGGGCTACATCGACTACCGCCTGACCTGCGACAAGGGCCTGTTCTGGGAGATCGAGTGGGTCCTGAACCACGACTGCGACCGCTTCGCTCACCCCGCGAACGGCGATCGTCCGGGAACCTACAACCCGGTGCGCTCATTCGGTATGGCGACCGATTCGTTCATACCGTTCAACGAAACCCTGGGGTCTTCGGACCTCTTCGATCTGACGCTGAACAACGGTCTGCGAGAGGTGGACTATACGAGCGGCACCACCTCGATCTGCACCCAGCCGAGTCGCGTCGACATGGGAGGAGTCGCTTTCGTCAACGAGAGCTGCGCCTGCGCGGAAGGCGAAAACCTGCCGACCCCGTACAGCGATATCCAGCTCGCTGCCGAATCGATCTGCGGCGCCGAGATCGTTCCCTCGAAGACCGGGCCGCTCGTCGCGAAGTTCGCGGGCGGGTTCGAGATCGGAAAGGATCCGTTTGTTCGCGTCGTCGCCATCCTCATGGGCGAGTCGCAGTGGGCGGCGTCGTGCGAGAAGTCCATCGACGCCGACTACTTCGAAGGGGTGATGGTCCTTACCGACCCGAGCCGCTACGTCTTCTCGACTTTCACGACGGGCAAGGCCGGGACCGAGCCGATCCCTCCGTTCTTCATCGATGTGGCGAACTCGATCGACTCGGCGCGGACGCGGCGCCAGGGCGTGCCTCACGTCGCGGATCGCATCGTCAACGTGAACTTCTTCGACGACTGAGCCATCGGTCGCGGGACACTTCGACTGCAAGCCGACAGCGGCGCGCCTTTCGCATCAGCGGGGGGCGCGCCGTTTTCGTTTGCTCATCAAATCCTAGCGATGGGCTGGTGAAGTTTCGGCCCGTGATCGTGGCCAACAGCATCGGTAAGACGAACCTCGTCGGAGAGAGCCACTTCCTCGGCGTGGCCCGCCCCGACCCGGAGCGCGCGACCACGTCGTTCAGCTATCCGCCGTTGCCCCTCGGTGCGATCCTCACCTTCCAGGGAGTGATCCTCGACACCGGGTCCGCGAGCTCGAAGGGAGCGAGCATGACGAACGCCGTCGTCCTCGAGGTTCTGCCCTGACGATGGATGGGCGCGTCAGACGAAACAAGAAGGGCCGCCGGGCAATCGCCCGGCGGCCCTTTGAGCGCTACGCGCGTTCGGATCGTCCTCTCGCTTGCGCTTACAGCACCCTCAGCACGACGGCGTTGCTCGTGCTGGCGCCCTTCGAGCTGTTCGACGCCGGGTCGATGAGGATGCTCTGGAACGTGAGCACCGTGCCCGCGGGCATCGCCGGGAAGAAGAGGCTCGTCGTCGCGACGTCCGGATCGACCGTGGGGACGCCGAAGTAGTGGCTCGCGCCGACCGCGCCCGTCTTGCCGACGTTGTTGGCGATGATGACCGGGCTCGCGCCGCCGCCGAGCAGGAACGGGAAGCAGGTCGTCCCGATATCGAACGGAAGCGCGGTCGGGGCGCCGGCATCGGCGTCGCCCGGGTTGGCGTGCAGCACGAACCTGCCGTTCCCGCCGGCGATCGGCTTCAGCATCGTGACCGTGAGCAGATCGCCGTCGTTGGCCTCGACGGTCCGATCGGGGCCGCCGGTCGAACCGTTGACGTAGAGGGTGTCGACGAAGAAGCCGTTGCCGGCGTTCGTGGTGCCGGTCGTGCACGTACTCGTGTCCGCCGTGATCTCGAAGCGGTACGTCGAGTCGAGCTCCAGGAAGCTGTCATCGGCGTCCCATGTGGAACCGAACGAGACGAAGATGTCGCCGGCGCTATCGAAAATTCGAAAGGAGATGTCTGCTCGGTCCCACTCGAGGGGCACGTTCTCGGGCCCCGATGCCGGAGTCTCGATGAGCTTCCTGCTCAGGCCAGACAGCGCGGCGATCTGGCTGTTCAGCGCTGACTCGAGAGCCGCCGCATCGACATCGAGCGAGGTCAGCCGCAGGTTCGTGTATGCCCGCATGCTGGAGCCGGGCTGGAGATAGAAGTACGCGCTGCTGTAGTTTGTGTCGCGTGCGATCAACGCGTCCGAGAGCAGCTCCCCGTTCGACATGGTGACGTCGAGGCCCGAGTCGACGAAGAACTGCGCCCAGTCCTCGAACGACAGGACTGGATCGATCGGGATCGCTTGCCATTCGTTCTCACCGTTCTGGGTGAATCCGAACTCTCCCGATGTCAGGGTCTCGGTGCCTCGGGCTGGTGCGGGGGCGCTGGTCAACAGGATTCCGACGAACAAGAACATGGCGCAAGTGCGATAGGTCTTCATGATTCGACTCCTTTCCACCGGTAGCACCGGTCTCCCGCCTTCAGGGACTCGGTGCCCTTCCCGGGGCTTCTGAGGTCGTTCCGTCCAGGGGCTCCGATCTGCGCCGGCTCACAGCGCCGGTTGGCCCCTCGCCCCGTTCACGCACTGCGATTCCGAGATCGGCCAAGAAGCCGGAAAGAAATCTTCGTGCGAGCCCCGATCGGCCTGGAGGCTGCCAGGGGTGTCGTCCAGGAACTGGCCTCGAGAGGTCCGGACCGGCGGCCTTTTTCTGCTCCGGGAGCCTGGGCGGATACGGTATCCTGCGGACGGAATCGAGACTTGCCGGGCCCGGATCCGTACTGCTGCCGAGTTGACTGAGGATGAGCAACCAGGAACCTGAACACGCCACGCGGCTGCTGGCCCGCGTCAACGAGGGTGATCAAGAAGCCGTGGGGGAGCTTCTCCCGCTGGTCTACGAGCGGCTTCGATCGGTCGCCGGAAGCTATTTCCAGGCGCAAACGCCGGACAACACCCTGCAGCCGACGGCCTTGGTGCACGAGGCCTACGTCAAGCTGATGGCAGCGCAGGACCAGTCGTGGGAGGGGCAGGCCCACTTCGCCGCCGTCGCCTCCAAGGCCATGCGGCAGATCCTCCAGGATCGCGCTCGGCGCCGGTCGGCGGCCAAGCGTGGGGGCGGCGGCGCGAAGCAAGTCCCGCTGGATCAGGTCGAGACTCCGTCGGGACAGCTCGCCGTCGGGATCGTCGCGCTCGATGAGGCCCTCGAGAAGCTCGCGAAGCTGAACGAGCAGCAGGCACGTATTGTCGAGCTCCGGTTCTTCGGGGGCTTGAGCGTCGAACAGGTCGCCCACGTCCTCGGCATCGGAGTGCGCACCGTCGGGCGCGACTGGCGGCACGCGCGCCTTTGGTTGCAGCGAGAGCTGCAGGCGGACGTCGACGCGTGATCTCTCCCGAGCAACATGCGCGGGTGGGGGAGCTTCTCGACGCGGTCGACGGTCTGTCGAAGGAGGAGTCCGCCGCCTATCTCGATGCCCATTGCACCGACGATCCGGTCGTGCGACGCGAGGTCGAGTCGCTGCTCGACTTCGAGAGCGAAGAACAGGGCGCGGTCGGGCTGATCGACGGTCGCAGCACGGCCGGCCTGGCTCTCGACATCTCCGAGCTCGGCGACGGCACATCGCCGGGTGCCTCGGGTGAGGCCGGGACGCCTGAGACCATCGGCCCGTATCGGATCGTCCGCACGATCGGCGCGGGCGGCATGGGCCGGGTCTTCGAGGCCGAGCAGCAGAACCCGCAGCGCCGCGTCGCCATCAAGGTGGTTCGGTCGGGATTGCTCTCGCCCGAGCTCCTTCGCCGGTTCGAGCACGAGACGCACGTCCTCGGTCAGCTTCATCACCCGGGAATCGTCCACATCTACGACGCCGGTCTGACGGAGGTC
>CAZQZX010000241.1:0-10221 GCA_964597885.1 uncultured Planctomycetota bacterium
ACGATGGAGGCCAGACCGCTTCCGGCGCCCGGAGCCTTCGGGCTCGCGTCGACGAGCGGCCAGATGCGGGGCACGAAGTCCCGCGCGGTGGGGCGGTTCTCGAGGAGCTTCTTCTGCTCGGCGGGCGTCGCGGCGCGATACTTCGCGCTGAAGTCGCGACGGGCGTCGGCATACTCCTTCTCGATCGCGGCGATCCTCTCGCCGATCGCACTCTCGTCCGCGGCGTCGACAGCCGGTGCGAGAAGAGCGACGACGGCGAACGCCAGAATCCACGGTCTCATGGGTGGTCCCTTTCGCTCGAAGGAAGAAAGACGGGTTGGGGGCGTGGCTCCCCGACCCGCAACCCTAGGCGCGGGGACCACGCGAGTCAAGAGTCCGGCGCATCGCACAAAAAAAGAGCGGCGGGCTCGAAGGTTCGGGCCCGCCGCTCTTGGTTGTTGATGGAGTCGAGCGTCGCTACTGAACGACGATCGTCACCGCGTTGGTCGCACTGGCGTTGAGCGTGGCGACCGTGCCGGGATCGATCAGGGCGCCCTGCAGCGTCAGGATCGTTCCGGGCGGGAGGTTCGGATCGCTCGTGCGCTCCATGAACGTGGTCGGGGCGCGCGCCGGGTCGGGCGTCGAGGTTCCGAAGAACATGCTGGCGCCGACGCGGTTGCGGCGTCCGGCATTGTTGGCGATGACGACCGGGTTGCCGCCGTTCTCGAAGAGGATCGGGAAGCAGGCGTCACCGATATTCGCGGGAAGCGCGATGACGGTGCCCGGCGACGGGCGTCCGATGTTTCCGTGGATGAGGAACTTCGCGCTACCGCCGGCCGGGGCTCGCTCGATCGTCGCGGAAATCGTGACTCCGTCGTTGACGGTGACTTCGCGGTTCAGGCCGCCCGCCGATCCGTTGACGAACAGCACGTCGGTCGGGCCGTTGTTCAGCAGGTCGACCGTACCGACCGTGCAGCTGAGTGGATCGTTGTCCGGGTCTTCGACCAGCAGGATCGCTCCCGAGCGCCAGCCCGACGGGCTCGTGAAGATGCGCGTCGCTTCGCTGCCGTCGAGGTTCGCGATCCACACGCCCTGCTCGGAGGACGTCGTTTCGTCGCACCAGTACATCTTGCCTCGCTTGAGGTCGAGCTGGATGTTCTGCAGACCCGAGAATGCGTCCGGGAAGTCGACGAGGATCTCGCCGTTGCTGCCGTCCATGTCGGCTCGCGCGAGGTAGTTCGTGGTGCGGCGGCGGTCGATCCAGTAGATCTTGCCGCGCATGTGGTCGAACGAGATGCTGTTGGCTTCGATGACGTTGTCACTGAAGACCACCTCGCGGTTGCTGCCGTCGAAGTCGCAGCGCTCGATCGTGCCGGCCGCGAAGTTACCGAAGTAGAGCTTGCTCTCGACCTCGTTGATCGCCGGACGGCCGAAGATTTCGTTCGTGGCGATGATCGGCGCGATGCCCGTCCCGTCGGTGTTGGACACGTACAGGACCTTCGACTGCCAGTCCGAGAAGTAGATCTTCCCGTTGGCCCAGTCGAACACCGGGCCCTGGCAATCCTGGAATCCGGAGGCCACGATCTGGTAGCCGCTGCCGTTCAGGTTGGCCTTGGCGATGCGCGCCGTACCCGGGTTCGCGTGCGCCCAGTAGACCTGCTGCGTGGCCGGCTCGAAGCCGAGCCCGAGGGTCAGCCAGTCGCCCGCGGGAATGAGGCCGTTGAGCTGCTCGACGTTGCTTCCGTCGAGACCCATTCGGTACAGCCTCGGGTTGTTGAAGTTGTACTCGGCCAGGTAGAGCTTGGTCTGCGCGGCGGCCATCGCCGCGAAGGTGCCGACCAGCAGGCCGGCGAGCAAGATGCGCTGGGAAATCGATCGCATGGGGGACCCCTCTTTGAAAAACGTGGAGATGAGATCGTTCCGGTTCTTCCGTCGAAGTCCCCAGTATACTTGCCCGAGGGGGCTCGCGGGTCGCCAAAAGCCCGGTCGGACGCAGTCTCGGTAGGATTCCGAAGGAAGCACGCTAGGGGCCGGTTCCGGGGGGAGCGGATCGTGCGGTAGCGCTCCCTGCGATGCGGCGCGTAGCCTGTTTTCTGTAAGTGCTTTACGGCGCTTTGGGTTCGGGCTTCTTCTTCCACTCCCGCAGAATCACCTCGAGCGCGGCCTCGAATCGATCGGGCGCTTCGAGCATCGGGTAGTGCCCGACGTGCTCGAGAATGAGGACGTCGTAGTCCCCGAACCGCTGGTTCCCGCGGGTGTCCGTCGACGGTCCGACGGGCGGGCGCGCCGCGGCGTTGATGCACCGGACCGGTACCCCCGCGTCGCGCATCAGCTCGCTCAGCGTCAGGTTGGGCGCGTCTCCGAAGATGGCGAGCACGGCGTCCTGGTTGGAGCGCTTCGCGCGTTCGATGACCCATTCGCGCACGCCGGGGTCGACGCCGTCGTCCATCATGGCGGTGACGGAGATCTCCATCGACTTCGCGAAGTCGCCGCGGAAGCCGGCGATCGCTCCCTCGATCTCCTCCTTGCGGAACGGCGCGGAGACGTCGTGCAGGCAGTCGACCCCCACGACACCGATGACGCGGTCGGGCAGTCGGCGTGCCGCGATGAGCGACACCGTGCCGCCGAGCGAGTGACCGACGAGGATCACGTTGCGCAGATCGAGCTCGCGCACCACGGCTTCGACGTCACCGCCGAGCCCTTCGATGGTCCAGCGGTCGCGATCCGTCCCCGATTCCCCGTGACCGCCGAGGTCGATCGCGGTCACGCGATAGTCGCCGGCGAAGTCGCGCATCGCCTGGCGCCAGTGCTTGCGGTCGCAGCACCAGCCGTGCACGAAGACGAGCGACTGGTCGCCGGCTCCGCCGGTGTCGTACGCGATCGAGAGGCCGTCCTCGGACTTCACCGTGCCGGAGGTGATCGCCGCCTTCGGCTCGTCCGTCGACTGGCACGAGGTGAGGAAGGCCATCGCGAACGTGAGCGCCATGGCATGAAGGAGCGTTCGAACATTGCGAGACGGCGCGGCGTCGCTTCGAGTCATGGTCGTTCTCCTGGCGTTCGGCGATGGAATCGGCGACCGGAGGGTCCGATCGGGAGTCATTCGTACGCGAGCTCGCCCGTGGCCCGGACGCTTCCGTCCTCGTCGATCTCGACGCGGATCACGTGCGGCCGGCAGCAGACCGGACAATCCTCGTCGTATTCCTGGGAGCGGCCGGCGGACGCATCGATGGGGATGACGATCTCCTCGCCGCAGGCGCCGCAGACGTAGGCCGCCTCGGATTCGATCATCGGAAGACTTGCTCTCGGTAGAAGCGCAGCTCCTCGATCGAAGCGCGGATGTCGTCGAGCGCGCGATGCGAGTCGGGCTTCTCGGGAAGCTTGTCGAGCACGTCGGGATACCACCGCTTCGTGAGCTCCTTCACGGAGGAGACGTCGACGATCCGGTAGTGCAGCCAATCGACGAGCTTTGGCATGTATCGGCACAGGAACCGACGATCGTGGTGCACCGAGTTCCCGGCGAGGGGAGCGGTACCGCGGTCGCAATGCTCGGCGACGAACTCGAGGGTTCGCTTCTCGGCGTCGCGCTCGGTGATGTCCGACTCCCGGACGCGGGCGGTCAGGCCCGACTTCCCGTGCTGCTTCGTGTTCCACTCGTCCATGGCATCGAGCCGGGCATCCGACTGATGGATCACGAGCTCCGGGCCTTCGGCGATGATCTCGAGCTGCGAGTCCGTGACGATCGTCGCGATCTCGATGATCCTCTCGCGAGCCGGATCGAGCCCGGTCATTTCGAGGTCGATCCAGACGAGGCGGCCCGGCCGTTCCGATTCCGCGCTTGGCATGGCGTTCTCCTGTGGGTCTTCCGCAACAGGAAAGCCTGTGCCGTCGGCCTTGTCAATGCGCTGTCGGCGAGGCCTCGCAGCCGTGATCCTCGAGGATGCGAGCGATCGTGCGCATCAGGAGGGAGTTGTCGGCCGGCTTCTGGAGGATCCCGCGTGCTCCGAGCTCTTCCGCGCGCTCCCGGCTCGTGTGGATGTCGCGGCCGGTCAGGATCAGAACGGGGATGCGCGCGACCGGGGCGAGGCCGGCCAGGTGCTCCATGACGGCCAGGCCGTCACCACCGGGCAGGCCGAGGTCGAGCAGCAGCAGGTCGGGCGTCTCGCGGAGCGTGGTTCGAACGGCGGTGATCGCGTCGGTCGCGAGGGCCGTCTCGTAGCCGTGCGCGCGGAGCCGGATCTCGAGGCCTTTGCGCGTATCGGCGTCGTCTTCGACGATGAGGATCTTGGGGCGCGTCATGGTCGTGCCTCCTGGCGGGGGAATCGAATTGTGGGGGGAGAGCGCCGGGTCGAGGCCCGGGCTCAGCTTGCGGGGGGGACGGGGGCCGCATCCGCGGCGGGTGCATCGGTGTACTCGGGGAGGGTGAAGTAGAAGGTCGAACCGTGGTCGAGCTCGCTCTGCACCCAGATCCGGCCTCCCTGACGGGTCACCAGCTCGCGGGCGATGTACAGCCCGAGCCCGAGACCCTTGCGCGGATCGACGCGCGACGACGAGTCGTCGCCCTGGTACAGGCTTTCGAAGATGCGGTGCGTCGCCTGGGAGGAGATGCCGCATCCCGTGTCGGCGACTTCCACGCACACCATGCCTTGCTCGAGCTCGGATCCGTAAGCGCGTACGGTGACGGAGCCGCCGTCGGGCGTGAACTTCCGGGCGTTGTCGAGAAGGTGCAACAGGACCTGTCGCACGCGCGACGGATCGGCGAAGACATGCGTCTCGGGCTCCGGGCTGTCGCACGCGAGCTCGAGCGCCGGATCGTCGGTCGAGGCTCGCTGCGTTTCGAGCGTTTCGGCGATGAGCCCGATCAGATCGAAGGGACGCGGCTGGATGTGCAGGCGACCCGTGTTCGCGCGCGTGACCTCCATGAGGTCGCCGATCAGCTTCTTCAGCTGCAGCGTGTTGCCGTGCGCGATCTCGAGGTAATCGCGTTGATCACCGGAGAGGTCTCCGGCGAGCCCGTCGAGGAGGATCGTCACGAACTGGTAGATCGCGTTGAGAGGAGTGCGGAGCTCGTGCGACACGTTCGAGAGGAGTCGTTCGACGGCCTGTCGTCGCTCGGTGATATCGATTTGCGTGCCGACCATGCGGTAGGGGCGGCCTTCGCCGTCCCGCACGGCGATCGCGCGGGCGAGCACCCATCGATACGTCCCGTCCATGTGGCGGACGCGGTACTCGCAGCGGAACGTCGGCGTCAGTCCGAACAGGTGCGACTGGATCTCGGCGTCGAGGCGATCGACGTCGCCGGGGTGCACCCTCTCGTACCAGAAGGCCTTGTTCTCGATGCGCTCGCCGTCGCGGTCTCCGATCATCGCGAGCCACTGCGCCGAGAAGTAGATCTCCTCGTTGCGCAGGCTCCAGTCCCAGAGACCGTCCGAGGTTCCGATCTCGGCGAGGTCGTAGCGCTGTTGCGCGGTCGTGATGCGGTTGAGATTCCGGGCGCGGTCGAGCGCGTAGCGAATCGCGCGCTCGAGCTCGTGCGCGTCGATCTGTCCCTTCACGAGGTAGTCCGCAGCGCCGGCTCGCATCGCGGCGACGTCGGTGTCGCGGTCTCCCTGTCCGGTCAGGAGGATCACCGGCAGCGTGAAACCACGCTGGGCGGTCTCGTGCAGCAGCTCCACACCCGTCCGCTCCCCGAGGCGATAGTCGAGAAGACACACGTCGTGACGCGAGCTCTCGATCGCGGTGACGGCGTCCGCGTAGGAGTGGACCCACTCCGTTTCGATATCGACTCCCTGGATCTCCTCGAGGATCAGGTTGGTCACGAAGAAATCATCCGCGTCGTCGTCGACGACCAGGAGTCGGATGCGTTCGGGGAGCGTGTCGAATTCGTGGGTCAAGAGGCCTCCTGCTCGGCCTCGAAGGCCCAAGCGCGGTCGATACTGGGTACGTCGAGGAAGGACGTCGCTTCCTCGCTCTCGGTTTCCGATTCAGGCTCGTTGAACGGAAGGGTCACCGTGAAGGTGGCCCCGCGGTCGCGCTCACCGTGGGCGCGGATCGCTCCGCCGTGCACGTCGACGATTCGCCTGACGAGTGCGAGTCCGATGCCCGTGCCGTCGTACTCGCTGCGGCCGTGGAGCCGCTGGAACAATCCGAAGATGCGCTCGCGGTGCGCCTCGTCGAAGCCGATGCCCTCGTCGCGGATGGAGAGCCGGCACGCCTCGACCGGAACCTGATGCTCCTCGGGATCGGCTCCGGCGGCGCCGATCAGCGCGGCGTGGATCTCGACGCTCGGCGGCTGGTCGGGCTTCCGGAACTTGATCGCGTTGCCGACGAGGTTCTGGAGGAGCTGGCGGAGGAGGCTTTCGTCGCCCGGAATTACCGGGAGGCTCGATCGCCGGATCCGTGCTCCCGATTCCTCGATGCGAGGACCGAGGTCCTCGATCACGTCGTCGAGCACGCGGTCGAGGTTGACCGAGGAGAACGGTGCCGGGTTGGCCGACACGCGCGACAGGGCGAGCAGGTCGGCGATGAGCCGCTCCATTCGCGTCGTCGATCGATCGATGCGCTCGAGGCAATCGAGGCCTTCGTCCCCGAGCCGTTCGGCGTGCCGTCGTCGCAGGATTCCACCGAGCGAGCGAATCTTGCGAAGGGGCTCCTTCAGGTCGTGCGAGGCGACGGACGCGAAAGCGTCGAGGTCATCGTTGCTGCGCTCGAGTGCCCACGATCGTCGCGACAGAACGCGCTGTGCGATCTCGAGCCGATCGACGGCTGCGGTCTCGTGGCGTCGATCCGCATCGAGGTCGCGGACGATGCCCGCCATCGGTCCCGTGACGGACGCGAGCAGGATCGCGGCGACGGGGAGCGTCGCGGCCGACGTCGGCCCGAAGCCGGTCGCGTACAGCGCGGCAAGAACGGCGAGGGGGAGCACCGAGAGCCTCAGTCCGCTCCGGTGATGACTCTGCGAGAGTCCGTGCGACGATCGTGATCCCGGCCGCAGACAGATTCCGGTCGCGACGAGGAGTGCGAGTGCGAGCCCTCCGCCGAGGCGACCGGAGGCGAGGGCTTCCTGAGGAATCGCGGCGCCCGCGAGCAACGTGTGCGAAGCGAAGGCGAGCGGCGCGGGGAGGACGAGCAGGAGCACGGCGGCGCGGCCCACGGAGCAGTTTCTTGCGAAGGGCAAGCGGCGCCCGATGGCCGGCGCGCAAGCCGCGGCGAGGAGGACGCCGGCGACGACGAGCATCGCGATGGATCCCGAAGCGGGAGATCCGTCGGTGAGCTCGCCGAACAGTCCCACGTCGGCGAGTCCGGAGAAGCTGAGAAGGAAGGCGGCGAACAGAATCGCACCCGACGACAACACGTCGCGCCCGTGGACCCGATCGCGTCCCGGGATCAGCAGCAGCGAGGACAGTCCCGCGATGCACGCGGCCGTCCACCCGAGCAGCGCACCGGCTGCGGAGGGATCGCGAGCCAGATCGGGAAGCCCGACGCAGACCCCGACCGCAAACGCGCACAGCGTGCATACCGAGAGCCGTAGCACGCGGCCCGGAGTCAGGGTCGGATCGCGAAAATGATCGGAGATTCGCTCGATGTCAGTCGGAGTCCTTCACGCATTCGCACGACGAGAAGGAATCACGCTCGATGGCCTCCCACCCGGCAGCGGGAGACGCGCCGGTCCTCCTGGACGGAGGACGGGCCGCACTTCGCACAGATTCCGGAGAAGAATACCCCAGGATTCGACCCGCGGAGAACTCGCGCCGGTGTTTTTTCAGCTCTGCGGCATTCCGCCGCGGCGGTGGGCGCGGACCGCTTCGATTCCGGACGCGAGGGTCTCGAGCTGGAGGCGCATCTGGTCGCCGATCGGCATGGCTCGGGGACGTTCCGAGGGACCTTCGCCGCCCCCGGCCGCCGCGAGCTGGAGCCGCGGAAGCACGTCGGTGCGGAAGCGATCCATGACCGGATCGGCGGGGCGAATCTGCTCCGCCGCGCCGGCCACGAGGAACAGCGGCATCTCGGTCACCAGGGTGAGGCAATCATCGTCGAGGCGTCGCGCGATCTCCATCGAGCTCGGTCGAAAGAGAGCGGCGGTGTCGGGATTGCCGTGGTCGAGGAAATGCTTCTGCATCGACTTCGAATCGGGCCGCGTGCAGAAGCCTCGTTCGATCCGATGGAATCCCTTGTCGCCCTGTCGCTCGACGTCGTGAAGCACGTAGCCGAGGCTCGTCGCGCGCGAAGCGAGATGTCGGCGCAGGGTGGCCGTGCGATCGTTCCATGCACGATCGAGGAGGAACCACGGACCGGCCGCGAAGCCCATCCCGTGAAGCGACGCGTGGAGCGCGAGCGAGCCCGCGTCGGCGACGGCGCGTCCGAGGAAGCCTGCGACAGCGCGGTTCTCGGGGCGCGCATCCGCGTCGTCGGAATCGCGGGGAAAGCCGAACTCGATGTCGTCGCCGGGAAGCTCACGGACACGGTCGCGCAAATAGGGCTCGAGGGCGAAGCCGCGTCCGAGATCCTGTGTCCCGAGAGTGCCGGGGTCGTCGCCCGCCCACGATCGGTTTCGATGCTCGCCATCGGGATTCGCGTGGGGCACGATCGTCCAGCGGAGCTCTGCGAGAAGCGGATCCGCATCGTCGGCCTCGGCGAGCCGCCGCGCGAGCCGCCGGAGCGTCCACGGGCCGATCGGCTCGTCGGCGTGGCATCCGCCGATGAGGCTCACATGCCACGGCCCGCGGCCGAAACGCAAGCCATGGATGGGTCGGCCTTCGCGCGAGCGGCCGATCTCGTCGCCGGCGTCCGCGGGAAGCGGTGGGGTGCGGAGGATCTCGTCGATCGGGAGCATGCGGGGCCTCTCGCTCGCAACGAATCCGGACTCCGGGCGCGAAATCGGGTCCGAGAGGCCGGATTGTACCATGGGTCAAATGAGGGCAACGCGGCACACAGGAGGCTCTTCCATGAGATCCGAGCGATCGATGAAACCGAGCTCGGCAGCGGGCGTGGCGATGATCCTGCTCGCCGTCGCGGCCTGCTCGTCGGGACCGCAAGAGCCGGCGCCCGAGGACGCGGCGCGCGCCGTGGTCGAGGAGTTCTTCCGCGCCGGCAAGGCGGGCGAGGTCGATCGATTGATCTCTCTCCTTTCCGAAGCGGACCGGACGACGGCGACGACCGACCCGACGTGGACGCCGTTCGTGGTCGAGAGCGAGGGGCTCGAGTACATCGTCGGCGGGGCGCGCGTCGAGGGCGATCGCGCGTCGGTCCGCGTCAAGCTCGGCGAGGGCGGGCTCTACGAAGATCTCGACCTTCTGCTGGTGCGCGAGGGAGAGGAGTTCCGCATCCTCGAGCAGGAAACGCTCGATCGATTCGCGGCCGCGCTCGCGGACGACTTCGCGCGCGATACGCTCGGGGGAATGGACGACGCGGTGGAAGCGATCCGGCAGGCGACCGACGCGGGCTCCGAGTAGCGTCTAGCGAACGGCTTCCGCAGCGAGGCCGGCGGTGACGAGCGAGGGGGTTCGGGTCGCTTCGATGGCCGCGAGCTCGTCCTTCTCGGTGCGCGCGAAGAACGTCTCGACGTCGCACAGCGCCGCATTGCGCAGCCGGTCGAGGCGAATCGTCCCGATCGCCGTTCCGCCCGCACCCTGTCGTCGCATGGAGCGGAGCTCCTCGAAGGGGAGGGCCTCGAGCGTCGACGCCCGTCGCGATCTCGCGTAGATCTCCACCACGAGCGAATCGGTGCCGTCGATGCTCTCGGGCGCGCGGCTCGCCTCCCGGATCCGATCGAGATCGGCGACGAGGGCGTCGATGGGATCACCGAGGATCGCGTCGTTCGTGGTCGGCGCGTCGAGCGCGTCCGAGGACGAGCGCAGGAGGTGGGCCCCGGTCTCGGCCTTCGCGATCGGGTGGTCGCCGGGAAGGAATCGAGGGGCGACGATCGTGCCGACACGCCCGTCGACGAGGCTCGCGCTGGCGACGAGGCGGAGGATCTGCCCTCGCCTCCGAGCGCGATCCAGGTCACGCCAGCCGATCGTGCGGGCATCACACAGCGGGATCCGCTCGGGATCGATCGTGACGCCGAACGATTCCTGCACGCAGCGAGAGAGCTCCGCCCGGGCCGCGACGCCGACGATGTCGTCCGCATCGGGAGCCGTGGCTTCCTCCGGTGTATCGAGCCGATCGGAGACCGCCAGATCGATCGCCGTGAGGGTCGCCTTGGCAACACCCCGAGAAGGCGCCGTGTCGAAGGGCGCTTCGGGG
>CAZQZX010000242.1:0-10159 GCA_964597885.1 uncultured Planctomycetota bacterium
GCGGTGGGGCGCGGAAGGCGGGGCGCAGCAAGGGACGATCCTGTGGCTCGCCGGACGGGGCGGGTTTGCCCGCGTCGTCACGGATCTTCTGGAGGCGTACCCGTGGCTCGTGGACGCCGGCCCGTACGGCTTCCTCGATCGCGTCACGATCCGCGTCGAGATCCCCGAAGGCGAGTCGGTCGAGCTCGGCGCCGCGCAGGGCTTCGAGGACTGGCTGATCCGGAACTGGTAGCGCTCCGGACGCGATCCCGTTCCAAGCCCCTTCGTCGAGCGACCCGGATCAGGGCCGCCGGATGACGATCGTCTCTCCATTTCCGAGCTCGAACTCTTGCTCGAGGAGTACGTCCTTCGTCGAGCGATCGCGGACGCGGGCGACGTACCGTCCGGCGGGAAGCATCACGGGAATCGGGGTGTCGGCGTAGAAGCGGCGACCCGCGACCGGAATCCCGAGCGAATTCACGATCGAGTACTCGAGGGCGCGAAAGGGTAGCTCGCCGGGCTCGAACACGAGCCGTTCGGACGGGGTGACCTCGACCGTGAGCCCCTCGATCGATCCGTTCGTCAGATCGACGATCTGCGCATGCGAGACGTTCTCGCCGTCCGCCACCTGCATCCGATATCGGGCGGGCGAGAGACCGCTCATCTGGAAGCTTCCGTCGCGGCCGCTGTTTCGGCTGGCAAAGCGCTCCACCTTTCCCGAGTCGTGCAGGCGATCGAGGGACACCTTCACCGAGACCGGCGCTCCCGAGGGATCGAGCGCGACTCCCGAGACGGTGCGCTCTTCTTCGAGTCGGAAGTCCCCGAGGTCGAGGATCTCTCCGGCTTCGACCCGAACGCGCTCGCGGAACGAGGCGTACCCTTGCTGGCGGATCAGAAGGTCGTAGTCGCCGGGCGGTCGGCCTTCGATCGTGATGCGGCCTTCGGCATCGGTCCCGGCTCGAAGGGGCCGCGCCGAGCGTGAGTTCGAGAGCATGGGCGAGGCGCCCTCGATCGGCTCCGACGTCCGCGCATCGAGTACGCGGAAGGTCACTCCACCCGAGCTTCCCCTCAGAAGATCCGGCGTGATCCGGAACACGACTTCTTCGGTGCCGGGTCCGACCGGCTTCGTCTCGAGGACGTTGTGGTAGTTCACGAGGCTCATGTAGACGGGCGGCGGCTCGTCGAGCAGCACGATTCCCATGTAGCCGGGGCCGAGGTTGTCGAAGACGAACCCGCTTTCCCAGAACTGTCCGACGCCGAACGGGTTGTTGTGGCTGCCGATCACTTCCGTGAAGCGGGCGCCGGGAGGCTCGAGGGTGGCGACGGGAACGAGGTTGCGATACAGCCCGCCGAGATCGGCGTTGGCGGGGTCGTCGAACATCTCGCGAAGCGACTGTCCATTCGGCCCTTCGAGCTTGATGCGGATGCGGATCGACGAGCGCAACGTGAAGTCTTGTCGCAGCACCCGGTCTTCTTCATCGAAGGTGACGGCCTGTCGCTCGCTCTCGAATCCGAGGCATCCGGCTTGGATCCACCACCGACCCTCCGTGAGACCCGCGATCGAGTACCGACCGTCGGCGCCGACCTTGTGATTCGTGCGGGTGCCGGCTTCGTCGACGACCAGGAGGTGCGCCTCCCGTCCCGGGCGCGGTGTCGCTCCCTCGTAGATGACGAGTCCGTAGAGGACGGTGCCGAGGGGCTCGCCGTCCACCGGGTCGGATTCGTCGAAGACTCCGGGGTTCGATGCGGCGGGCCCAGGGAGGGCGATCTCGGTTTCTTGCGCATCGACGTCTTCGGCTTCGTCGTCGGGGGTTGCGGGACGCGGCGGTGCGTACGAGGGGAGCTCGGGAGCTTCGCCCGTCTTGCCCGCTTCCGGGGATTGCCGTTCGATCGGGGGCGACGCTCGCCGCGCGGCGAACATCACCACGAGGGTGAGCGACAGCAGCGAGAGGAGGCCGACGAGGAGCCATCGGCCGTTCGAATCCGGGCGGTGCCGCTTCATCGGAGATCCACCGTCATGGGGACGCCTTCCTCGACGGTGAACGCGGCGCGCTGCCCGACGCGGTCGTCCTCGACGATCCGGACCTCGTACCGTCCCGCCGGAAGCTCGAAGTGGACGGCGCGGTAGGGCGGGACGACGGAGACGGGATGGCCGTGCTCGTCCAGGAGGGCGATGTTGGCTCCCGCGGGAAGATCGGACGGGTAGAGCACGCGGACCCGCGCGGTCGGTCGAAGCACGAGCTCGACATCGTTCACCTCGCCGGCGGACGCGTCGACGAGCCAGGTGTGGACGACGGGGTCGGAACCGAGCGGCCCTTTGATGAGGATCGTGTCCTGGCCGTAGCTCGAGAGCTCGAAGCGCCCCTCGATGTCGGACTGGTGCTGCATGCGGGTGCTGGCATCGTAGGCGAGCCCCAGGTGGCGCGGGGTCAGGACGGTGAAACGCATCTGCTGCCCCTTGCCGCTGGAGTCGACGAAGCGCCCCGTGACGCGCGACCGCTTCGAGATCAGGATCGTCCCGAGGTCGGTGGTCTCGCCGGGACGCACCACGAAGTGCTTTCGCATCCACTCGTAGTCGCTGAGGAGGACTTGCATCGAGAGGACCCCGGGGGCCACGCGGTCGACCTCGACGACGCCGTTCGGGTCCGCCTTGGAGGGGATGCCCGACGTTTGCGTGTGACCGATCGCCAGGGAGAGCGCGGGGGGAGGCTCTTTCGTGTCGCGGTCGAGGACGCGCACTCTCACGCGACCGAAGGAACCCTCATACTGCTCCTTCGGCACGACCAGCACGAGCTCGTCCGTCCCGCCTTCGAAGTACACCGTCTCGAGTACCGCGCTGCGCTGCACGGCGGACACGTAGACCGGCGGCGGTGTCCGGAGCTCGAGCTCGCTCGTCTTGTCCGAGAACTCTCCAGCACCGTAGCGTCGGGCGACCTTTCCGGTGATGCCGCCCAGGGTGTCGCCGGGGGGCTGCTTCGTCGCGACCGCGATGAGCCCGTCGTACGACCGGTAGCTGCCGCGCTCGTCCGGCGCGGGAACAGGATCGCCGTTCTCGTCCTCGAAGCGCACGCGCACCTTCACGGCCGGCTCGAACAGGAGGTCGTGCCGGATGGACGTCTCCTCGGGGATCGTGATCGGCATCTCGATCGGATAGTAGCCGCGGACCTGCGTTTCCAGCTGCCACGTGCCGCTTCGAAGGCCCAGCGCCGAGTAGCTTCCGTTGCGTCCGAAGCTCGCGGTGCGGCCTTCACCCTCGTCGTTCACGAGCGTGATCCATCCGGTATCGACAGGGCGCCCTTCGGTGTCGCGCGCGCTTCCGAAGAGCAGAACGCCGACCTGGGGATCGACGGCAACCGACGTGCGCCGCGGCTCGGGCGCCTCGACACCGACCGGCGGCCCCGGTTCTTCTGATCGTGAGGAAGGCGCCTCGGCGACGAGCGTCGTCGGTGGTTCGCCGTCCGGGGATGCCGAGGGACTCGCTGGCCCGAGATCCAGTCGAGAGAACGCCACGAGCAGAAGCACGAGCCCGAGGCCCACGCCGCCCGCGATCTTGAGCTTCGCCGTCATGAGACCTCCTGCCGTGAGGAACGCGGTGAGGGACGAAGGACCGGTCGTGCCGGCCGCGGTCGTGGATGCCATGACCGCCGATGCCGATGCGGAAGCCGACACTGACGTGGCCGCAGCGCAAGGCGCGGCGAGTACCGGGAGCAGCGCGAGCCGCCACGCGCGTCCGTCACCTCCGTGATCGGCGTCGAGTCGGCGAGCCAGCTTCGCCCGTCCGTGCTCGATCCGGCTGCGCACGGTGTCGACCGGGATCCCCAGGCGCCCCGCGATCCGGCGGGGCGGAAGGTTCTCGAAGTAGCGAAGCAAGATCGCCTCGCGGTGGATCTCGTCGAGACTCAAGACCGCGTCAAGGACCCGGCGTTGCTCGGCGGTTCGCGCGACGACCTCGCTCGTCGAGGGCGCGGCTTCGGCCGACGATCGCGCGACGCGGGCTTCTCTCGCTCGACGTCGGCGCTGCCCCCGGGAGAGCTGCCGTGCCGCGTTGCGAACGAATCCGCGCAGCCGCGAGGTCTCGAGCCGTGGGCCCTCCGACGCGGGCTCACCGAGCGGCAAGTCCTGCGCGGGTGCGGCTTCCAGGGCGAGCGCGAGTCCGTCCTGGACCGCGTCCTCGGCGGCGTGCTCGTCGCGGAGCAGGCTGCGAGCGAGCCGACGGAGCGCCTCGTAATCGATCTGTTGCCAGTGGACTTCCATGGTGCGGATTCCCGATCCTACCCCCTCATGTCCGCCGATCGGAGAATCGACCATGAGAATCCGGAAATCGGGCGGTGATTCGGCCGGGCCGCTAGCGCGTCGCGTCCGCCTCGGCCTGCCGATCGATCACCTCGCGGACGACCGAGGCGTAGGCCGCGCCGGCCTCGCGGCGGTCGAACTTCCGGGACCATGCGAGTCCGCCGGCGGCGAGCTTCTCGCGAAGCGTGTCGTCGCGCAAGAGCTGGCGCAGCACACGCCGAAGAGCATCCGGGCTCTGCGGCGGGACGAGAAGGCCGGACCGGCCGTCCGAGACCGCGTCGGGTACGCCGCCCGATCGGCTCGCCACCACCGGCTTGCCGAGCGCGCTCGCTTCGAGGTACACGATGCCGAACCCCTCGTAGTCCGTCGAGTCCGGGGCCTCGATCGCGTAGGGCGTCATGACGAACAGGTCGCAGCTTGCGAGCTGCTCCTGCTTGGCGGCCTCGTCCACCGCGCCGAGGAAGCGGACGCGATCCGCGAGCCCGAGCTCGTGGGACAAGGCCTCGAGTCGTTCGCGCTCCGGACCGTCGCCCACTACGTGATAGAGGAACCGTTCATCCAGCCCTTGAAGCGCCCGCAGCACCACCTCGTGTCCCTTCCGCTTCACCAGTCGCCCGAGGGTCAGCAGGACCTTGGGTGCGGCGGGATCGCGCCCTTTGGCGGGCTTCGTGCGGACGGCTCTCTCGGGGATCTCCACGCCCGGGTGGATCACGCGGACAGGCTCCGGTCCGAATACCTGCTTCGCATGCTCCATCGTGAACGTGCTGTTCGCGATCGTACAGGCGCTGCGCCTTGCGAGACGGCGATCGATCGCGCCGGCGGGCGTTTGTCGACGCAGGTGCTGCATGTCGAGCCCGTGGCACAGTGCGACGACGGGAATTCCCGTCTTCATCGAGTAGCGATGCGCGATCCGGCTCGAGATACCGCTATCCGATGCGAAGATCACATCGAAGTCGGTGCCGACTCTTCGCCGGACGAGAATCGCATTGCGCGTCGCCGAGCGACCTCGGTGGAGAACCGGGAACACGCCGGGCTCGTCCGTCTCGTAGGTCTCGGACGTGACGACCGTGACGCGGAACGACGCGTCCTTCAGGCCTTGGACGACATCGCTGGCGAGGCGCGCCTGCCCGCCGAGGCGGGGCGGATAGTCGTAAGAGCAGAAGAGGACCGTCACGACGCGCGCGTCATCTTCCGTGCTCGAACCGACGCGACGTGGCGGAGCTGCTCGAGCTTGTTCTCGATGCCGATCGTCCAGTTGGCGTGGTGCAGGACGATGTCTTGCGGGAGGGTCAGACGCTGGCCGGGCATCCAGTATTGCCAGCGGCCTTCCGCGTCGACGGTGTCCCCCGGAAGGCCGCATCCCGCTCCGAAGAACGCATCGGGCAGCAGGCCGGCACGGACGGCCGCGTTCTCGCGTACGAGCTCGTTGAAGGCGCGCTGATCGCGGCCTTCCTCGAGGGCGTGCTCGCGGACGCGACTCCACAGCGCGAACAGTCGCTCGCTACCGCGTGCGGCGAAGAACCCCGTGCAAAGCGTCCCCTCGGGGTCGTCTCGTTGACACACGATGTCGAGATCGCCGAGGGCTTCGCGCACGAGCTCCTCGACGCCGCCGAAGAACTGCACGTCGACGTCGGAGTACACGAAGACTCGGTCCGGGTTCTCCTGGATGGCTCGGAGGATGAGCGCCGACTTGGCGACGACGGCGGTGGACCAGGCCGGATCCCGATAACGACCTCCGTGCGTGTCGCGGCAGAACTCGGATCGAAGATCGAGATCGTCCGGAAGCGAAGGACGGAACCACTCGTCGAAGAAGACGGCGTGGGACTCGGTATGCAAGCTGTAGAGGGGGATCATGGCCTGGCGTCTCGGGCTCCGTTGGCGCAGAGTCTAGGCCAAGGGCACGGACATCGTCAATCGTTCCGGCGGCCGTAGGGGCGCCGATCCCAAGCAACTGCCGGGATCGGCGTCGATTCCACCCGCGAAGGCGAACCGGCCGATTGCGGGAATCGTGGCTTCCGACTACACTCGTCGGCGGAATCTCGTCCGACCCACACTGGGGTCGCGGCTTGACTGCGGCCGAGGAAGGAGAAGGTCATGAAGAAGTATGGCGCAGAGTGTATCGGTACGTTCTGGCTGGTTCTCGGTGGCTGCGGTAGTGCGGTGCTCGCGGCCGCGTTCCCGGACGTCGGCATCGGCCTCCTCGGGGTCTCGCTCGCGTTCGGTCTGACCGTTCTGACGATGGCCTACGCGATCGGACACATCTCGGGATGCCACCTGAACCCGGCCGTGTCGTTCGGGCTGTGGGCCGGTGGGCGATTCTCTTCGAAGGAGCTCCTGCCGTACATCGTCGCCCAGGTGGTCGGTGCGCTTCTCGCCGGCGGGGTGCTCTACGTGATCGCGAGCGGGAAGGCGGGCTTCGAGCTGTCGGGCGGTTTCGCGTCGAACGGATTCGGCGACCATTCGCCGGGCGGTTACAGCATGATGGCGGCCCTCGTCACCGAAGTCGTGATGACGATGATGTTCCTGTTCGTCATCCTCGGCGCGACGGACAAGCGCGCGCCGCAGGGGCTGGCCCCGATCGCGATCGGTCTCTGCCTGACGCTGATCCATCTCGTGAGCATCCCTGTGACGAACACGTCGGTGAACCCCGCGCGCAGCACGGGCGTGGCACTGTTCGTCGGCGACTGGGCGGTCGCGCAGCTGTGGCTGTTTTGGGTGGCGCCGATCGTGGGCAGTGTGCTCGGCGCGGTGATCTACAAGGCGATCGGCGGCGACGAGGGATAGTCGAGACGCCGCTTCGACGGGTCGGAGGCCGAGGGCTTATCCGTGATGGGCCCTCGTGCCGAGGAAAGGAATTTGAATGACCGTGCAACGCTCTGTGATGGGGTATCTCGGGTCCCTGATGTTGCTGCTGCTCGTCGGATGCATCGGAGTCGAGCCGATCGACGAAGGGCCGGCGATCGGCGAGCCTGTCCTTCTCTTGCCGGGGTCGGTGTTCGTGAAGGACAAGGAGCTCGACTCGGTCCTCGTCGAGGCGGACCAGACGGTCCCGACCGGCGACTTCGATACAGGGATCGTCCGGCGTGTGGCCGCCGAGGTGCGTCCTGCGGTGGTGAGCGTCTTCACGAGCACGCGGACGCCGCATCGCGTCCAGCTCTTCCCGATCCGTCTTCCGGGTACGTCGTTCACGGTCCGACTGAAGGGAAAGAGCCTCGGGTCCGGGTTCTTCGTTCACCCGGAGGGCTACATCCTCACGAACAACCACGTCATTCGCGACGCGGAGGCCATCCGGATTCTCACGCACGATGGCAAGGACTACGGCGTGACGGTCATCGCTCGTGACCCGACGTACGACCTGGCGCTGCTCCGCGTCGACGGATCCGACCGAAACTTCCCCGTGCTTCCGATGGGCGATGTGTCCAGGATGCGTGTCGGTGACTTCGTGATCGCTGTCGGGAACCCGCTCGGGCTCGGTCACACCGTGACGTTCGGCATCATCAGCCAGACCGATCGCAACCTGGCCGGTCTGGCCGCCGAGAATCAGCGCCACATCCGCTTTCTCCAGACCGATGCGGCCATCAACCCCGGCTCGTCCGGCGGCCCCCTCATCTCGCTTGCCGGAGCGTGGGTCGGCGTGAACACCGCCGCGTACGTGGGCGCCCAGAACCTCGGGTTCTCGGTGCCTGCGGATCAGGTCAAGGAGTTCCTCGAGGACGTGCTGGCGGGCGAGGGCGAAGCGGCGGAGCGCTAGGACGCGCAGGTCGTCGAGCCGGGCGCGAGCCGATCCGCGATCACGAGTCGAAAGACCGGGATCGCGGATCGACACCTGTCCCGAGGCTCGCGCCTACGGCTGGTAGTTCAGTGAGAGGTCGAGGTACGACCAGCCCTCGCCGGCGCGGATCGTTCGGACGAAATCGCCGTTCGAGGCGTATTCCTCGATCCCGCGGACGTCATTCGTGACGATGAAGTTGCCGTTCGGAAGCCCGTACACTCCCTCGATCGCGCCGCCGGCCGGCAGCTGGAGGGCGTTGACGAGACCGGTGGGGGCGTAGATGAGCAGCACGTTGGTGCCGCTGGCGGCCACCGCGACGCGGCTGTTCGAGAGCCCGGCGATCTGTTCGGCACCGGCAACGCTATCCACCGCGGTCTGTCGGAACAGCTGGAGCTGCTGATCGAAGGCGCGCAGGCGATCGTCCGCTTCGTCGCTCAGGAGTCGGAACCGCCGGAAGAGACTCACATCGGCGAACTCGCCGGCGATCGAGCTGCCCAATCGGTTGCCCCGGGCGTCCCAGAATTCGACGCCCGTCGCGCTGGCCGTACCGAGGGTGCCATCGGGGAACAAGTGGATGCCCTGCACGTCCGGACCCGTCAGCTGGTTCAGGTACTGTCCGAGAAGGTTGCCCTGGGAGTCGAGCTGGTACACGGTGCGGTTCGTCTCGTCACTCAAGAGCAGCGTGTTCCCGGGACCGTCGATCACGTTGATGGAATCTTCGGAGAAACCGCCGACGCTGAACTCCTCGATGAAGTTCCCGGTGTTTGCATCGAGTACGCCGACGACGTCGCGCTCCGAGTTGGGCACCAAGATCACCTGCCCGAACGCGAAGGTGCTGCCGAACAGAACGAAGAGAGACGCTGCGGTAGCGATTGCGGTGGCCTTCATCGTGTCCTCCTTCTTGGGTCAATCTTGTTGAGTCGTCTTGGCTGTCGATCCGTTTACCCTTGGCCTCGGGACACCCGCAGCTTGGCATCGATCGCGCAATCGGAGGAAGCAAAGAACGCGATCGATCGTTAGGCAGAAGCGATGGGTCGCGTTAATGGCATTGAGATAAGCGAAGTTAAGGATCAGCGAGCTTCTTCGGAATCGGGCGCCGAGGAGCGCCGGGTCGAACGCGAATCGAGGGAGAGGGTGCGGGTGTCCGTTCGCGGCCAGGCGAGCCAGCTCATCGAGCGGTGAGCGGGAAGCTGCGCGCCTCGCGGGGGCGATCGTTCGGGACGTCGCGCCGAGGCGTGGCGGGCGGTCTGAAGAAGAGCGTTTGGGGGGAGTTCCGTTGGTGGGCGCAACAGGACTTGAACCTGTGACCTCTTGCGTGTGAAGCAAGCGCTCTAGCCAGCTGAGCTATGCGCCCCCGTGGAAGAAGGGGGAGATTACACCACCTGGGGCGAGGGGGGTCAAGGAGTCTTTCTCGGGTTCCCGATGGAGGATAGGGGCGATCCCCGGGCCTACGGGGCTTGGGGGCGACCTCACCGGGGATGTTTTTCCGCGAAACCCGAGGTGGGGCTTCGGTTTTCGTGGCGTCGTGGTGAAGATAGGGGGGCGAGGCGAGGGGGAGACAGGGCGACCGACGGCGGTCGCCACGGTCCGGGAAAGCACGCGAGCTGTCGATCCACGACGGGAAGCGCGACGAGAACAGACGCTAGGTCAGCGACGAAGCGAGAAGGAGCGAGTCCGATGGCGAAACAGATCCGAGACTTCGGTGCGGGACTCCTGCCGGCCCTGGTGGTCAGCATGGTGGGCCTCGGTGGGGTCCTTGCAGGGGCATCGGCCGCGGTGGCCGCGCCGGGAGAGCCGATCGGCGTGAGCCTCGACGAGGAAGTGTTCACGATGTCCGCATCCCCCGACGAGGATGCGGGCGACAAGCCGCGTGCGGCCAAGCCTGGTGAAGGCGTCCGGCGGCTTCGCGAAGCCATCGAACGGCTCCGAGCCAACGGAATGGACGAGCGTGCCGACGCCGTGGCCGCACGCCTGAAAGAGCTCGAGAAGCGTAGTGCCGCCGCGCGGAAGGCTGGCGGGGGCGAAGGCAAGGGCGACGAGCCTCGACGCCGGGCGGGACGCGGGCGAGCCGGAGCCGGTGCCGACGCGTTCGGAGGCGGTGGAGCCGGTGAGGCG
>CAZQZX010000243.1:0-9721 GCA_964597885.1 uncultured Planctomycetota bacterium
CTGCTCGATCGGGTTCTGGGTCGCCAGGACGAAGAAAGGCTCGTCGAGCGGATGCCGCTCGCCGACCGACGTGACCGCCCCCTCTTCCATGGCCTCGAGCAGCGCCGCCTGCGTCTTCGGCGGGGTTCGGTTGATCTCGTCCGCGAGGATGATGTTCGCGAAGATCGGCCCCGGAAGATACCGGAACTCACGCTCGCCCGTCTCCTTGTCCTCGGCGATGACCTCGGTGCCGGTGATGTCGGCGGGCATCAGATCCGGTGTGAACTGGATCCGACGGAAGTCGAGGGAGATCAGGTCCGAGAGCGTCGAGATGAGGAGCGTCTTCGCGAGGCCCGGCACGCCAGTGAGAAGACAGTGCCCGCCCGACAGCAGACAGACCAGCAGGTTCTCGACCACGTCATCCAGGCCGATGACTCGCGTGGCGATACCCTCTCGCAAGGCCTGGAAGCGACTCGCGACCTCCGCCGGTGACGGGCTGGATGAAGCGCGCTCGGTCATACCTGCTCCTGCTCTCTCCTGGACTGGCCGGAACCCCGTCGCGGGGCATCAGGGGCCACCGCGGCCCCGTTTTCTGGATCGACCGTCGGGATCGCACCCCTTGAGACAAGGTACGAAATCCCCCTCGGAGTGGCGGCTCGTTTCTGGAATCGACGAAGAATCGGGGGCGCGTCCGTACGCAGGAGAGGTCCGCCGTGGCGGATCAGGCCTCGCGCGGCCCCTCGGGGGCGACGGTATCCGGGATGGGCGCAACGTCGTCGAGCGAGGCCCTCTCGCCCGCGAACGCGTTCCGGATGAACGAGCGCAACCCGGTAATTCCCCGCGAGACGTAGTGGTTCAGCACGAGGAGCGAGAACCGAGCGGCGATTCCGACGTAAACGGCGATGCTCACGGGAACCGCGTATCGCTGTCGCAGGTGCTTGCGATGGAAGAGGAACATGGCGCGATGGAAGTGATAGTTCATCCGGAAGCTCTCCTTCCGGCTACTCGCGCCCTTGTAGTGGTAGGTCGTGCAATCGCCGACGTACATCACCTTCCAGCCGGCTCGCTGGATGCGGAAGCACCAGTCGACGTCCTCGCCGTACATGAAGTAGTCCTCGTCGAGACCGCCGACCTGCTCGACCACCTCTCGACGCACCATCATGAAGGCGCCGACGATCGAATCGACCTCGTAGCGCCCACACTCGTCGAGATACGTGAGGTTGTAGCGCCCGAAGAGCTTGTGCTTGGGGAACAGGCGATTGAGCCGCAGGAAGCGCGAAAGCGAGACCATCGGCGTCGGGAAGCTACGACGGCAGGCGAGGTCCATCTCCCCCGACGGTCGCACCAGCCGACATCCGGCGATTCCGATGCTCTTGTCCTGATCCATGACCTCGAGCATGCTCCCGAGCGTTCCCGGAACCAGGATGGTGTCCGAGTTCAGCAGCAGCACGCAGCGTCCGCGGCTGCAGTCCATCGCAGCGTTGTTGGCCACGGAGAACCCGACGTTCTCGGAGTTCTTGAGAAGACGAACTTCGGGGAACTCGGAGGCGACCATCTCCGGTGTTCCATCGGCCGAGGCGTTGTCGACCACGATCACCTCGAAGGAGACGTCCTGGTCCTTCGAGAAGATGGAACGGAGGCACTGCCGCAGGAGGGAGCAGGTGTTGTAGCTGACGATCAGGATCGAGAGGTCGAGCGAGACCGGCTCCGCAACCCGGGGCCGTCCTTTCGGAGGTGTGAGAACCGCCGGCGTCGATCGGTCCGACGGTGACTTCAAATCCAAAGAATCGCTCCCCCGGGTGGAATCTTCGTGGTGACGGGTCCGAATCTCTCTAGCTCCGATATCGGCCTGAACTTCGGACGTCTCCACCCCTTTTTCTCGACAACCATCCTCGCCGCGCTTTTCGGGAGGCTATCGAGCTTCTCGAATCCGCCGCGCCAACCACCGGCGCTTTCTCCAAGCCTCAGGCAAATGCCGAAATACAGCAGGATAGACCCGCAGTAGGCCGGGCTCGAAGAATAGGGAATATACCAAAGCGCGGATCTCGAACCACAGGATAGGAGGAAGCGCTGCGAGGAAGCTGAGGGCGGTCTCGTTCTTCACCATCATGAGGTAGCGGTTCTTGCGCGAGTGGAGCCGGATCTCGCGGGGAATCTCCGCCCTCCCTCCCTCTCGCCAGCCGCGATCGTGGCGGGCCCGTGCCGAGGGGACGTACCGTGACCGGAAGCCCAGGCGATTCGCCCGCCAACCGAGGTCGACGTCTTCCTTGTAGCAGAAGAATGCCTCGTCGAAGACCTCCCCCCCGTCGTAGGCGAGAGCCTCGAGCACCGAACGCCTCCAGATGCCGGCGGCGCCGCAGGGAGCCCACGCCTCCCGCCACTCCGCGACCTCGGCTTCCGTCTCGAGCGAGCGCCCGACATCGGCGCCGCGGCGATCTCCCCCGAGCCGGAGGCCCAGCGAGTCGACCCGGACCCGCCCTTCCCGGGGCGCCTCGCGCAGCAGGCACGGACTCGCCATCGCCGCCTCCGACGACGTCTCCAGCACATCGACGAGCTCCGCGAAGAACGAAGGCTCGAGCACGACGTCCGGGTTGATCGTGGCGAAGTACTTCCCCGTTGTCGCTGCGATCCCTCGATTGACCCCGGCACTGAAGCCCTCGTTCCGTTCGTTCTCGACGAGCGTGACGTCGGGTGCGAATGCTCGAACGGCCGCGGCGGTCGCGTCGGTCGACGCGTTGTCGACAACGACGATCTCCTCGGGAACGCGGGCCTGGTCGAGGATCGAGCGCAGGCACGCTTCGATCCACTCCGCGGAGTTCCACGTGACCACGCAGACGCCGAGCGTGGGAGCCTCGTCGCCGCTCGCGCGCACCCGCGGTCGGGTCATGGCCGCCTCTCGCGACGAGCGCGCCGCTTCGACTGGATCGACTCCCGGATCTCGCGCTCGGACTGCCGTACCGCCGCGTGGAGCGACGCCAGGTCGACCCGAACTCCGGAAAGGATGGCGCGCCGCTTCCGGAGCATCCGCGCCGAGTCTCGGAGACCCGCGATCAGGCCCGTGGTCCACGCGGCCCACATCCCCTCCTTCACCGCCATTTTGAGGAACCAGTACGCCTGTCCCCACACGAGCCACGGCAAGTATCGAAGGAGCAGCCGGATCGGCATGTTCTTCATGAGGACGTGCAGGTTGTTGCGCGTCGAAAGATAGACGGTGAACGGATTGATCTTCGTTCCTGACGTCGCCGAGCCGCGATGGCGCACCACCGCTCCCGGTACGAAGAGGCATTCGTAACCCGCGAGGCGCGCGCGAAAGCTGATGTCGGCATCCTCGTGATAGGCGAAGAAGTCCTCGTCGAAGACGCCGATCCGGTCGAACATCTCGCGCCGGAAGATGCACGCCGCGCCGCATGCGCCGAACACGTGGCGCGGGGTCTCGTACTGCCCGACGTCGGGCTCGAGGTAGCCGATCGGATACGAGATCCCCTTGCGCCCGAAACCGTCTCCCGCGTTGTCCATGATGCTCGGGTCGTCGAGGCTCACGATCTTCGACGTCGCGAACCCCGCCGAGGAGTCGCCCACGAGTCCCGCCGCGAGCGCGCGCACCCAGTCGTCACTCGGGACGGTGTCGTTGTTGAGGAGCGCGATGAAGGGAGCCGTCGAGTACCGGATCCCCGCGTTCACGGCCGCACTGAAGCCGAGGTTGCGACCGAGGGCGATGCGCTCCACCCAGGGGAACTCGGACTCGAGCCATTCGAGGGTCCCGTCTGCGGAGCCGTTGTCGACGACGAGCACCCGGACGCGCGGATGCGTCTGGCGCCTCAGCGCGGGCAGACACCCCTCGAGATGATGGCGGCCGTTGTACGTCGGGATGACCACATCCACCGCCTCGGCTTCCATCGTCCTAGCTCCTGAGCCAGCCCTGCTCGCGGTACCAGGCGGCCGTCTCGGCCAGCCCGTCCGCAAGCGCGATCCGCGTCGTGAAGTCGAGCTCCCGAGCCGCCAGCCCCGGGTCGCAGGTCCATCGCTCGACGACGAGGTCCCTCACCTTGTCCCGCGTCAGAAACGGCGCGCGATCCGCCCTCCGCGCCCGCCACTCCGACACGCTCCCCACCGTCCGGACGATCCCGGCCGGGACGCGGATCGAACGCAGACGTCGGTCGACGACGGCACCGAACGCTTCGAGCATCGCTTCCCAGGTATAGGGATCCGGATTCGCGAGGAAGTACGTGCCGCCTTCGGCCTCGCGAGCCTCGGAAACCCGATGGATCCCCTCGGCGAGGTCGCGGCCGTGGATGAGACTGTACGTTCGCTCGCCACGCGGGCCGATCCGCGGCAGGAAGCCCCGCCGCGCGCACTGGAAGAACGTCAGGATGCCCCGATCCCGCGGTCCGTAGACCGCCGGCGGACGCACGATCGAATACCGCAGCGAGTCGCCGAGCTCTCGGAGGAGACGCTCGCCCTCGAGCTTGCTACGGCCGTAGTCCGTGATGGGAGCCGGCTCCGTCGTCTCGTCCACCGCCCGCCCGTTTCGGCTCGGCCCCGCCGCCGCCAGGCTCGATACGAGGACGAAGCGCTCGAGGTCCGGGGCCGCCCGCAGGGCCGCCTCGGCGAGATGACGCACGCCTCGGGCATTGATCTCGAGGTACTCTTCGGCCGACCGCGCGCGAACCGCGCCCGCCAGGTGCAGGACCCGATCGCACCCACGGACGGCTCGATCCAGGCTTGCGGGATCGTCGAGAGAAGCCTCTCGGGCCCGATCGGCCGCCGCCCCCAGCCATTTTCGCGAGCTCGCCGAGCGGACCATCGGGATCGCCTCGTGGCCCGCTTCCTCGAGCACGTCGATCAGATGGCTCCCGATGAAGCCGCTCGCCCCGGTGACCAGCACCCTCGCCATGGTCCGCCCCGCCCCCTCGGATCGCTGAACCCGGCGCATCCGGGCACAGGCCCGGAAGATACCGCTCGCCGCCGGGTGTTGCAAGGCGGCCGCAGAATCCGCACGGAACGGCGACAGGTCCCTCCCGGTTGAACGTATAATTGCCGACTTCCGTGGGAGTTGCGTTGCCCCCGCGCCTCGAGAGCCGCCTCGGAGCCCCCGATCGCGAGTTTCATCTGGGAAACCCGCGACGACCGGGAACCGAGGTACTCCTTATCCGTAAATAGCTTACCGAGGATGAGCGCTGAATGACCGAACCGGATCCCGACACGATCGAACGCGCTCGGGAAGGTTCCCTCGAGGCTTTCGAGGAAATCGTCCGGTTCTACCAGGCGCCCGTCCTCTCGACGATCTACCGCCTCATCGGTGGACAGTACCCCGATGAGGTCGAAGATCTCGGACAGGAGCTGTTCTTCAAGATCCACCGAGCGCTGTTTCGGTTCGATCCGGATCGGGGAGTGAAGTTCTCCACCTGGCTCTTCACCTCGGTGAAGAACCTTTGCTACGACCACCTGCGAAAGCGCCGGCTTCCGACGGAGTCGCTCGACAAGTTCTCGGGCGAGGAAGCCGAAAAGAACCTGTTCCAGGTGCCGAGCACGGAGCCCACCCCCGGCGAGGTGACGATCACGGGCGAGCTCGGTCAACGAATCGAGAAGGCCGTGTCGCGCTTGCCGATGGATCAGAGGATCGTCTTCGTCCTTCGCGAGTACGAACGGCTGAGCTACGAGGAAATCGCCGAAATCACGAGCACGTCGATCGGCACCGTGAAGTCGCGGCTTTTCCGGGCCAAGGAAAACCTGCGCTTCATGCTGTCGGACTACGTACGCACGAGAGAATAGGAAGCGGACGCGACCGAGCGGACGCTTCGACGAGGAAGCCCGATGAACAAGAACGAGATGCGAGAGCGAGCGTACGAGTACGCGGCCGGTGAGCTGCCGGCCGAGCTCCGCGCCGAGTTCGAGCGCACGCTCGAAACGGATGCGGAGGCGCGCGATCACCTCGCTCAGGTGCAGTCCCTGGATCGCGCCCTCGCGACGTGGGAAGCCCCGGCCCCGGCCGACGACTTCGTCGATCGCGTCCTGGCTCAGGTGCAGACCGCTGACGCCCCCGAAGACGAAACGGACGGCGCTCGACGCGAGACGCGTACGCGCTACTGGCGAATCCCCTCGCATGTGGGGATGGCCGCCGCGATCTTCCTCGTCGTCTCCGCCTCTTTCAACGTTCTCTGGGTTCTGTATCGCGACCGCCTGCTCCAGCAGCAGCCCGATCTCGACCCGTCCGGCCGAACGGCCGTGCCCGTGACCCGAGTGCTCTACGACTACGACCAGCAGCCCGGCGGCTACTACTTCCTCGACCCGACGGATACGGATCTGCGGTCGGGCGACGACGACGCGCCGGAGGGGATCGGCCCCTGATGATCGCGCGGCGCGGCCTCATCGCGATCCTGATCCTCGCGGCCCTGCAGCTGCCTGCGCCCGCCTCGGCGGACGAGCCGGTCGCGACGCCGAACCCCGCGAGCCCGGCGACCCCCGTCCGTGCCGATGCATCGGATGACGCGGTCGAAGACTACTTCCGAGCGCAGGAGTCCTCGTTCGAACGCCGCGATCTCGACGCGTTCCTGCGTGGCTACGCCCCCTCCTTCCAGTCCAACTTCGGCGAGTCCAACCGGGCTCGCATCGAGAAGTCGGTTCGGGACATCTTCGAGAACGCGTTCGCGGCCTACCGCACCACGATCCTCTCGCATCGAGCCGAAGACGGGTTCTACACGGCCACGGTCGTCTCGGAGACACGATTCGGCAAGGGCGACGAGGGCGCGTACTGCGTGAAGGATACGGCGGTCTGGGTCCTCGAACCGGCGGGCGGATCGCCCGAGCGGCTACACGTCACGAACCGGTTCTCGGTCGACCCGGAAGCCCAGACCCGCTTTCGCGGGGGACGCTACTCGAGCCCGCAGGCCGGATACTCGTTCGAGTGCCCTCGCGGATGGGCCCTGTTCGTCCCCTTGCGTGCGGCGTCGCCGACCTTCGACGTCGTCTGGCTCTACCGTCCCTCGACGCGATCGATCGCGGGCATCGCCGTGGTCGACCTGCCGCCCCGTCCGGTGAGCGCCCGACGCATGGCCGAGATCGAGCTCGCGAGTCACCTCGGGTCGACGCAGCGGGAGACGAGAGTCCTCGCCTCCGAGGCCGCCGAGGTCGACAGCCTCTCCTCGTGGCGCAACGACTACGTCTCTTCGCAGGGGCCGCTCGCGCTTCACGTGCGCAAGTACCACGTCGTTCGCGAGCGTCTCTATTCCACCGTCTACTTCCAGGCGCGCACCGAAGACGCGTACAAGAACGATCTCGCGTCGTTCGAACAGCTGCGCGAGACCCTGCGATTCGAGAAGCCCGGTGTACCGAGGAAAGGGGCGGTCCAGGACGGGCGCTTCGTGCACGAGAATCCGAGCTGCGAAGTCCGTGCGCCGGAAGGATGGTCCATCGCGACGGGAGCGAGCCGGGACGTGTTCCGCGTCTTCCTCGTACCGCCGACCCGATCCGCCCCCGAAGACGACGACTCGCGCGTCGTGTTCTTCGCCCGACGCTACCCGGGGATCGGTGGCGATTCGGGAGCGCTCGAACGCTACCTGCAGAAGATCGTCGCCAAGCTGCAGAAAGATGTGCCGAACGCCGTTCTGCTCAGCGAGATCGAAGTCGTCCGCGCCGGGAGCATCGAGGGACGCGGCGTGACGATGACCCTCCCGACGGACGGCATCAAGCGCGTGCGCAAGATCGCCGTGTTCGGTCGCGGCGAGCACCTGTTCGTCTTTCACTGCGACGCCATCCCGCCCCAGCGATTCGCGAAGCTCGAAGCCGACTTCGACCGGATCGTGGCATCGCTCGTCCTTCGATAGGAAGAGCGGCTACGGGGAAACTCCATACCGCACGCCATGGCGCGTGGAATCGGGAGAGGAACGCTCTCAGGTCTCGGCGGTGACCGCCGGTTCGGCGTCCGCGAGCACCGGCGTACCCGAATCGCCTCCGCGCTCGCCGCGGAAGTCGACCGCCACACGACGGGAAACACCCGCCTCTTCCATCGTGACGCCGTAGAGAACGTCGGCAGCGCTCATCGTCCGCTTGTTGTGCGTGATGATGATGAACTGCGAGAGATCGAGGAATTCGTTCACCATGCCGAGGAATCGCTTGACGTTGGATTCGTCGAGCGCGGCATCGACCTCATCGAGCACGCAGAACGGCGAGGGGCGCGTGGAGAAAATCGAGAACATCAGCCCCACCGCGGTCATCGTGCGCTCTCCACCCGACAGCAGGCTGATCGAGAGCAGTTCCTTGCCGGGAGGCCTCGCCACGACCTCGATTCCGGAGTCGAGGATGTCCTCTTCGTCGAGGAGGAAAACGTCCGCCGCACCACCGCCGAAGAGCTTGCGGAAGATGTCGCGGAAATTCGACCGCACCTCGTCGAACGTCGCCCGGAACTTCTCCTTGCTGTCACGATCGAGCTGGCGAATCACCTCGCGGAGATGGTTGGCCGAGGTGAGGAGGTCTTCCTTCTGCGAATGGATTTCGCCGAAGCGCTTCTCCTCCTCGTCGAGCTCGTCGATCGCGTCGAGGTTGACGTTGCCGATGCGCTCGAGCTTCCGCTTGATGTCTTCGATCTCGGCCTGGACCGCCGAGAGGTCGACCTCTTGCTCCACGAAGTCCGTGTACGCCTCGGCAAGCGAAAGGCCGATTTCCTCGCGAACGCGCTCCTCGAGGTTCCGCTGGTTGACCTCGACTTCGCGCAGCTCGAGATCCACCTGCTGACGCTTCTCGGCGAGGGCATTTCGATCGTCCTCGAGCACTCGCATCTGCTCGGCGAAGCGACGGGCTTCTTCTTCGACTTCCCGCAACCGGACGTCGAGGGCCTCGAGCGCCTTGCGCGATTCCGCCTCCTCGACCGCGAGCGTCTCGAGACGCTCGCGCGCCTGACGGCCCCGCTCGATGGAGTCCTCGCGCTTGGTCGCGATGGTTTCGATCTCTTCGGTGATGCGAGCGAGCGTGCGTCGGATCTCCTCCAGCGCTCGCTGTCGAACTTCGCGCGTTCGCAGCAGCCCGTCGCGTCGCTCCTCGGTCTGGGCCAGTGCGACAGCGCTCTCCTTGCGCGCCTCGCGGAGCGACTCACGTCGTTCCTCGAGCTCGGCGACCCCGGACATCCCGCGCTGGACTTCAACCTCGTGGGCTTCGACGGCGGCGACACTGGTACGGAGCTCGGTCTGAGCCTCCTCCAGCATTCGTCGCGTCTCCGTCGCCTGGGCCTCGTGCTCGGCCTTCTCCTCGCCCGCGACCGTGGATTCGGAAGCGAGATGCTCGCGCCGCTGCACGAGCGAGTGGTGCTCGAGCCGCACGCGCGACTGTTCTTCCTGGAGCGTCTTGAGCTCGGCGCGATTCGACGCGATCGTCGACTCGAGCGACCGCAGCCGCTCCTCTTCGCCGTCGATGCCTTCGCGAATCCCGCTGATACGCTCGCGAACCTCGTCGACCTCGCTCTCGAGATCGCGAAGCTCGGCTTTCTGAGTCACAAGCCCGGCGGGCCCGGATCCGGCGCCGCCGCGGATACGACCGTCGACCCCGAACCATTCGCCATCGAGCGTCGCGTAGCTGCGTCCGTCTCCGCGAGCAATCCCCGCGAGAGCCGCCTCTCGCGTTTCCGCGATCCAGACGCCATCGAGAAGCGATCGGAAGAGCCCCGTGTGCTCGGGCGCGAAGCGGATGTGATCGAGTGCGGGGCCGAGGATGCCCGCCCCCGGGCCGAAGCCGAGGGATCCGCCCGGGGTCG
>CAZQZX010000244.1:0-9700 GCA_964597885.1 uncultured Planctomycetota bacterium
GAGCGTCCGCCGGTGGAGCCGCGCGCCTGCTCGGTGGTCGTACTGTGGTCGAGGATCCAGATCTCGCTCGCGGTGTGCACGCTCAGCAGGATCTGGTCGAGCTCGGCGTCGTACGCGATCGAGTTCGTGTGCATCCAGTCGGTGCGCGTTCGCTGCGATCCCTCGCGTCCTTCCGTGCGACCGCGATCGGTCGGCGCGGGCTCGATGTAGCCGAGCATTTCGAGACGCCGACGCTCCTCGGGCGACATGTCCTTCACGGTCGACTGCTCCTCGCGAGGGAGGTCGAAGTTGATGTCGATGCGCTCGGGCCGCTCGGCGGGGTTGCCGTAGCTCGGCTTCTCCGGATCGCGATCCTGTACGAGGTGATCGAAGGCGTGCCACTCCCAGACGACCTTGGCGCCGTTCGGGCGGACGGGCTCGAGCTCGAGGATCTTGTCCGGCCAGAAGCCGCGATCGCCGAGGCTGTCCGGGTCGCGCCCGAGCGCGATGGCCTCTTCAGAGCTCTTCTGTTCCCAGGCGAGAACGAGCACGTTCCCGTTCGGCATCGGCTCGATGTCGTGGTGCTGCATGTGCTCGGTGCCGTTGACCGCGTAGTCCCAGACGACGTCGCCGTCCCACTCGATCTCCTGGATGCGTCCGCCGACGCCGCCCATGCCGAAGGCGCCGCCGCCGGTGTCCTTCGCCGTGCGGAGCAGGTTGCCGTTCGGAAGCAGGTACGCGGAGTTCCCGGGCGTGTACTCGCTCGACCACTGGTGAACGACCCGGCCGTCCATGTCGAGGAGGTAGGTCTCGGTCGAGAGCAGCGGCGTGTGAAGCGTGTAGCCCGGCTGTGCCCCTCGGGCGTTGTGGAGCAAGCCGCGCGGCTCCTTGGGGCCCTCGGTGCCGTCGCCGGGCGGCTGCGCCGTTGCCACGGCGACCCAGATCAGTACGAGGAGGGCGGGGGCGATCGTCGCGATCGCTCGGAGAGCCCGCTGCGGCGCGGTTCGAGGCGTTCGGGTGGCTCGTGTCATCAGGGTGTCCTTCCTTGGGGAGCGGACCGGTTCGTCGTTCGAGGTCGGGGCGCGAAACAGCGAGCGCCGACGGGGAATACGAGGCCGATCGTCCGCACATCCTTGCAGGGAATTCCGCTCTTGCTCCCGCCTTGTGGAGGCTGTACCGTAGGAACCCTTCCTCCGAGTGGGTGGTGGGGCCGCTCCTCGAAGTCTCCTCGCGGACCTGGTGCGGTCTCGATGTGACGGCTCGGTGGTGATACGGCCGCGCTTGGCGGGCGCGGCGTGGATTTCAGGGCGGGAGCGCGATGGCCAAGAAGAAAGCTCAGGCGCGGGCGAAGACGACGCGCGCGGGGGCCGGGAAGGCAAAAGCGAAGGGCGGCATCGAGGTAACGCTCCGCACGCAGAAAGGTGCGGTGGCGAGCACGATCCCGTGCGGCCCCGATCTGCAGAGCGCGGCGTACCGTTGGACCTACGTGCTGCGCAGCCGGACGCGCTGGCGCAAGGAATCGAGCGCGCGCAAGGACCTCGCCGAACAGGGGCGAGCCGATCTGATCTCACTCGGTCTGGCGCCGGCCGACCTCGAGCAGCTGGCGGCATCCCGATGGATTGAAGTCAGCCTCCCCTACGAGAGCGAAGAGATCGCCTGGGAGGCGCGGATCCTTCCGTGGGAATACCTGCTGAGCGTCGCGACGAGAAGCGCCGGCCGACGGCACCGTCTGACGGTCGTTCGGCATCTCGATCGCAAGGGGCCGGCGCCGAAGTTCTCGGATCCGCCGAAGGTCGCGGTGGTGACGAGCGCGCCGGGCGAGATCGGCCAGCAGTTCGACTTCACGCAGGAACGCGTGCTTCCGGGACGCGAGCTCGGCTTCAGCCCCGAGGGAACCGGTGACGGTACCCAGGATCCTTCGGAGCTGCTCTTCGACAACCCGAATCTCAGCTTGCTCGAGAATCCGACCGCGGGTGAGCTCAACGCATTCGTGCGGGATCACGAGCCCGAGATCCTCCATGTCGGCGGCGTCGATTCCTATCAGGCTTTCGATCAGCTCAACATCGACCCCGCGTCGGACGGGCCTTCCGACGGCATGATCCTGTCGCGTACGGAAGACGGTGCGCGCATTCCGGTTCCGGTCGGCGCGCCCGAGGTGGCGAAGGCCGTGCGCGGTGCGGGTCGCAAGCGTCCTGCGCTCGTCGTCTACAATCTGTACCGATCGGCGGCGCGAACGGCAGCGCTCACGGTTGGCGAGGGCGCGGGGTACGCGCTCGGCTTCCAGGACACCTTCGACGACGAGCTCGCCGAGATCTTCCTCGCGGATTTCTACCGATCGCTGCGCGAGTCGGAGTTCGACGTGCATCTCGCGTTCGCGACGGCGTGGCGTCTTCTCAAGGAGTCGGGGCGAGATCTGCGCGGCAGCGGAATCGTCTTGTGGTCGTCCAAGTCGATGCTCGACGGCCCGACCGACGGCGAGGATCGACGCTCGCTCGATCTCGCACATCGGATCCGCCAGAAGGAGCGTGAGGTCCTTCACGCCGACACCGAGGCCCGTGCGCGGGAGCTGATCCAGGTTCGCGTCTCGCCGAAGTCGCGGATCAACTATTCGCTGCTGCACAACCGACGCCCGTTCTTCGAACAGTTCGAGCTTCGCCGGGCGCCGGGCCGCGTTGACGACGTCGAAGTCGAGGTCGCCCTCCACGTGGGATCGGAGCGCCCGGTGTATCGATCGGTCGTCTCGCTCGACACCGCGGTGAAGAGCCTCGAGAAGGACATCTTCCTTCCGCTGACCTGGATGAAGGACGGTGGCTTCTGGGAGAGCGTTCGATCGAGCCTCTTCGTCCGCGTGAGCTGGCAGGGGCACGACCTCTACGAGCAGAGCCATCCCGTGACACTGCTGCCGGTCGATCAGTGGACGGACACCGACGAGAATCGCCAGTCGCTGCCGTCGTTCGTCTATCCGCGCGACCCTGCGGTTTCGAAGGTGATCCGCGCCGCGCAGGAAGTGCTGATCGGTCTCGCGGACGATCCGGCGCAGGGCTTCGACGGCTATCAGAGCGTCGATCCGGAGGCGGAGGATCCGAACGAAGGCGTGGATCGACAGGTCCAGGCGATCTGGCAGGCGCTCGTGCACGACATCACGCTGTCGTACATCAATCCGCCGCCCTCGTTCGAGGAGGCGTCGCAGCGGCTGCGCACGCCGTCTGAAGTCGTGGAGGGCGCGCGCGGGACCTGCATCGACCTCACGCTTCTTCTCGCGTCGTGCTGCGAGTACGTCGAGATCTATCCGGTGATCTTCCTGCTCCAGGGGCATGCGTTCCCGGGCTACTGGCGGAGCGAGCAGGCGCATCACGACTTCATGATCCCGAGCGTGGACGGAACGGACGCATCGCCGACGGTATGGCAGCGGTCGCCCTGGCTGGTCGAGGGCGAGGCTGCGTTCCACGAGATCGTCGCTCAGGTGCACGAGGGGAACCTCGTTCCGCTCGAGAGCGTTTGGCTCACGCAGCGCGCCGCGTTCTGGGAAGCGATCGAAGAAGGCTGGGAGAACCTGCGCGTCGCCGGTGAGTTCCACTCGCTGATCGACGTGACGACGGCCCGGCGCTACGACGTGACACCGCTCCCGATCCGGGGGATGCGGTCATGAGCGCGCGCGGCTATCGACGACGGGGCGGATCGACGAAGGGACGAGGGGAGGCACGATCGTGAAGCGCGATCCTGTGGCGCAGCAGCAGCGCGAAGAGAACCGAGGATTCCTCGACGAGGTGATGATGAAGGAGGGCGCTCGCAAGGGATTGCGAGACGACCTTCGCGACCTCGGGATCCAGCTCGCGACCGAGCCGATGACCGGGGAGACGCCCATCCAGGATCTGCGTCGCCGCCGTCGTCGTCGCGCCGACGATCCGGTGTCGGTGGTGACGCTGACCGAGGACGACGGCGTCTTCCGATGGGAGCTCGGACCGGGCTTCCACCGACCGGATCTGCCGGGAAGCGGCCGTCGCCGGGGGCGTCGTCGCGGCGGACCCTCCTCGGGATCGATCGTCACGCAGCTGAAGTTTCGCGACCTGCCGCCGAACGAGGTGGACATCGCGCTCGGCAAGCTCGACGCGAAGCTGACACCGGATCAGGGCCTGCGCCGCGTCGAGAAGACACCGGCCGGGACGTGGCGCGTCGGATCCGCCGATCAGGTGCCTGTTCCGACGGGGCGCATCCTCTTGCTCGTGCACGGAACGTTCAGCCACGTCGGCAATCTGCTCGGCGAGTTCGAGACGACCGGCGCCGGGCGCGACTTCCTCGACTGGGCCGCGGGCCGATACCAGCAGATCCTGGCGTTCAACCATCCCACGCTTTCCGTGAGCCCGGTGATGAACGCGACCGATCTCGCGCGCCACTTCCGCTCGTCGAAGGCCGACGTCGATATCGTGTGCCACAGTCGGGGCGGCCTGGTGACGCGCTGGTGGAACGAAGGGTTCGATCAGGGATCGGGCCGCCGGACGCGGGTGGTATTCGTCGGATCGCCACTCGCGGGAACGAGCCTCGCGTCGCCGCATCGTCTGAAGGACACGATCAACCTCATCACGAACGTCAGCAAGGTGCTGACCACCGGCGCTCGTGCCGGGGCGGTCGCCGTTCCGATGGCGGCGCCCTTGTTCACGGCGGCGGCGGGGCTGCTTCGCGTGTTCACGCGGGTGACCTCGTTCGCGGCGAAGACTCCGCTGGTCGACGCGGGTGTGGCGCTCGTGCCGGGGCTCGCGGGACAGTCGCGGCAGGGCGCCAACAGCCAGATCCTGCGGCTGCGAGAGGGATTCGCCGCGTTCCCGCTCAGCGTGCGCTCGACCGAGTTCCTGCGGCGCTACTACTTCGTGGCGTCGAACTTCGAACCGAAGGATCCCGGCTGGCGATTCTGGAAGTACTTCAACAAGAAGCAGGTCGTGAACGCGGGCGCCGACCGACTCTTCGACGGCGCGAACGATCTCGTCGTGGATACGGCGTCCATGACCGACCTCGTCGACGACGAGAACATGAGCGAGGCGCAGAAGCGAATCCTTCGGACCGGGCACCTCAAGATGTATCGTCGATCCGATACCGTGCACCACACGAACTACTTCCAGCAGGTGCCGACGATCCGATTTATTCGAGAGAAGCTGAGCGGCTGAGCCTGCGATGACGACGGACCCAAGCGAGACTCCGAAGCTCGTACCCTTCGACGACGACTTCATGCGCCGCCGCCGCATCCGCAGGCGGCTGTTCGCGGGTGTCGTGCTCTTCTTACTCGCGGTACCCACCGCGGTCGCGGGCTACCTGTACTTCTTCCTTCGCAATACGCTTCCCCAGCTGGGCGGGACCGCACCGGTACCGGGGATCTCCCGGGACGTGACGATCCATCGCGACGAACGCGGCATCCCGCGGATCTACGCGTCGAACGAAGCCGATGCGTACTTCGCGCTCGGATGGACGCACGCCGGCGATCGGCTGTTCCAGATGGAGCTGCTGCGACGGCTTTCGGGCGGGCAGCTCGCGAGGCTCCTCGGCGATATCGGTCTCGAGGAGGACCTGCGCTCGCGGCGCTACGGGCATCGGCGGATGGCCGAAGCGCACGCCGAGAAGCTTGACGAGCGGACCCGCGCGCTGCTGACGGCGTACGTCGAAGGCATCAACACGTTCGTCGCCCGCACTGGCAAGCGGACGTTCGAGTTCAAGATCCTGCGCGCTCCCTTCGATACGTGGAGCGTCGTCGATGTCCTGGCGATCGGGAGCTGGCAGTCGTGGTACGGCGATGCGCTCCTGTCCGATGACGAGACGTACCTCGAGCTGCTCGAGAACGCCGGGATCGAGAAGGCGGAAGCGGCGCGCTTCGCGTACCCCGCCGAGGCTCCCACGATCGTCGCGCGCGGTTCGCTCCCGGAGAGCCGCTCCGAGATCGAATCGCTCGTGAACGGCCTGCGGATCGCGACCGCTTCGAACGCGTTCGCGATCGCCGGAAGCAAGAGCCGCAGCGGCGAAGCGCTCATCGCGTTCGACCCGCATGTGGACATCACGACCCTGCCCGGCATGTGGTATGTCGCCGGCCTGCACGTCACGGGCGAAGACGGGAGCACGCCGCTCGACGCGGTCGGGATCACCGTCCCCGGGCTTCCCTACGTGTTCATGGGACACAACGGGAAGTCGGCGTGGGGGTTCACCGCGGCGGGCGTCGACCTCGGCGACTTCGTTCGTGAGCGAACCGACCCCGACGACCCGACGAAGTATCTGACGCCCGAGGGCCCGATGCCCTACGAGATCGTCACCGAGCCGGTGCAGGTTCGCGGGCAGAAGAGTCCGATCGAGCTCGAGGTGCGGATCACGCGGCACGGACCGATCCTCTTCGACGGCGAGGAGGAAGACGGCGATCCGATCGCGATCCGGTGGGCCGGCCACGATTCCGATCTCGCGAGCGTGGCCGCCGCGATGCTCGATATGCCGACCGTGACGAGCTTCGATCGCTTCCGCGAGCTGACGACGGCGCTGCGCGCGAATCTCGAGTGGTTCTACGCGGACGAGAACGGCGACATCGGGTACCAGCTCGGTGCGCCCGTCCCGATTCGCGCGGTGGACGAGGCGCTGTTCCCGGTGTCGGGTCACGATGGGAATCCGAACTGGACGGGCTACGCCCCGCTCGAAGAGACGCCCCACGCGTTCCGGCCGGCCAAGGGTTGGCTGGCCTCGTGCAATCAGAAGCCGCGTCGGTCGGGTGCGGACATCCCCGGAACCTACGTGCTCGACCGCATCCTCCGGGCCGAGGAGCTCTTCGCCGATCGCGAAGCGTTCGACCTGGACGATCTCGCGGCCGCGCAGCTCGACCGCGTCGACGCCGACCTGCGACGCTGGCGCGAGCCGGCCGCCGAGACGCTCGACCGGCTCGGCGATGCGGCACGCGCGGCGGCTCTTCGCGCCTTCGACGGAGAGATGTCGCTCACGTCCGCGGATGCCGCGCTCCTGGTGACGTGGCGGAGCCTCCTGCTCGAGCTGATCTTCATGGACGAGCTCGGGAGCCCGGGAACCCTGCGCATGCTCGATCGCGTCTTCGACGATCCCGATTCGCCGCTGTTCGACGATACGCGGACCGATGAGGTGGAGGATCGCGCGTTCATCCAGGATGCGGCGATGCGCCGGGCGCTCGCGTCGACGAAGGACAAGACGTGGGGCGATCTGCAGTCGCTCACGTTCAGCCATCCCTTCTCGCAGGCCCGGGGCGCTGGCTTCCTCGGGCTCGTGCGCGGGCCTTTCCCGAGGGCGGGATCACCGGGGGCGCTCAACGCGTCGTTCCACGCACGCGGCGAGACCGACGAGTTCCAGTCCCGGATCGGGCCGAGCTGGCGGTTCCTGCTCGACTTCGCCGACCTCGACGCGTGCCGGATGTCGCTTCCCGCCGGTCAGTCCGGGAACCCGATGAGCCCGTTCTTCTTCGACTTCTACGAATCGTGGGACGCGGGGGAGTACTGGACGGTCCCGTTCTCGCGAGCCGCCGTCGAAGAGTCCGCCAAGCACACGCTGCGGCTGACGCCGTAGGAGTTGCGCGGTCCGCTGCCCTCGTTCCGCGGCTCGGTCAACTGCCCTCGTTCCACATCGACCGATGCACGCGCCACTTCCCGTCGTCCCCGCGCTTGAGGATCCGCATCAGCTTCTGCGCGATCTGCACGGGCTCGCCGCCTTCTGGCGGGCGGATGGTACCGACGACGGTACCCCACTCGAAGGCGTAGTCGCCGATGACCCGGACCTCCTCGAAGAACTGCTCGTACTCGAGGATCTCGACGCCGGTCATCGTGTCCCGCATGCTGCGGACGCTCGAGTCCCATTCGCTCCGCCCGCGGACGGCGCGCTGCCCGGGCGGCATCAAGACGACATCGCGGCTCAGGACCGTGCGCAGAGCGTCGAAGTCCTGATCCCGTGCGGCCTGCTCGTCTTTCTCGTGCATCCTCTCGATCGCGGCGTAGTCCTCGGCGCTGCCGGGATCGCGCGGCGGCGCACTGTGGCAACCGGCCAGGATCGCGAGGCCGAGCACGAGCAGCAGGGGGGACATCGAGCGGCCGATCATGTGACTCCTCCAAGGCGAAAGCGAAGCGATGCGCGGACCGGCTCGAGAATCCGAGCCCGGGCGCAGTGCGGATCATGCATCACGAGCGGGGAAACTTCCAGTCGCTTGTTCGACGATGGCGCGCCGTTTCCCGAAACCGGTTCGTTGCGGATGGGCCCAGAGGTCTAAAACCGTTCGTTGTGATGGGGTCCTTTCTCGAAACCGGTTGCTTGCGATCGATCGAAATCTCGAACCTCGTGGGTTGTTGAGTGCGAGTGACGGTTTGTTGCCAACGAACACAGAACGCCATGAAACCGTGGTTTCGAGCCAGAACTCGGGTATTGACGCGAGCCGGGGAGTGGTACACTGGCGCCGACCAAGGGTGCAACGGGAGTCTCCCTCGGGGGTATCGCACGAACTGCCTCGGGCGCGGTTCGTTCGACGAGGCCGATTCCTTCTCCGCACCCATCCTGGAAAGGAACGTCATGTCTCGGACGCAGGTTCTGGAGAAGGGGGCCCTCGACTCGACGAGCCGGTGGGCTTTCATGCTGGTCGCACTTCTCACGCTCGGATCGAGCGGCGCTCTTGCGCAGCAGGTCGTCTTCACGAGCGACACCCTCATCGCATGCGAGGATCTCTCGTACGAGGGATTCGATGTCATCGTCGACGGCGCGATCGTCGCGATCGATTGCGAGCATCACTTCCGATCGCTCGTCGTGCGCAACGGCGGCATCGTCACCTACACGCCCGGCCTTCTCGCCGGAATGCGTCTCGTCATCGAGCAGGACGTGCAGATCGACCTCAGCGCGGGCCTCGATGTCACGGCGCTCGGCTATCGAAACGAACAGGGCCCCGGCGCGGGCTTGCCGGACGAGGACGGGTCCGCGATCGGAGGCGGTCACGGTGGTCGAGGCGGCTCGCTTCTTCCGGCGGATCGGATCGGGGATTCCTACGGCTCGGTGTTCGCGCCGGACACGCCGGGAAGCGGCGGCGGTGGAGACACGGGCGGCTTCGGCGGCGGTCTGATCCAGCTCGAGGTGGGCGGGTCGATCGTTCTCGACGGAATCGTCAGCGCGAGCGGACAGTCGGCCTTCAGCGACGGTGGCGGCGGCGCGGGCGGGGCGATCTCGATCACCTGCGATGCGCTGTCCGGCAGCGGGATCATCCGCGCCATCGGCGGTCGCGGCGCGGGATCCGGCGGCGGCGGTGGTGGCGGTCGTATCTCGATCCGCGCGCGCTCGGTCGCGGCCTTCACCGGGCTGATCCGCACGAACGGTGGAGACGGCGCGGTACCTGGCGGCGCGGGAACGACCCTGGTCGAGCGCGAGCCGGCGGCATCGCGGCTCCTGATCGATAACGCGGGAATGCTGGGCGCGGCCACGACGGAGCTCGACGGCGCGATCCATGTCGGCGAGCTGATCGTCAGCGGCGGCGCGCGCCTTTCGCATTCGAGGAACGAGCGCGGCTTCCACGTGATGGCGGACCGCGACGTCATGATCGCTTCCGATGGCGCGATCGACGCGAGCGCGGTCGGCTATGCTCCGACGCTCGGACCCGGTGCCGGCGCCGGCTGCCAGGAAGGGCAGGGAGGCGGGGCACGTCACGGCGGCTTCGGCGGCGGTGGCGGCGGCGTCGGTAACGGCGGTCTTCCCGGTGGGGCGATCT
>CAZQZX010000245.1:0-4655 GCA_964597885.1 uncultured Planctomycetota bacterium
CTTCCCGCGCGAGGCGATCGAGCGTGGCGGTCCGCGCGCCCTCGTAGTCGTTGAAGCCGACGCGATCGTACCGGAGCGTGTCGAGCGTCAGCAGCAGGACGTTCCAGCCCTCGACGTCGACCGGCTTCGTCCGTCCGCACCCCGACAGACCGGTCGCGATGGCGAGGCCGCCCGCGAGGAGCACCAGCCGCGCGAAGTGCGAGGAGAGCGTCGCGAGGCGTTGCCGCTTCGGGGTTCGGGGGAGGACTGCCATCTTCGGATCGGTGCCAGAACGGAGATTCAGAGGAGGCTCAGGCGGAGGAACCAGGAGAACCGCTCGGGGAATCCTAAGCCTCGTGAGGCAGGGATTCTACACGATTTCAACCGCCCGGGGAATCGGCGGACCTCCCGGGCTCCCGTTTTCCCTCAACCGCCGGCGTCCGGATCTTCGAAAGGGTAGTCAGGAAACCACGATGGAGAAGACCGGGAAGGATTGAGGATGAGCGGACTGGATCGGGTACAGGCAGCACGGATTCTCGGGGTCGACCCTGCGGCCCCGGTGCCGCAGATCCGGCGCGCGTACCGGCAGCTGGCCAGTCGCTGGCATCCCGATCGGCATCGGGGCGACGGGGAAGAGGCCTCCCGAGCGCGCGAGGAGTTCGACCGGGTCCGTGAGGCGTACGAGGTGCTGAGCGCCCCGCTCGGCGATGAGGCCGCGGTGCTCGAGCCCTGGTCGCATGCGGCTCTCCACGAGCCGCGAGGCGGCGATTCCCGTTGCGGAGACTTCGCCCGCCGAACCGAGCCCACGGTTCTCGGTCGGACCGGCGAGTGGCTGCTGGCGGCGGCCGGCTTCGTTCTCGTCTCGGTGGCGGCGGCGATCGTCCTTCCGAAGAGCCTCACGCGATCGACCGGCGCGTCGGAGGTGCCGGGCATTGCGGCAGGCGGCTGCGTCGAGGACGGCCTATCGTCCGAGAGCGGCCCGCCCCGCGTCGAGGATCCAGGCGTCGCGTCGCGTTCCAGCGAGACGGCGGCGCCCGAGAGTGAGCCCGTGATTCCGGACGGGACGTTCACGCTCGGTTCCTCGCGAGACGACGTGATCGCCGTGCACGGCCGACCCTCGTCCACGCTCGGGCCGGTCTGGCGCTACGGCCGATCGCGCGTGCGTTTCGCGGGGCGTCGCGTCGTCGGCTGGCACGTGCACCCGGACGATCCGCTGAACGTCGCGATCTCGCTCGAGGACGGAGCGCGCAGCGAGAGGTGGATCACGCTCGGCGCGACCGCGGCCGAAGTGGCGTCCTGCCTCGGGGCCCCCGAAGCGATCATCGGGCCGGTGTGGCGTTACGGTCTCAGCACCCTGCGGTTCCGTGGGGGCGAGGTCGTCGACATCCAGTCCCATCCGACGCGTCCCCTCCCGGTTCGCGTCGAGGATTCCTGATCGCCTCAGCTCGCGGCGGCGTCGTCCTGCGCGCGCCCGAGCCATCGCCCGAGGCGCCCCGGCCCCCCGAATCGTTCGAGCAGGTGGGGGAGCAGCAGCACCTCGGCGATCAGCGCGACGATCACCATGGTCGATAGCAGGCGACCGAGGTCACTCATCGACTGGAACGACGAGGGCAGGTAGCAGAACGCCCCGATGACCAGCACGATCGAGGACGCGACGAGGGCGTTTCCGGTGGTGTCGAGGCTGGCCTTGAGATGCTGGCGGACGGTGCGCCCGGGGTGCTCCTTGCGTTCCTGGATGAATCGCGTGAGCAGGTGGATCGTGTTGTCCACGGCGAGGCCGACGCCCACCGAGTAGATCATGACGATCCCGATGCGTAGCTGGATATCGAGCAACCCGGTGAGACCGAGGGCCACCAGGATCGGCAGCGTGTTCGGGATCGTGGCGATCAGCCCCATCCGGACGGATCGGTAGATCACCATGATCAGCAAGCTGATCGCGATCGTCGAGATCAGCAGGCTCGCCATCATCGTCACGATGATCTGGATGCTGCTCTCGTGGGCCAGCCGGTCGAAGCCCGCGACCTCGGCGGTGATGCCCTCCGGTAGCGTCGCCATCTCTTCTTCCACGACGTCGATGATATCGAGGAAGGGGCCGCTGCCGACGTCGCGCGTCTGGAAGCGGATGCGCCCGAGGCGGAAGTCGCGCGTCACGGCGTGCGTCGGGAAGGCGGCGGCCGCGTTCGACAGCTTGAGGTACGTGAGGCCGGCTGCGATGCGAGGGCCGATGAGCGATCCTTCCGGGCCCCCGAGCCACTCGCGGACCCACGTCGTGTAGGACTCGACGCCGGTGACGCCCGGTACCGCGAGCACGCGATCCTGGAGCTTCTCGACGGCGCGGAACGCCTCGACGCTGTCGAGCTTGCCTTGCAGCTTCACGTCGAGGTTCACGAAGCCGTTGTAGTTGTCCTGGTACCACTCGAGGTCCTGGACGACCTGCTCGTGCGGCGGCAGCTCGGTGAGCCACCTCGCGCCGATCGTGATCCGCGAGATGCCGATGGCCGAGACGAGGACCACCAGCGCGAGACCGATGTAGGTCAGGCGCGGGCGACCGTAGGAGAGCTTCACGAAGTGGCGCATGCCGCCGCGCGCTTTCCCCACCGGCGCCAGGGAGAGGAAGAGCGGCATCAGCGTCACGACGCAGACGAAGCCCACGGCGACGCTCGTCGCGGCGGTCGTCGCGAAATCGCGGATGGCCGCGTTGTCGACGACGAGCAGCGAGAGGAATCCGATCGCCGTCGTCATGGACGTATACAGGCAGGCTCGCCCGACGGTGATCATCATCTCGAGGATCGACACGCGCTTGTCGCCCGTTTCGGTATACACCTCCTCGAAGCGGTGGAGCATGTGGACCGCGTCACACAGCACGATCACCGTGACGAGGCCGGGAATCGAGACCTCGATGAGGGAGACCGTCCATCCGAACAGCACGTTCAGCGCGAGATTGAAGAGTACCGAGCACGCGATCACGAGGAGAGGGATCACGGTGGCACGGACGGTTCCGAACAGGAGCGGCATCAGGATGACGAAGCAGATCACCTCGAGGACGAGGCTCTGGTAGATGTCACCGCTCATGTTGCGGCGCAGCGCGTCCTCGACGATCTCGTTGGCCATGTAGCGGACGTTCGTCACGCCCGCGGGCAGCTGGGTCCCGACGATGGCGCGTACGTCGTCCATCCACGGGACGTCGCTCGGCCGATCGGGATGACGCGCCAGGACGAGGCTCGTGCTCTTGCCGTCGCGGCTCAGGAGACGTCCCGCGATGAGGGAGCGATCGCCGGCGACCTCGACGAGCGAGGTCTCGTCCGGTAGGGATATGAGGGTCCTCGGGATCGGCACGCCGAACGAGCTTTCGATGACCACGGCGTCGGCGATCGACGTCACGCTCTTGAGGCTCGGGAGGGCCGCGAGTGCCTGCGAGAGGGCTTCGACCCCCTCGAGATCGGCCCGGGTCATGGGCTGCTCGTACTCGAGGAGCACGACGGCGTCGAGCGGGCGGGGCGGGAGATAGCTGTAGAACTCGTCGATCTTCGCTTTCGCGTCGTCGCCCGCCTCGACCAGTGCGAAGACCGAGAAGTCGAGGGTCACGCCTGGCAGGGCCCAGACGGACAGCGCGACGAGCGAGAGGGTCAGGCCGAGCAGCAAGAACCTGAGCTTCAGGATGACGAGGGCGTAGTGGCGCACGGGTTCCGGCGACTCCCGGGACGGCCTCAAACGGGGAAAGACCACATTCTCGCGACGGACGGGCGGTATTGTACCGAAGGGCGAACGGGCCGCAACTCCGCGTCCTCTTGCGCGGCGATCGGGTTTGAGTGAGAATCAGGGCGCTCAATGACTCGGCGCCGGGAGAATCGATCATGACGGATGCAGTCCGCACCGAAGGGAGGCCTCGCTTGGCCGAGGTGGAACATCGCTACGGCGAGCGTGTGCACGTCTTCGACAATGTCCTGCTGCAGACCGCGCTCGCGAGGCTCGGCGGGCGACGGACGTCGCGCAAGGACGTGATCCTCCATCTGCGCACGATCTACGAGTCGATGGCGATGATGATGTCGACGCTCGAATTCCCCACGAAGGACGCCTCGGTGGAGACCCGCATGGCCGAGGCGTATCCGAAGGAGGGCGTCGTTCGCGGGACGTTCCTCGACCCGAAGACGCGCGTCGTGATCGTGGACGTCATTCGTGGTGGCATCCTGCCGGCTCAGTTCTGCTTCGATCTGTTCGAGTCGGTGCTCCCCGAGGAGAACGTTCGGCTCGATCACCTCAACCTCGCCCGCGAGGTCGATGAGGAGGGCTGCGTCACGGGTGCGAACCTGAGCGGCAGCAAGGTCGGGGGACCGATCGACGGCTCGATCCTGCTGATCCCGGATCCGATGGGGGCGACCGGCTCGACCATCATCCGCGTCGTCGAGCACTACCTGGCCAACCACGGCACGCCCGCGAAGATCATCGCCATGCCGATGATCGCGACGCCCGAGTTCTTCCGCGCGGTGCTCGACGCGAACGAGCAGATCCGGATCTACGCGGGGCGCATCGACCGCGGGCTCTCGTCGGCGGACGTGCTCGCCACGATCCCCGGAACGATGTGGGACCAGGAGCGGGGCCTCAGCGACACGCAGTACATCGTGCCCGGGGCCGGGGGAGTGGGCGAGATCCTCAACAACTCCTGGTGCTAGCGCCGG
>CAZQZX010000245.1:4755-9643 GCA_964597885.1 uncultured Planctomycetota bacterium
GCTCCGGGGCGCTCAGGCTCCGGGGCGCTCAGGCTCCGGGGCGCTCAGGCTCCGGGGCGCTCAGGCTCCGGTTTGGGCGCGCAGCTCTTGGATCCGGTCGACCAGCGGCTGCATGAAGGTCGGCTCGACCATCCGCACCGTGAAGAGGATGGTCGCCGCCAGCAGCCCGAGCGACAGCAGGATCAGCACGAACCGGGTCGGCCACGCCACCACGTAGACCGCGGCGAGAATCGGTGTCGCGAAGGCCGACCCCACGCGGCTGCCCTCCTCGTTGCCGGCGAGCACCTGGCTCCGGCGCTGGAACGACGCATCGGCGCCTTTCACCACCGCGTGCGCCGCCGGTAGCGAGAGCGACGCGACGACGAACAGGAGCCCGATGCAGATCACGGCTCCGACGAGATTCTCGTTCGCTCCCGCGGGGAGCGCCTCGAGGTCGATCTTGCCCTGGTACCACAAGAGCCCGAGAGCCGAGAGCGCCGCGAGCGGGATGATGTTCAGCATGATGAAGCGGCGAACGGGGCGCGGCTTTTTGCGGGGGGCTCGCGGCGATCGCTGGACGGCGGCGGATTCCGGGTTCGGCGCGTCGTTGGGCGGCGTCATGGTCGGTCTCGGACCTCCGTGCTTGCGGTGGCGTTTCAGCCGCCGAGCGTGATCATCTCGATCTTTCGGCGTTCCGACGGATCGTAGCGGTTCGATCGAATGGCGGCGAGGCGCTCTTCGGAGAAGCGGTCCGTACGGGCCTGCCAGATGCCCGCGATCCGCTCGTGCATCTCGTCGTCGGTCGCCCCCTCGCGGAGCGGCGCCTTCAGATCGACGCCGTGATTCGAGAAGAGGCACGTGACGAGCTTGCCCTCGGCCGTGAGGCGTGCCCGGGAGCAGTTCGTGCAGAACGGCCGACTCACCGAGGCGATGATCCCGAGGTCGGATCCGTCGCCGGCGAAACGATAGCGCAGCGCGGTGTCGCTCGGGCGCTCCCGCTCGATCTCCTCGAGCTCGTAGGTCTCGCGAATCTTCGCGACGATCTCGCGGGCGGGCACGACGCGATCGAAGCGCCACTCGTTCGCGTTCCCGACATCCATGTACTCGATGAAACGCAGGGAGTGCCCGTGCTCGCGGCAGTAGTCGACCATCGAGAGGACGTCGTCTTCGTTGACGCCCCGCTCGACGACGGTGTTGATCTTGATGGGGCCGAGCCCCGCGGCCCGTGCCGCCTCGATGCCTTCGAGCACCGTGTCGAGCTCGTCGCGCTGGGTGATCCGCTTGAACTTCTCGGGGTCGAGCGTGTCGAGGCTGACGTTCAAGCGGGTCAGGCCCGCGTCGCGGAGCGGAGCCGCCAGGCGCGCGAGGCGCGAGGCGTTCGTCGTCAGTGCCACGTCCCGGATCCCGTCGATGCCGGCGATCTGCCGGACGAGGTCCTCGACGCCCGTGCGCAGGAGAGGCTCGCCCCCCGTGAGCCGGACCTTCTCGACCCCGAGCCGCGCGAACTGCCCGACGATGCGGGTGATCTCCTCGAACGAGAGGATCTCCTCGCGCCGCAGCCACTCGTACTTCACGAGCGGCATGCAGTACGTGCAGCGGAAATCGCAGCGGTCGGTGACCGAGACGCGGAGGTCCCGGATGGGGCGGTCGAGCTTATCCCGGATCATGGCACCAGTTTATCACAGCTCCAAAGAGGCCGGGGCAGGCCGGCTCGATCGGTTGTGATCGCGGGGCGCGGTGAGTTAAACTCCCCAGGCGTACTTTGCATCCGGCGCGCGGCATACGACGCCGCCGCCTTCCCGACAGGAGCCCCTCGATGTCCGATTCCGAGATTCGCATTCTGGCCCAGCCGTCTGCCACCGGCGATTCCTGCGCCTTCGTGATGTACCCGCCCATGTACGACGGGATCAACGCGACGTTCATCTCCGCCGAAGAAGCGGCCGGATCTCCGCTTCCGGAGCGGCTTTTCGCGCTCCCGGGGGTCGTCCGGATCCTGCTGGCGCCGAATCGCGTCACCATCTTCAAGGACGGGGGGGGCGGCGAGTGGTCGGTGCTCGGCAAGGACGTGGGCCGGGTGATCCGGGAGCACCACGCGTCGGGCGAGGACGTCGTGTCCGAATCCGTGACCGCCGAGATGACGCAGAACGGCGAGGTCGCGGACAAGATCCAGGGCGTGCTCGACTCCGAGATCAACCCGTCGGTCGCGATGCACGGCGGACACATCTCGCTGCTCGGCGTCAAGGAGAACAAGGTCTACATCCAGATGGGCGGCGGGTGTCAGGGCTGTGCGCAGTCCACGGCGACGCTGAGGCAGGGGGTCGAGACCGCGATCCGCCGAGCCGTGCCCGAGATCGTCGAGATCCTGGATACGACCGACCACGCCGCCGGCACGAACCCGTATTACACGGGCTAGTCGCTCGCGGATCCGTCCGGTTCTGCCGGCAGGGTCTCGAGCGTGCCTCGAACCGTCCCGGACGCGATCACCGCTCGCGCAAGCGCGTTCCCCTCATCGGCCGTCATCGCCGCTGCGACCTCCCGTGCCGTCTGTCGATCCGCGTCGTCTTCGCCGGTGAGCAGGAAGATCATCCTGCGGTCGGCCTTCGAGGCGGACTCGGCCAGCGCGGCCTCCGCGCGTTCCCGTGCAGACGGCGCGTCGAGCCCGGTCGCGTCGGCGGCGTGCACCGTCAGCGTCGTGCCTTCGGGCGCCTCGACCTTCGTCGCGGGCCTCACGCCGGTCTTCGCGTCGGCCTGAGCGGCGGCATTCACCAGTACGTGGGGCATGGCCACGTTGCGGGCGAGGGCCGCGATGAGCTCGGGAGAGGAAGGTCGATAGGCGCGCCCCGTGGTTCGCGTCGTGACGAAGCCGCCCGTTCCGCCGATTCCGGTGTGGACATGAGGGAAGTACTTCAGGCGTTCGATGGTGTCCCGGTACGCGACCTCCGTCTCGGGATCGGATACGCACGCCTCGCACTGTTCGGCGCTGGGGACGCGCAGGCGGGCGACCGAAGTCGTCACCACGCGCCGGTCGCGAGCGGCCAGGGCCTGGGCGAGGGCGTACATGAGGTCGATCCGGCAGTCGTCTCCGACGAAGGCGACGAGCTCCCGTTCGCGAAGATCGAACGCATCGACGAGATCCATCGCCAGCCTCCGCGCTACGGAGTGGGAGGGAAGGTGACCGATTCGGAAGCGCCGCTCGTGACGATTCGCAGGTGGGCTTCCGCGTTCATCTCGACGGTGTAGGCTCCCTTCTTGGCGCGCTTCAGCAGGAAACCGTGCTTCTCACCGATCGGAACGCCACGCCACACGAGGCACTTGTGCCCCTCGGCGGGGTGCGCTTCGAGAACCTGATCCGGCTTCCGGGAGAAGCCGGTCTCCTCGACGTTCGTGCACTCGAACGTGAGGTAGATATCGCAGGCCAGGGTGTTCGGGATCCCGAGGAGCTGTGCCAGGCCGTCCTTCGGCGCGTCTTCCTTCGAGGCGCTGTCCTCGGCGGGGGCGCCGCTTCCCGTGCCGTCGTCGGAGCCGGCGAGGCTGAGCGTCGCTCCCACGGGCAGGTCGGCCGCCTCGAATTCGACGCGATGCTGGTCGTTGGTCAGGCGCTTGGTGCGGGTGCGAATCACGATCGGCATCTGGGGCAGGCCTCCGGCTCAGGGTTTGGGGGTAGGATAGGTCGCCGCGGGTGGTTGTCAATCCCGATCGTCGGGGCTAGCCTACCCCGATGATCACCGTCCACACACTCGATCTCGACTTCATGGGCGTCTCGAAGTCGATTGCGTCCTACCTCGTCGTCGCTCCGGAGGGACCGTTCCTCATCGAGAGCGGCCCCGCCTCGACCGTCGACAACCTGGTGGAGAGGCTCGCCGAGCACGACGTCGCGCCGGACGACATCCGCGACGTCTTCGTGACGCACATCCATCTCGACCATGCCGGGGCCGCGGGATGGTGGGCCGAGCGCGGCGCGACCGTGTACGTGCACCCGCGTGGCGCGGCGCATCTGATCGACCCGTCGAAGCTGCTGGCGAGCGCCGCGAGGATCTACGGCGATCGCATGGACATGTTGTGGGGCGAGACGCGTCCGGCACCCGAGTCGAACGTCCGGAGCGTCGAGGATGGCGAGGTGGTGAAGGCGCGCGGTATCGAGGTTCGCGCGATCGATACGCCCGGCCACGCGAGGCATCATCACGTCTGGCGCGTCGAGGATATCGCGTTCACCGGCGATGCCGCGGGGATTCACGTACCCGGTTGCCCGCTGGTCGATCTGCCTGCGCCGCCGCCCGAGTTCGATCTCGAGGCGTGGAACGTCTCGATCGACCGTCTTCTCGCCGAGAACTTCGCGCGGCTCTACCCGACGCACTTCGGTCCGCTCGATCAGCCGGCCGTCCAGCTCGAGAAGCTGCGCTCGCTGATGAATGCGGCCACGGATCTCCTCGAGGGCTTCGTCCGCGAAGGGCTGGATCGCGACGCCATCGTTCCGCGATACCTCGAGTGGAACCGCGAGCGAGCGTTGTCGGAGGGACTCGACGAGGAGATGATCCGTCGCTACGAGACGGCGAATCCGCCCACGATGTCGGTGGACGGCGTGCTGCGCTACCTCTCGCGACGAGCCGATCGTCGCGAGACGGCGAGGAGCTGACGCCGATGAAGGCGCTCGAAGAGCTCTCCTTCTACAACACCTACAACGAGCTGGGTCTCAACTTCCAGTCGCCCTGGCTGCCGGCGCCGGTCACGAGCCCGGAGGTCGTGGCCTTCCATCCCGATGTGCTCGCGCTTCTCGACCTGTCGGAAGAGGAGGGGTCGCGCCCGGAGTTCGCGCGCTACATGAGCGGCAACGAGCTGTGGCCGGAGAGCAAGCCGCTCGTCCAGGTCTACGGCGGGCACCAGTTCGGCGAGTACCAGGGGCGTCTCGGTG
>CAZQZX010000246.1:0-9497 GCA_964597885.1 uncultured Planctomycetota bacterium
GAGCACGGACCTCGGGGGGAGCTGGCAGAAGATCAGTGAGGACCTCACGACCGACGACAAGTCGCGCCAGGCGTCGTCGGGTGGCCCGATCACGCAGGACAACACCGGCGTCGAGTACTACTGCACGATCTTCGCGGCGCTCGAGTCGCCGCACGAGCCGGGCGTCTTCTGGTGCGGCTCGGATGACGGACGCATCCACGTGAGCCGCGACAACGGCAAGAACTGGGACGACGTCACGCCGCTCGACCTGCCGAAGTGGATCATGATCAACTCGATCGAGGCACACCCGACGGAGAAGGGCGGCCTCTACGTCGCGGCGACGATGTACAAGTGGGACGACTTCCGGCCGTATCTGTTCAAGACGACCGACTGGGGCAAGACCTGGACGCGGATCGACGACGGCATCCCGAGCGATCACTTCACGCGCGTGGTGCGGGCCGATCCGGATCGACAGGGCTTGCTGTATGCGGGTACCGAGCGCGGCGTCTACGTCTCGCTCGATGACGGCGCGAGCTGGAGCTCGATGCAGCTGAACCTGCCGATCGTCCCGATCACCGATCTCGCGGTGAAGGAGACGGATCTGGTCGCGGCCACTCAGGGGCGCGGGTACTGGATCCTCGACGACCTGACGGCGCTCCATCAGCTGACGCCGGAGATCGCCGCGAAGCCCGCGCACCTCTTCACGCCGCGCGACACGCTCCGCGTGATGACGGGCCGATTCCGCCGTGGCAACGCCGGAAGCAACCCGGTGCCCGGCGTTGTCTTCCGCTACCACCTGGCGGAGGCCGGGAGCGCCGACACGAAGATGCAGCTCGAGATCCTCGAGGAGGACGGCGACGTCATCCAGACGTACCTGCGCAAGCCGGGCAAGGACGAGAAGCTCCCGCCGCACCCGGACATGAAGCGCATCGGCTCGAACCCGCGGCAGCTGCCGGCGGAAGCGGGGCTCAACCAGTTCTCCTGGATGTTCACCTACCCGGGCGCCGAGCGCTTCGACGGGATGGTGCTCTGGAACGGCCGGCTCTCGGGACCGCGCGCAGTGCCGGGCACGTACAAGGCACGGCTGACGGTGGGAGAGACCGTCGAGGAAGTCGAGTTCAACATCCTCCCCGATCCGCGTTCGAGCTCTTCGCAGGAGGACCTGGTCGCGCAGTTCGACTACATCGTGAGCGTTCGCGACAAGCTCAGCGAGACGCATCGCGCCATCGGCAAGGTCCGCAAGACGCGCTCGTCGCTCAACGCGCTCAAGGGTCGCCTTGGCGAGGATCACGAAGATCTGAAGAAGGCGATCGACGACTTCGTGAAGGCGACCGGCGACATCGAGAAGACGCTCTACCAGACGAAGAACCGGAGCCGTCAGGACCCGCTGAACTTCCCGATCCGCCTGAACGACAAGTTCGCGGGTCTCCTCGGCAACGCCTCGATGGGTGCGTTCGCCCCGACCGCGCAGATGGTCGCCGTTCGCGACGAGCTCGGCGCGGCGATCGACGCCGAGCTCGAGAAGCTCGCGAAGCTCATGAGCGACGAGCTGCCGAAGATCAACGCGATGGTCAAGGACGCCGACATCCCGGCGATCCCGATGGAAGACGACTCCGAGATCAGCGAGTAGGGCGGGCGGTCCGGGACGGCGGCTCGCTTACTTCCAGTCGCCGTCCAGGACGAAGGCGCCCCACGTCGACGGAAGGCCGTCGCCGTCGTTCTCGACGAGGTTGCGTTCGAGCATCGCGAGCTGCGCGCCGCGCAGGGCCTCGAGCGTTCCCTGGCCGTCAGCCCAGAGGCGCTCGTAGAACTCCTGCATGAGCTCGCTCGTCGCTTCGTCGCCGACGCGCCACAGCGAGCTGATGACGGTGCGCGCGCCGGCCTGGCGTAGCGATCGCCTCAGCCCGAGCATCCCTTCGCCGGCTTCGGCCTTGCCGAGCGCGGTCTCGCAGGCGCTGAGGACGACGAGCTCGAGCTTCGAGAGATCGAGCAGCGAGATTTCTTCCGCGGTGAGGAAGCCGTCGTCCCGGTCCGCCGGCGAGGTCTTGTTCGCACCCGCGAGGACGAGCCCGGACATGAGCCCGGGGAGCATCCCGACGAGGCGCTCGTCTTCCTCGAACATCACCATGCGTCGCTTGCCGTCGTCTTGCTTGACGCGTCGCCACATCGAGGGAAGACCTTCGGGCTGAAAGAACCCGTGCGTCGCGAGATGGACGACGTCGGAGCGGGGCAGCTCGTACTTGACGCGCTCCTCCGTGGCTTCGGATCCCTCGAGGACGAGGCGAGTGTCGTCCTCGAACGCCTCTTCGTGCAGCTCGGCGACGGCCGTCATCTCGAGGCTCGTTGCGGAGAGCGAGGTCCATCGCTTCGCGAAGCGTCCGCGGAGAACGGCGCCTCCTTCAGCCGAAGAGACGCCGCCCGTCATCGCGAGCCGTTCCGTCGGCTCGATCGGGTCGGCCCCGGACGCCGGCTCGGCGGCGCGCTGCCACGCGAGATCGCCCAGCCGGCGATAGTCCACGGCGCCGAGAGCGAGCAGTCGCTTCGACGCTCGTGGCTTGTCCGATGCCGCGTTCGTCTCGGGACTCGCCCCATCGGACGCGCGCGACGCGATCTCGACGAGCGACAGCATGTCCTCGAAGTAGACGAACGCGTGATCCTCGATGAGGTAGGCGTCGTCCTCGGTTCGCAACGTCTCGAGGGGTAGCGTGCCGAGGAATGCGTCGGGCGATACGAACACCAGCTCGGCGTCGCCGACCCGGGCCTCGAGCGGCTTCCACAAGAGCTCGCGCAGCCGATCTTCGGCGGTCGGTCCTTCGTCGGGCTCGGCCTGCACGCCGCGACTCGCCACGAGCTCGTCGAGGAAACGCAGCGTGGCCTGTTCGACCGGTTCCGCGTCCCCGAGCCGGATCCGCGCGACGGGCTCGCCGGGACGCATGACGAAGACCGAGATCTGATCGCCGGACCAGCCGCCCGTGGTCGAGAGGCCGCCGGTCGTCGAGCGTCGGCCCGCCTCGTAGGCCGGGTGAACGAGGAAGTCGAGGGCGACGGCGTTCTCGGGCAGCGCGGCACCGAGCTCGCGGACGCCGGGCGCCTTCGCGTCGTTCGTGCGGCGTCCGACCGAGCGCGCCCATTCGAGCTCGAGCCGCGAGCGCTCGGCCGCGAGTCGGGCCAGCTCGGCCTGGTGGGCTTCCCGATCCCGCGCGCCCTGCCGGAAGACCGCCTTCGAGAGCTCGGCCTGAATCCTTCGCAACGCTTCGACGCGTTCGCGGTCCGCGGGTTCGAGCCGATGCAGGCTTCCGCCCCGACGCTGGCGGAGGTCGCGCAGCACCTGTGCCTTGAACGACAGGACGGCCGCATAGCTCGCCGAGGCGTCGAGGACCGTCTCGGGAAGGCTGAGCATCATGTGCAGGACGTCGCGCTGAGTCCGCGCGAGCTGGATCCGCTCGGCTTCGGTCAGCGACCATGCGACTCGATCGCGATGCGCCTGCCGAGAGGCGAGCGCCGAGCGGAGGATCTCGAGCGCCGGCTCGGTCTCGCCCAGGTCGAGGTGAGCGCGCGCGAGATTGATCCGCGCTGCCGAGGTCGTCGGATGCTCTCCACCGAGCGCTCGGGTACGAATCGAGATCGATCGTCGATGACACTCGATCGCCCGTTCCAGCTTCCCGAGGTGATGGAGGACGAACGCGAGCTTACCGAGCGCACTCGCGGTCAGGGGGTGATCCGGCCCGGAGACGGCTTCCTGGATGTCGAGGTTCCGCACGTAGAGATCGCGGGCGCGCTCGAACTCGCCCATGCGTACGAGATGGACGCCGTAGTTCCCGAGCGTGTGACCGGTGGACGGGTGATTCGGCCCCTGCACCTTCTCGCGGATTGCGAGGGCTCGTCGGAACAAGGCTTCGGCCCTCTCGGATTCTCCGAGGACGCTCAGGATGGACGCCAGGTTTTCGGCCGAGGTGGCGATTTGCGGATGGTCCGGGCCGAGGACGCGTTCCCGGGCCTCGAGCGCACGCTCGTAGTGATCCTTCGCGCTTTCGTGGGCACCGAGATTGCTCAGGAGCAGGCCGAGATTGTTCAAGGTCGCGATCGTGTCCGGGTGGTCGGGTCCGAGCTTCGCGAGATTCGCCTCGAGCGCGCGTTCGTAGAGGGGGCGCGCGGCGGCGTAATCGCCTCGACCGCGGTACACGGTCGCCAGGTTGTTCCGGCTCGACGCGGTGTGCGGGTGATCCGGCCCGAGGCCCGCTTCCCGGATGGCGAGCGCGCGCTTGTGCAGCGGCTCGGCGCGCGCGAAATCCGCCCGGTCCGCGTACATTGTGGCCAGGTTGTTCAGGCACACCGCAGTGTTCGGGTGATCCGGGCCGAACGCGACCTCGAACCCGGGAAGAGACCGCTCGAGGAGGTCGATCGCCTCGTCGAACCGGGCGAGCTTCTTGAGGATGCCCGCCAGGTTCACGATCGCGATCAGCGTCTGCGGATGTTCCGTCCCGAGGTTCGACGTACGCATCGCGACGGTCCGTTCGGCAAGCGGGAGGGCCTCGTCGTAGTGCCCCTGACGGAGGAGAAGTGTCGAGAGGTTGGCAATCGTCAGGACGATCGCCGAATGAGCGGGCGGGAGCGCTTTCTCTTGGACCGCGAGAGACGTCTCGTAGAGCTCGCGCGCTTCTGCGTATCGCCCTAGTCGGGTCAGCACGGTCGCGAGGTGGACGAGGGATTGGGCCGACTTGGGGTGGTCCTTTCCGAACGTTTTCTCGTTGATCGAGCGGGCCCGCTCGAGGGTGGTGCGGGCCGACTCGAGATTCCCCGAGAGCATCTCGGTCACCCCGTATCGCGTGACTCCGTTGGCGGTCATCGGGTGATCCGGCCCGAAGGCGTCTCCGAGGACGGCGAGCCCATGCCGGGCATCCTCGAGCACGGCCGCGCGCTCGTCACGTACGGATCGGCGTGGGGGCTTGCCTTCGTAGCAGCGCACTTCGAACGGTCCTGGCTCGCCCTCGACGGACGCGACTTCCACGCGATAGATCACGCCGGGCTCGAGCGTGTCGATCGTGATGCGAGCGTGAAACTGGAGGCAGCTGTTGTCGTCTTCGGCCAGCACAGCGCCCGACGCGTCGCGAAGGATGAGATACGAGTCGAAGAAGTACGCGCGCGTCTCGAGTGTGTACGTGCCGTGCGCGGGGACCTCGAGACGAAGGGTCGTACGACGGACCTCGGTGATCCGATCGTTCTTCCGCATGGCATCGGTCAAGAGGTCGACGCTGTCGGACGCCCGGATCTCTCCGGTCACCGTCTGGCCGGGCCGGAGTGTGGGATCTTCGGGAACGGCTGCGAGCGCGACCGCGACTGCGACGAGCCACGATCCCGCCAGCCGCCGGAACCGGATCGGGAACCGTTCTGCGAGTCGTCGGACGGACATAGGCATGCTCCAACCCCGAAATCGCTGCTCCCCAAGAGGGTTGCGGGGCCTCTATCGTACGCGAGGAATGAGCGATTGAGAATCCCGTGGCGGCGCGGCGGGTCCGGGGTTTTGCGGCGCCGCTACTTCGTCACCGGCTTCGGGAAGTGAGCGAGCAGGGTTCGGGCCGCCTGCCCGGCGCGCCGCACCTTGGTGTCGTCACTGACGTCCATGTCGACCTCGGCGAGGATCGCGCCGCGCCAGAGGAGCTTGCGTGACCGGTTATCGACGAAGTCGCAGATGAGGACGCCTCGGACGTAGTCGAGCGTTGCCTGGGGATCCGGCTCGGGTACCACGATGGGAAACTCGTCGGCGTACGCTTCGCTGAGATCCTCATGCGAGATGCCGGAATCGGCAGCCACGGCGTAGCTCAGTCGAAGGTCGGGGTTCTCCCGGTCGCGCACGAAGCCGCGGCGCTCGAGCTCGGCTTCGAGCGCATGGGTGATCCGCGCCTCGGCGGCGGCCAGCTCGAACTCGACGGAGTCGGCGACCTTGAACAGCTTCGACTCGAAATCGAACGAGCCCTTGGACGGGACGGGGTGATGGTCGCTGACCATGATGTGCAGCGACGGGTTCACCAGCAAGTCGGTGCTCAAGTCCTTTTCCATGGACCGGCAGCCGAGCACCAGGAGCAGGCCGAAGCCCGTGAGAGCGGTGGCGAACCAGGCGATTCGGCTATTCATCTTCCTTGCTCCTGTCCTTGGCCTTGAGTCGTAGGAGGATCTCGTCGTGGAGGTACTCGGCTTGCTTCACGTTCCCCTTGCCGACCAGGATCGTGACGGCGGTACGGTCTTTCTCGAGGAGCTTCATGGTGATCGTGACGGCTTCGGCGCCGCTCATGGCGGTGAGCTTTCCCTTCAGCGAGTCGTAGCTACCGTTCCTTGACGTGAACTTCGACTCGATCATGACCTGTTCCGCCACGACGTAGACTTCTTCCACCGTGTGGTCGACCTTGACCTTCAGGGTCCCTCGCGAGATGACCATCGACTTGTGGGTGTTCTTGACGCCGCCGGCGACGGCCGAGCCGGCGTTCCCCACGGTGGTGACGACGGCTTCGCCGCACTTGTACACCGTGTACCCGACGAGCCCGACGGCTCCCACGGCGAGAGCCACGGGGAGTATGAGGATGCGACAACCCATCAGGGTCACCAGCACGAACCCGGCGATCCCGGTACCTGCACGCGGCGAAACTCGTTTCATGTGAATCCTCTCATGGAATGGAATCGAGAGATCCTACAAGCTGGAGCGATTGATTCCACTACCGCCGGTTCGCCGCTGGGATGAGCACGCCGGGTCGGGCGGGGGGCGACTAGCGTGTCCCCGATCGGCCGAGAATGGTGTACGATTGTCGGGTCGATCATCCGAGAAAGGCGTCGTGCATGGGTATCTCCCCGAGGGACTTGCGGGTGCTGGTCGCGATCTGGCTCGTCGCTGTCGTCGTCGCGTCGTCAGATGCGGCCGAGGAGACGGAGCCTCCGCGCCTGGAGGTCGGGGGGACCGTCACGGGAACGCTCTCCGAGGACGAGCCCGAGGTCCGGACGCCCGGGCTCGCGCATTACGCGTTGGGTGCGGTGCAAGGGCGAGCGCATTCGCTGATCCTCGAGGAGCCCGGCACTTACACGATCGATCTGAATTCGGCGTACGTCACGACCTATCTCGTCGTACGGGATGAGGCCGGGAGCGTCGTGGCCGAAGGGAAGGACGGCCTGATCCCCCCCGACTCGCGTGTCGTGCTGCAAGGCGTCGCAGCGGGCACGTACGAGGTGATCGCGTGCCGAGTCTCCGAGACGGCCGGCCCTTTCCGGTTGTCGGTGGCGCGCGGGGCACCCGCGCCGATGCATCCGGTCACGCGAGCGTCCCGGTCGATCGAGGAAGTCCGCGCGCGCGTGCGCATCATCGAAGAGGCGGAGGGAGAGTCGAGTCCCGCTCTCGTCTTGGCTCTGCAGTGGGAGTCGAGCGTCTTCCAGGGGATGGGGCGTTTTGCCGAAGCGGCGGTGCCGACGCGCCGGGCTCTTGCGATCGCCGAGGCGACCGAGGGGCCGGAGAGCGCGGCCGCGGCGAGCTGCATGACGACCCTCGGTACGCTCCTGTTCCGGCTTCAATCACTCGACGAGGCGCAGGCGATGCTCGAGCGAGCGCTCGGCATCACCGAAACCGTGCACGGGCCCGAGAGCGGAGAGGCCGCGCTGCCGCTCACGAATCTCTCGCGGATCCTGACCGAGAAGAACGAGCTCGATCGCGCGAGGGAGTACAGCGAGCGAGCGCTGCGAATCCAGGAAGCTGTGTACGGACCGGATCACGGAATCGTGGCGTTCGGCCTTTCGTCGCTCGCGAAGATCTTGCAGAAACAGGGCGACTACGCGAGTGCGCGTCCCCTGCAGGAGCGCGTGATCCAGATCTGGACGGCCACCCTCGGGCCGGGGCATCCGCAGACCCTGACCGGGCGACGCGAGCTGGCGGCGATCTGGTCGTACGAGGGTCGCCTCGAGGAAGCCGGCCGGCTGCTCGAGGAGAACATGGCCGTCCTCGAGGTGGCGTACGCGCGCGGACACGAGAGCGCGGTGCGGACGCTTCAGCAGCTTGCCGTGGTGCGTCAGAGGCAAGGAAGGCTCCGCGAGGCCCGTGCGCTCTGCGAACGTGCCATGGCGTTCCACGATCGCTACCAGGCGTCCGACAGCGGATTGCTGGCCGATACGCTGAGCACCCTGGGGAACGTACTCCATGGGCTCGGCAACGCCACGGACGCGAAGCCGCTCCTGGAGCGATCCGTCGAGATCAATCGGAGCATCCGCGGCGAGCGCGCGCGCGCCACGCTGGTCAGCCTCAACAACCTCGCGCTCGTCGAGAAGTCTCTCGGCAAATCCGATGTGGCGCTTCAGCATTTCGAGACAGCACTCGCGGTGTACGAGGAGACCGGTCAGCTTCGCGATGCCCGGTCCGTGCTCAGCAACCTGGCCTTCTTGTACGTCGATCTGCGGGATCTGGCCAAGGCGGCCGAGCTCTGCAAGCGGGCCATCGCCATCGACGAGAAGACCCTTCCGAGCGATCACCCGGATCGGGCTCTCGCCTGGCACAACCTGGGCTCGGCGCTGCAGAGCCTGGGGAAGCTGACGGAGGCTCGCGAGGCGATGGAGCAAGCGGTCGCCATCCGGGAGGCGTCGCTCGATGCTGACCATCCGCTACTCGCGCTCAGTCTCAACAACCTCGCGCAGGTGCTGCACCAGAGCGGTCGCACCGCCGAGGCCTGGACGCTCGTCCGCCGTGCCGCGGCGGCTTCCGAATCCCATGTCTGCCGCGTCGCGTGGTCGCTCACCGAGTCCGAGCGGATGTCGTTCGCGAAGCAGCACTGGAACACGCTCGTCACGCTGCTCAGCATCGCGCGAACGGTCGGGACGCCGGATGCGCAGCGCGAAGCGTACGAGGTTTTGCTGCGATGGAAGGGGCGGGTCTCGCGCAGCCTCGTTCACACGCGCGAAGCCATCCTTGCGGACCTGAGCGGCGAGAGGGGCAAGCTCGTCGATGAGCTTCGGGACCTTCAAGCGGAGCTTTCGACCGGCGTGTTTCAGAAGGACGTCGACGACCAGGATGCGCACGAGCGTCGTTTGTCCGATCTTCGACAGCGTCGCGAGCAGCTCGAGAGAGAGCTGCTGTCCGACCTGCAGGGCGTGGGGCGTGAGCGACCCGTCTCGGTGGGGGAGCTTGCTGCGGCGCTGCCCGAGGATGCGGTGCTCATCGATTTCTTCGTGCACCCGGTCTACCTGCCGGGGTCTCTGTCGCTCGGCGAAGCGAGCGGCATTCACTACAACGCCATGCCGCCGATGCTGACCGCATGGATCGTCCGGCCCGGAAAGAATGAAGTGGAGCGGCTCGAAGTGGGGCTCGCTTCGATGCTCGAAGAGACGACGAGGTCGTTTCTCGCGGAGCTGGTTCGCTCGCGCGGGGTCGCCTCGAGCGAAGAAGAAACCGAGGGCCCCGACGTCGCGCAGAAAACGAGGTCGATGCTGTGGTCGCGGCTCGAGTCCCGCGTCGGCGATGCGCGGAAGATCTTCGTGTCTCCGGATGGCTTCCT
>CAZQZX010000247.1:0-9466 GCA_964597885.1 uncultured Planctomycetota bacterium
ATGCCCGCGAGCTGGAGGTGCTCTACCGCCAGTCGCTGCTGCGAGAGGGCGGGGGGCGAGCGGATCATGGTGGGGCGTCCCGGATGCCGCTGTTCGAGCTCCGTGGCAGCAGCTACGACTCGTCGCGGGGTGAGGTGCGAACGCAGGGGGTGGATCTGGCCCTGCTCGTGCCCGGCGAGAAGTCGAGCTCGATCGGATACGTCTTCGAGAACCCCGAAGAGCTCGACCGGTCTTCTCTCGAGGTCGAGACGGAGATTCTCGAGGGCGAGTCCAAGATCTACCTCGGCGGAGCGGTGAAGCTGAACGGCGAGGATCTCGGAGAGATCCCGGTGCACGCCTATGAGCGGGGTGCGCCGCTGCGACAGCGCCATTCGTTCGCGTGTCGACTGCGTTCCGGTCGGAATCGTCTCGAGATCGTCAACGAGACCAACGGCGACGAGGATCATCAGGGCCTTCATCTGCGGATCAAGCGCGTACTCGTGTTTCACGGCGAGCGGCGAAACGGCGAGGAGATCAACGCATGAGTGCGGCCCAGGGAGTGTCGCTGATCGTCCTGAACCTGAACGGACAGGAGCATCTCGAGCGGCTCTTCGGATCCCTGTCGGCGCTCGACTACCCGCGGGAGAAGCTCGAGATCCTGTTCCTCGACAACGGTTCGACCGATGAGTCCGTGTCGATCGTCCGTGAGCGCTACTCGGAGGCGAGGGTCATCGAGTTCGGTGAGAATCTCGGCTTCGCGGCGGCGATGAATCGCGGGGCGGCCGAGGCTTCGAACGAGATCCTCGTCTTCCTGAACAACGACCTTCGCGTGGAGCCCGATTTCCTCGGGCACCTCGTCCGTCCGATCGAAGAGGGCCGCGCGGACGCTTCCGCCGCGAAGATGCTGTCCTGGGACGAGCGGGAGGTGCAGTTCTCCCGGGGCGGAACGAACTTTCACGGGATCGCCTTCCAGCACGGCCTCGGGGAGCCCGACGGTCCGGATCATTCGGTGGGAGGCGAGACGCTGTTCGGTTGCGGGGCGGCCCTCGCGATCCCGGCGAAGCTGTTCCTCGAGGTGGGTGGATTCGACGATGGGTTCTTTGCCTACTACGAGGACGTCGATCTCGGATGGCGTCTGTGGGTACTCGGCTACACGGTCGTCACGGTGCCCGAGGCTCGGGTCTATCATCATCACTCGGCGACGAGCCTGAAGATCGATCTGCACAAGATCCGGGTGCTGCACCTGCGCAATCCGATGATGATGATCTTCAAGAACTACGAGCAGGCCAATCTCGAGAAGGTGCTGCCGGCCGCGTTGCTCCTGAGCGCGCGGCGAACGTGGTATCTGAGCGGGGTGGATCAGCACGACTTCCGGATCGGGCGCGAGGTCGAGACGGCCGAGCGACGCGGTCTTCTCAAGCGGACGCGGGCGCGGCGAGAATACGAGGAAGCGATGTCCGTGCCCAAGCTGGTCGTGAGCGATCTGGTGGCCGTGAATGATATAGTCACGGGCTGTCCGGACTTGGTCGAGAAGCGAGCCTGGATCCAGGAACGCCGCAAGCGAGCCGACCGCGACATCCTGCCACTTTTCCTCGACCCTTTCCGGCACGCCGAGGCGAATCCTGAGTACATGGCAGCGCAGGCCGAGCTGTGTCGATTCTTCGGGATCGACGAGATCTTCCGAGCGGCGGGCTGCGAGGTCGAGAGCGCGAAGACGGTTCGGTAGGGGTGGGAACGGATGGAGTCATCTGACGAATCCAGGCGGGGCGGCGAGGCGGAGGGCACGGCGACGGCGACTCCGAGCTTCGTCGGGCGCGACATCATTTCGATTCGCGACTTCTCGGAAGAGGACATCACCCACGTCCTCGAGGCCGCCAAGACCATCGAGGAAGGCAACGACGATTCGCTCCTCGACGGCAAGGTGCTCGCGACCCTTTTCTTCGAACCTTCCACGCGAACGAAGCTGAGCTTCGAGAGCGCGATGGTCGGGCTCGGAGGGAAGTACATCGGATTCGGCGAGGCGGGCGAGACGTCGACGGCCAAGGGCGAGACCCTCGCCGACACGATTCGCGTGGTGGAAGGCTACTGTGACGTGATGGTCGTGCGTCACTCGGTCGAGGGTGCGGCGCGCCTCGCGGCCGAGTGCTCCGAGAAGCCGATCATCAACGGCGGCGACGGATCGAACCAGCACCCGACGCAGACCTTCCTCGACCTCTACACGATCCGCAAGACGCGCGGCACGCTTCGCGGCCAGACGATCGGCTTCGTGGGCGACCTCAAGTACGGCCGGACCGTGCACTCGCTGGTCGAGGCGCTGACGCACTTTTCGACGCGGATGCACTTCATCGCGCCGGACTCGCTGAAGATGCCGTCGGGGCTGATCGAAGAGCTGGAAGAGAAGAAGGTCGAGTTCCACCAGACCGAGGATTTGCGAGAGGTGGCCGGCGAGCTCGACGTGCTCTACGTGACGCGCATCCAGAAGGAACGATTCCCGGATCCGCTCGAGTACGAGAGGATCAAGAACGTGTATCAGCTCGACTCGAGCCTGCTGCAGATCACGAAACCCGATATCCGTATCATGCACCCGCTGCCTCGAGTCCGCGAGATCGGTGCGGATCTCGATCAGCATCCGCAATCGGTCTACTTCCAGCAGGCGCACAACGGCGTGATCGTCCGCAAGGCTCTGCTCAGCCTCGTTCTCGGAAGGATGTGACGATGAGTGCCGAGGAATCCTCCTTCACCCCCGAATCGAACCCGGGCGAGAGCGTCGTCGAGACCTCGACGGGAGCGGCTCCCGTCACGAAGGTTCGGAAGCTCCGAGAGGGCACCGTTCTCGATCACCTGACGAGCGGTTCGGCGTTCGACGCCTTTCGCGCGCTCGGGCTGAATCACGAGAAGGGGGTCGTCCTGATCGGGATGAACCTCCAGAGCAAGAAGGCGAAGACCAAGGACATCATCAAGATCGAGCACCGCGAGCTCACGCGTGACGAGATCAATCGAATCGCGCTCACGAGCCCGGACGCGACCATCAGCATCATCCGCGACTTCGAGGTGGCGGACAAGTTTCGCGTGGAGATCCCCGACGTCATCGAGGGGGTCGTGCGGTGCCAGAATCCGAATTGCATCACCAACGTCCAGGACGTTCGCTCTCGTTTCACCGTGCTCAAGCGGAAACCGATCACGCTGCGCTGCGCCTACTGCGAACGCCGCGTGAAGCAGGAAGATCTCGACTTCATCATCTGACCCCGTACGGATTCGAGACGACGTTGGACGCCCACCCCGAACAACACCGCCGGAGCGACGGCTTGCCCCGCCGAATCGTGATTGCCATCGGAGGCAACGCGATCATCAAGGAAACGGAAGAGGGGACCGTCGCGCAGCAGTTCGCCAATACGCGTGCGACCGTGAGGCAGGTCGTCGAGCTGCTGAAGCTCGGGTATGAGATCGTCCTCACGCACGGCAACGGCCCGCAGGTGGGGAACATCCTCATCCGTGTCGAAGCGGCGCTCGGAAAGGCGTATTCGATTCCGGTCGGCGTCGCCGTCGGTCAGAGCCAGGGCGAGATGGGCTACATGATCGGCCAGTCGCTGCAGAACCAGCTTCGGCGGGAGGGGATCGATCGGCCCGTGGCGGTGCTGCTCACCCAGGTCATCTGCAATGCCGACGATCCCGCCCTCAATGAGCCGACGAAGCCGATCGGCCCGTTCCACGATCAGGAGACGGCCGAGCGACTTCGCGAAGAGGGCTTTCAGCTCGTCGAGGATTCCGGCAGGGGCTACCGGGTGGTCGTCCCCTCGCCGAAGCCGAAGCGCATCGTCGAGAGCGACAGCGTCGACATCCTGATGCGTGCCGGGGTCGTCGTGATCGCGGCGGGCGGAGGTGGAATGCCCGTGTACGAGCTTCCGGACGGCGCTTTCGAAGGCATCGACGGGGTCGTGGACAAGGATTTCGCATCGGCGCTTCTGGCTCGTCAGCTCGGAGCGCAGGACGTCATTTTCCTGACCGGCGTCGAGCAGGTTCAGGTCGACTTCGGGACGCCGGATGCGAGGGCGCTCCGTGACGTGACGACCACCGAGATGCGTGAGCATGCGGCGGCCGGACAGTTCCCGCCCGGCAGTATGGGACCGAAGGTCATGGCGGCGGTCGAGTTTCTCGAGCGAGGGGGGCAGCGCGCGCTGATCACTTCCTCCGACCGGCTCTCGGACGCCTTTCTCCGTAACGAGTGCGGCACCTGGATACGAGGCGCGGGGCAGGCCGTCCCGGGGCGAAAGGAAGCTCAATGAAGCACTTCTTGCGTTTGAACCACCATTCACCGGATCTGTTGCGGGAGCTGATCGAGGAAGGCGTCCGCATCAAGCAGAAGCCGCAAGAGTATGCCGACCGCCTGGCGGCGAAGACGCTTCTGATGATCTTCGAGAAGCCGAGCCTTCGGACGCGCCTGTCGTTCGAGGTCGGGATGACGCAGATGGGCGGGAGCGCGATCTTCTACTCGGTGAAGGATTCGCCGCTCGGACGCAAGGAGTCGATCTCGGATACGTCGAAGGTCGCGAGCCGGATGGTCGATCTCGTCATGGCGCGGCTGAATCGACATGCCGACCTGGCCGACCTCGCCGAGAACTCGGACGTACCGGTCATCAACGGCATGTGCGACATCGCGCATCCGTGCCAGATCCTCGCGGACTTCATGACGCTTCGCGAGCGATGGGGCGGGCTGCCCGCCGGGAAGAAGCTCACGTACGTGGGCGATTCCTGCAACAACGTGACGTACTCGCTGATGATCGGCGGGGCGATGATGGGCTTCCACGTCGCGGTGGGCTGCCCAGATCACGCGGACTTCAAGCCCGAGGAATGGGTGTGCAAGGAGGTCGACGAGCTGCTCGGCCAGTACGGTGGGGCGCTCACGATCACGCACGACGCGGAAGAAGCGGCCGATGGCGCCGATGTCGTCTACGCGGACTCCTGGATGAGCTACCACGTCTCACCGGAGGAAGAAGCCGAGCGCATCAAGATGCTGCAGCCCTATCAGGTCAACTCGGCGCTGATGGCGCGAGCCTCGTCGGGCGCCGTCTTCATGAACTGCCTCCCGGCCAAGCGAGGCCAGGAACAGACGGCCGAGGTGATCGACGGACCGCAGAGCATCGTGTTCGACCAGGCCGAGAATCGCCTGCACGCGCAGAAGGCCCTGGTCGTGCACCTCGCGGGAACGGGCTCCTGAGGAGCCGCGCGGGTTCCGCCTGGAACCTAGAACGAGATGTTGCGGACGACGGTCACGGTGCCCGGCGCGCGGTTCAGGATCACGAGGTCGACGAGCGCTTCCGGGTTCTTGCCCGGCCGCAGTGACGTGCCGTCGACCGGATCGGACCCGACCCCGATGAGCATCGGGCTTCCGAAGGACTCGGCCAGCGCGGCATTGTGCCAGATCGCGAGCTGATTGGACGTCGCGTCGAGACCGACGACGTCCGGGATCTCGTCGCCGTTCACGTCAATCGCGGAGATCCGCTCGAGCTGGGCGGCCGACGGTAGCGGGGTGCCCTCGGCAAAGCTGCCGTCGTCGGCCTGAAGCAGGAAGCGGACATTGGACTCTTCGGTGAGCGTCACCGCGATGTCGGGGAGGCCGTCGCCGTTCCAGTCCCCGGGCGCGATCGAGGTCGGCGGCGATGGGAGCGAGATCTCCGCTTCGAGGCGGAATCGTCCGTTACCATTGCCGGCGAACAGGCGAACCGCACTCACTTCCTTCTCGATCGTGACGATGTCGGGGCGTCGATCCGCGTCGAAGTCAGCGACCGCGAACTGGAGTGCCGGGCCGCCGGTCTGGATGGCTTCGCGAGGCGTGAACCCTCCGTTGCCGTCCCCGCGGAACACGCGAAGCGTGCCGAGCTCGCCTTCGAGGTACATGAGGAGATCGAGGTCGTCGTCGCGATCGACGTCGACGAGCTCGATTTGCCGGAGCGGCGCATCGAGCAGGGTGTTGAAGTCGAGCTCCCCGGCAAAGCCGCCATTCCCGTCACCGAGGAAGACCGCGTAGCCGAGCAGCGTTGTGAAACCGAGGACAAGGTCGACGATTCCGTCACCATTGACGTCGCCGGTTGCCGCGCTTCGCACGGCATCCGGAAGCGGTGATGTGGGGGCCTGCGTCGTCACGAGATCCCCGTCCTCGCCGCCGACGAGTAGAACGGACTGCATCGCGCCCGAGTCGAGTACCAGAAGGTCTTCGACATCGTCGTTGTTGTAGTCCGCCGCAAGAACGTGCGTGGGGCGGTCGAAGGTCAGTGTCTTCTCGAAGTCGAGATCGGGAGGGCTCGTGTTGCCGAGAACGACCGGCTGATCGAAGATGCCATCGCCGAGGTTCTGGTGCACGGAGAGGCTGTTGCCGCCGGTGTTCACCGTGATGAGATCCGGCAGGGTCACCGTGTCCGCGACGATCTCGCCGGCGAGGATCGCTTGCGGGCCACGCCCCGTCGTGATGGTTTCCTGGACGAACGCGCCGCCTTCCACCTGGAACAGCAGCGTGATCGTACTCGAGCCGTTGTTGGCGACGGCCACGTCCGAGAAGCCGTTCCCGTCGAGGTCTTCGACGACGAGCGAGCCCGGCGAGGTTCCGACCTGAAAGCGTCGCGGCTCGAGGAAGGATCCGAACCCATCGGCCTCGAGAATCGAGATGCTGCCGGCGGAACGGTTCACGACCACGAGGTCGAGATTGCGGTCGCCGTTGAACTGACCGGTCGCGATGTCGACGGCCAGGGTGCCATCCGTGGGGAACGGCGAGCCGTCGGCCTCGCGGAACTGGCCGGTGCCGAGTCCGTAGAACACGGAAACGGTGGAAAGCCCGCGCGAGTTCGTCACGGCGAAGTCGAGATGGTCATCGCCGTTGAGATCCGCGACGGTAATCGCGATGGGGCGCCGGCCCACGGGCAACAGCGAGAAGCGAGTGTAATCGCCCTGGCCGTCACCGAAGAACACGGCTACCGAGTCGGAGCGAGAATAGGCGACCAGCAGGTCCTCGAAGCCGTCCTCGTTGAAGTCCCCCGAGCGAACGCCGGCGGCTTCCGACGTCTGTGGGTCCTGCGCCGTACTCCCGAAGCCGGGGCGATCCGACGTCTTGAGCGCGAGTCCTGATCCGTCAAACGTTCCGTCGCCGTCGCCGTCAAAGACGAGGATCTCGGGGTCGTTCGCGGCGCTCGAGTCCACGAGAACCGTCACTGCGAGATCGGGGTTGAGGTCAGTGCTGTCGAGACGAGCCGCGTGGAGCAGATTGGGCTGCAGGAGGTCAGCGGTCGGTTCATCCGGGTTGGTGGAGCTTTGCCGCAGTGTCTTGAAGGGCTGCTGTGTGAACGTTCCGTCGCCGGCGCCGAGAAGCGACGAGATTCCAGGCTGTACGCCTCGATGGGACAGGACGACGTCGAGCTGGCCATCACGATTGAGATCGATCAAATCGGCGTCGAAGGGATCGCGGTTCGTAAGCGTGTTGCGGTAGGCGTCGAACGTCACGACCGACGCGAAGTACCGGAAGCCTCCGACGAGCGTATCGCGTTCTTCGGGGGTCGGATCGGTTCCCGGATCGCCGCCTTCGCCGCCGCCGCCTTCCGAAGCTGGATTGACGACGGTCACGTCGATCGTGCCGAGGGCGCCCGCGTCGGGAAGAGGCGGCAGCTCGACGCGCAGTTCGACAAGCGAGAGCACCTCCACCGATTCGTCGGGAATCTGAGTATCCCCGAGGAAGACCTGCGTCTGGCCCGAGACGAAACCGGATCCGACGACCGTGATCGTCGAGCCGCCCGAGGAGGGACCGTTCGACGGCGTGACGCCTTTGACCGTGAGGGTCGGGATGACGAACGAGCTGCCGCCGCAGCCGGTCAGGATCCAACAACTCGCGACGGCGAGTGTCAGTAGGGCCGCAAACTTCGTGGTGACTGGTGCCGATTTCATCCTGGAGCGCTCCCGCCGCGAGTATCGATCGAGCTCGCCCTCGGATCGAGGACGAAGGCTCGAGAGTCCGGACAGACCGTGAACCTTCGAGGACGACTCGTTTCGACTGGTTGGACGTCGCCTCACGTCCGCTATTTCCACCGTCTTAGCATTTTCCATGCTACGCTGGTCGAGATGGTGACAATCGTCGAAATCGGCCTGAAAAGGCGGTTTCGTGGGGGTCTCCTGAATTGAATGCATCATAATATAGATTATCGGAACATGCGCGGGAGGCAAGGCTGCGGATGAGCGGGACGTCCAAGGAGCTGATCGGATTGCGCATCGCCGTCATCGCGATTGCGATCGGTGTCGCGGGCTTGGCGGTTCTCGTTCTGTCGGACCGCGGTTCCCGAAAGACCGCGTCGGCGACCGCCGAGACCGAGCGCGAGCTGCAGGCCCGAAGGCTTCGTGATCTCGAGAGCGATGTGCAGGATCTCGGACGAGCGGTCGGCGATCTGACGCGGCAGCTCGAGAACGACACCTCGAGCACCCCGGCGGAGCTGCTCGAGCGTCTCGGCGAAGGCGTCCAGTACCTCGAAGAGCTCTCCTTCCACGTCGAGTTGCTTCTGCAAGCGCTCGAAGGCGCGTATCGGGCATCTGCGGCGCCCGGCGCGGTCGTTCGTCGGGATCCTGCCGATCTCGCCGCCGAGGCGCAGGCACACATGCAGGCACAGGCCCTTCTCACCGAGGAATCGTTGCGCCATCGTGAACAGCAGCTGATGGGCGTTCAGCGAGTCAACGCTGGGCTGCGGCGCGAATGGATCGCCCAGATCGGCGATCGCATCGGCATGACACCGGAACAGTACGATCGGATCGTCGATCTCTACGATCGACAGTCCGATCAATGGTCCGAGCTGTTTCAGGGTGCGCAAAGCGGTGGCGTCATCAAGCCGGAAGAGATGTACGAGCGCATGCGCGGAATCCGCGCGGAGACCGATCGTCAGCTCGTCGAGATTCTCGGTGCCGACATGCGTGCGCAGTTCCGTCTCGGCGAGCGCCAGCGGTTCCCCCTGCCGGAGTATGCGCGGCCTCCCGAGAGGCTGCCCCGGTAGGGACTCGAGACGGCTGCGCCCCGCCCTATCGGTTGTTCAAGATGGCCCTGGATCGTCGGTCCGTTGCCAGCGTCCCCGAGATTCGGAACCCTCCGGGGCGATCGCCCCACCGTCAGCAATCCTGAGCTCCTTGCGGGCACGAAAAAAGGCGACCGATCGAAATCGGTCGCCCTTCTCGTAGATCTGGAAAGTCGGCTCAGCGCTTCTTCTTCGTAACCTTGCGCCGGGTCGCCTTCTTCTTGGTGGCCTTCTTGCGCGTGGCCTTCTTCTTGGTGGCCTTCTTGCGCGTGGCCTTCTTCTTGGCCTTCTTCTTGGCCGTCTTCTTCTTAGCGACCTTCTTCTTGGCCTTCTTCTTGGTGGCCGCCTTCTTGGTGGCCTTCTTCTTGGTGGCCTTCTTCTTGGTGGCCTTCTTGCGGGTGGCCTTCTTCTTGGTGGCCTTCTTCTTGGCCTTCTTCTTGGTGGCCTTCTTC
>CAZQZX010000248.1:0-9313 GCA_964597885.1 uncultured Planctomycetota bacterium
CTCGAACGACTGGCGGCCGACGATCGATCGACGGCGCTTCTCGGCTCCGCGCCGGTCGACCGCGTGCTCGACCGGGAGCTCTCGAATCCCGTGCTGACGAATAAGTTCGTCAAGGATTGGTATTTGGGCGAGTCGGGTCGCGCGTACGGTACGGTGTACCGCGGCCACGTGCTCCTCGAGGTCGCGGCCGACGAGTTCCAGCGGCTCGAAGCCCTCGTGCGACGGGGCATGAACGAGTGGCACCACACGCTGTGGATCTCGATCGTCGGATTCCTGCTGTCGATTCCGGCGGCCTTCGCCCTCTATCTGAAGCTCGATGCGCGGACGAAGGGCTATTTCTCGAACTGGCTTCGGTTTGCCGGCGTGACGGGCGTCGGAGTGCTGGGGACCGTTCTCTACCTGAATCTGTTTTAATGGAAGCCGTCCGCGAAGCGGTCCGAGACTCCCTCGGCCGAAACGAGACACGACCCGCAAGAGTGGAACCCGGACAGATGGACTGGGAAGCCTTTTACAAGAACTACCGAAAGCCGGACTACATCCCGGGCTACGAGGTCATCAACAAGCTCGGGGGTGGAGTCTTCGGTGCCGTGTTCAAGGCGCGCAAGCAGTCCATCGGCAAGTTCTACGCGGTGAAGTTCCTGAAGGTCGAAGACGAGAAGATCAAGGAGGCGGTGCTTCGCGAGCTCGAAGGCCTGAAGTACTTCGCGCAGATCGACCATCCGAACCTCGTCTCGATCGAAGACAAGGGGGAGGTCGACGGCATCCCGTTCATCGTGATGGGTTACGCCGGCGATGAGACGCTCAAGCGCCGCCTCGAGAGCCGCTCGCTCGATACCGACGAGACACTCGACATCTTCCGCCAGGTCTGCGAGGGCGTGCAGGCGCTTCACGAGAAATCGATCGTCCACTTCGATCTGAAGCCCGGGAACGTCTTCCTGAAGGGCAGCATCGCGAGGGTCGGCGACTACGGCCTGAGCCGGCTCATGAGCGAGTCGCGCAACACGCTTTCGTTCGGACGCGGAACGCCGTACTACATGGCGCCCGAGATGCTTCGCAAGAAGGGCGACAAGCGCTCCGACATCTACTCGCTCGGCATCCTCCTGTACGAGTGCCTGACGGGCGAAGTCCCGTTCAAGGGCGACAGCGAGTGGGAGGTCCTGAAGAAGCACGAGGTCGAGGAGGTTCGCTTCCCGAAGAGCGTCGACGCGCGCTTCCGCGATGTCGTGCGCAAGTGCCTGGCGAAGAACCCGGACGACCGCTACCAGAGCGCGAAGGAGCTTCTGGCAAGCCTTCCCGGCACGAGCGAAGCCACGGCTGCGAGTGCGGCGACCGAAACGTCGCTGAAGCGTTCGGCCGCGAAGGGCTCGGCGCCGAACAAGGGCGCGACCGCCGGTGGCCCTTCGTCACCGCCGCCGATCCCGACCGTTTCGACCCGTCGCATCGGTCCGATCGGTCATGTGATCGGCTCGGTCTTCTCGACCATCGCGATCGTCTTCGAACGACTCCTGTACGGGCTTCGGCAAGCGGACGACGCGATCGAGGCGATTTCCGATCCGGAGCACAGCAAGACGCGACGCGGCGTGCGTCCGCCCTTGGGCCGTGCCGAAACGTATCGCAAGTACGCGACGGCGGGCCTCATCCTGAACTCGTTCCGGATCGTGGGGCTCGCCATCGAGCTCTCGCTGCTGGCGGCCTTCCTTCCGCTGAAGTTCTGCTTCGTGGTCTTCGGGCGCGTGCTCGACTACCTCGTCGATCTGCCGTTCCGGCTGCTCGGCGTGGCGGTGAAGCTCGTCGTCGTCGTCGCGGGCTTCTTCATCCTGTTCCTGTTCGTCCGGTTCGTGCTGCCGGTCAGCCTCGGCATCCTGTTCCGCTTCCACTAGTCCGGGCCATGAGTCGTCCGGATCCACGACCGGAGGTCGCTCCTTGAGTGGCATCGAATCCTGTGACATCGAGGCGCTCAAGCGCGGTAGCGAGACCGAGTGGGCCCGGGTCCAGGACGAGTACTTCCAGCGGGTGTACTTCTATGTGAAGCGGCAGGTCGCGGATCACCAGGCGTGCGAGGACATCGTCCAGGACACGTTTCTGGGTGCGATCCGCGGGATCGACAAGTTCGACGATCGCTACACGTTCGAGCAGTTCCTGTTCGGTATCGCCCGCAACAAGCTGGTCGACCATATGCGGCGCCGCAAGCACGGCGAGGTCTCGCTCACCTCGGGGAACGAAGACGAGTCGCGGCTCGGCCTCGAGGGGATGCTTCCCGCCGCCGACGAACCGCCGAGTCAGATCGTCCGGGAGGTCGAGAACACGCTTCGCGAGCGCGCCGTCCTGGTGCGCATCCTGAGACGGCTCGTCGAGAAGTACTGGACCAAGGGCGAGTTCCACAAGCTCAAGGCCGTCGAGCTCGTCTTCCTGCGCTCGCTTCCCTACAAGGAGATCGCTGCCGACCTCGGCCTGCGGGACGAGAAGGCCGTCGCCGGAATCAAGTTCCAGGCCATTCAGGATCTCCAGAAGTTCGCGCTCGAGGAAGATCCGCGGCACTCGTTGTTCTCGGGCCTCTGGCGCGTTCGAAAGGCGATGCGTTGATGTTCGGCCGACGACGAAAGAACGAGGACACGTCCGCGCAGCTCACGCGCGATCAGATCCTGCAGTACCTCGACGGCGTCCTCGAGAAGGGCGGGACCGAGGAGAAGCGTATCGAAGCGCGTCTGAAAGAATCGCCGACCGATCGCGAGTTCTTCGAGGCGGTCCGCCAGGAGATCGAGACGCAGAATCTGTCGATTGCGCTCGTGTGGCGTCAGGAGGGGATCAGCTGCCCGCACCGCGACATCCTCGAAGGTCACCACTACGGCTCGCTCTCGGCGGAGGAATCGGACTACATCCGCTTCCACGTCGAGCGTATCGGCTGTCAGGCCTGCGCGGCGAGCCTCGACGATATCCGCGCCAAGGACAAGTCGTTCGAGGAACCGGCGATGCGTTCGCTCCGCGAGGATATCCTGCGCTCGACGACGATGTTCCTCCGCAGCCGCAAGGGCTGATTTTTTTCGCCCCTGCCGCCCAATATCACCTCCGCTCGTCCGAATGCTCCTTGTGAACGGAGCCGTGGAGCCGCCGCAAGGGCGGCCGGGTCCGACGAAGCATTCTGACACTCCTGGATGAAGTTCGGAGGTGAGCGATGTTGAAGAAGATGATCCTGACCGGAGTGGGACTCGGGCTCGTCGGCGCGTTCCTGTTCGGCACCGGATCCCTGAGCTACGTGGAAACCGCGGCGGGGCTGGTGAAGGAGAAGGTTCGCGGCTCGATTCCGCTCGAGTTCGAGATTCGTCGAGCGGAGTCGCTGATCGAGGACATCGTCCCCGAGATCCGCGCCTGCAAGCGAGTCGTGGCCGAGGAAGAGGTCGCCGTGCAGTACCTGAAAGACGAGATCGACGGTCTCGCGAAGGCGCAGGGGACCAACCGGCAGCGCATCGATGTCCAGCGCGCCGCGCTGTGCCGCAAGGAGACTGTCTACTTCTTCGGCGGGCGTCGCTACACGCACGCCGCCCTCGAATCGAACCTCGAGCGTACGTTCGATGACTTCCGGAACAACGAGTCGCTCCTCGAGAGCAAGAACCGTCTGTTCGAGTCTCGACTCGCCTCGCTCGAAGCCGCCAAGATGAAGCTCGAGAAGGTGCGCCTGGAGAAGGGCCGCCTCGAGAACCAGGTCCAGAACCTCTACGCTCAGCTTCGCCAGGTCGAAGCGATGGAAGCGCACAGCGAACAGTTCACCTTCGACGATTCGAAGCTGGCCCGCGCCAAGGGACTGCTCGATCGATGCAAGAAGAGCCTCGATGTCGCGCAGCGGATGATCGAGAACGACAAGAGCTTCGCCGAAGGCTTCGTGGTCATCGACCCGGTCGAGAGCCGCGACATCCTCGAAGAGGTCGACCGCTACTTCGCGAACGACGGCGCGTCGGGTGAAGGCGACGACAGCACGCGCTACGCCGCCGTCGCGTCCTCGGACTCGGATCTCTAGGGAAGCTCGCGCGATATCCGGCTATCCGGAAACGAAACCATTCCAACGAAGGCTCGCTGCTCGGAAACGGGTAGCGGGCCTTGTTTCGTTCAGTGACGTTCGCGAAGGATCAGGCGATCGTCCCGAGCAGGCGCTCGGCGAGCTTGGACGGATCGTGGTACAGGAAGAAGACGTTGTCGGGGCGATCGTGCCGGCGCAGCGTCTCCAGTGAGTCGGCCTGCAGGAGGTTGCCGCGCACCATGCGCGCGTCGTCGCCCATGTTGTCCGCAACCGGCTCCGATCCGAGTGTGCGAAAGTGTGCGAGGAGCTCCCCCGGAACGTCGGCATCGTTCGCGAGGACGTGGTCGACGGAAAGCTTGAGGTAAGTCTCGACGACCTCGACGTGATCGCGCACCGAGAACCCGTCGGTCTGGCCGGGCTGCGTCATCAGGTTGGTGACGTAGGCGACGGGAGCACTGGACCGCTGGATGGCCTCGCGCAGTCCCTTCGCCAGGAGTACCGGAACGATCCCCGTCATCAGCGAGCCGGGTCCGATCACCACGAGGTCGGCATTGGCGATGGCTTCGGCGGCGGGCGGGTACACCGGTACGGGCTTCTCGAGAGAGACGCGTAGAATGCGCGCTCGCGGCTTCCGCCGGATGATCTCCCACTCGCCGACGAGGCGCGCGCCGTTGACGAGCTCGGCGCACACGTGCGTGCTCTCCACGGTGGCGGGCAGCACCCGTCCCCAGGCGGACACGAGCTCGCCGGCGCGTTCCACGGCAAGGCCGAAGTCTCCCTCGATGCGCGTGAGTGCGGCGAGGATGTAGTTGCCGAGGTTGACGCCGCGAAGCTCGCCTTCCTGGAAGCGGAAGTCGAGGAGCTTGCGTAGGACCTCATCACGGGCGACGGCCGTCAGACAGCTCCGCGTATCGCCCGGCTGCGGGATGTTCATGGAGCGGCGTAGGACCGCGCTCGAACCGCCGTTGTCGGTCACGCCGACGATTGCGGTGACATCGCACTGTTCCGGGGAGAGTCCCTCGAGGAGCTTGCGCTGACCCGATCCCGATCCGAGGGTCACGATCTTGGGCTTCATGGTCACGATCGAGGTCCGGGTCGGAGGTGCCGTATTATATCAGCGGCCGTCTCGCTCGCAACCGCGTACAGTGTTGTACTTTGACGCACACGGCCCTCGGATTTCGAGGGGCGATCATGAAGGCGTGACGGGAACAGGAGGACACCCGATGAGCGATGAGTTGAAGACGATGGTGCGGGTCGTGATGATGCCGCGAGACGAGAACTCCGCCGGCACGATCTTCGGTGGCGTCATCCTCGGGCACCTCGACCTCGCGGGAGCGATGGAGGCCATGGCGCGGTACCCCGAGCGGCGATTCGTCACCGTGGCGCTGCGCGAGGTCGAGTTCAAGTCGCCGGTGTTCACGGGAGACCTCGTGAGCTTCCGCACCGAGACGATCGCGACCGGCCGCACGTCGATCACGGTGCGGATTCTCGTCGAGGCGGAGCGCTTCTATCCCTCTCACTGCACGGCCATCGTCACCGAAGCGGAAGCCGTTTACGTCTCCGTTGATGAGGAGCGTCGCCCCCAACCACTCCTCGACTGAGAGCGCGAAGGGGGTTGCTACAATCCGGCGAGGAGGTGATGCCATGTCGTTCCTTCGAGGGTTCGCGCGCCTGACGATCGTGGGGGGCGTGCTGTTCGGGCTCGCGAATGCGCCGGTGGCGCGCGCCCAGGACGAGCGCCCGCTCACGAATCCGGATGCGCCTGCGCGCGAGATCACGCCGCGCGGGGAGCTGAGCGCGGACGAGAAGCGCACGATTCGTCTGTTCGGCGAGGCGTCGCGTTCGGTCGTCCACATCGAGACCTTCACGAACCAGCGCTCGTTGTTCAGCTTCGATGTCGAACGGCTGCCGCGCGGCTCGGGCTCGGGCGTGATCTGGGACGACGAGGGTCGGATCGTTACGAACTATCACGTGATCCAGGGGGCGGACTCGGCCCGCGTCACGCTTCACGATCAGTCGACCCGATTCGCCCGCCTCGTCGGGTATGAAAAAGCGAAGGACCTGGCCGTTCTGGTGATCGAGCCCGGGGAAACGGATCTGCGCCCGATTCCGGTCGGCACCTCGCACGACCTGCAGGTCGGGCAGAACGTCTTCGCGATCGGCAATCCCTTCGGGCTCGACCAGACGCTCACGACCGGCGTCATCAGCGGCCTCGAGCGCGAGATCCGATCGGTCGTCGGCCTGCCGATCACCGGAGTCATCCAGACGGATGCCGCCATCAACCCCGGAAACTCCGGTGGGCCTCTTCTCGACAGCTCAGGTCGCCTGATCGGCATCAATACCGCGATCGTGAGCCCGACCGGAGCCTTCGCGGGCGTGGGATATGCGGTCCCCTCGGACGTGGCGCATCGCATCATCACGCAGATCATTCGGTACGGCCGTGTGATCCGGCCGGATCTCGGTGTTCGTCTCGCGCCCGATCACGTCAATCGGGCCTACCGCGTCGAAGGGCTTCTCGTCCTCGACGTCGATCCGGGGACGGACGCGGCTCGCGTCGGCATCCAGGCGGCTCGTCGCGTGCGGGGCGGGATCCGCGGCGATGTGATCCTCGCCATCGACGGCAAGCCCGTCAGGACGGGGAACGACGTCTTCCGCGTCCTCGACGAGCATGCGGTCGGCGATCGAGTGACCGTCACCGTTCGACGCGGTCGAGAGAAGGTCGACGTCTCGCTCCAGCTCCGAGGATCCAGGTGACCGTCGAACCTTCGCATTCCACGGAGGACCGGGTCGTCGCGGGGCCGAGAGCCTGGCCGTTCGTGGTGCTCGCGCTCGCGGTCTGGGCGGTGTCCCTCGCCACGCTCGGGAGCTCGGGGTTCTTCGACCCGGATGAGCCCCGATACGCGGGCTCGGCGCGCGAGATGCTCGACGCCGGCGACTGGTGGCTTCCGCGCTTCAACGACGAGTACCGGATCGTGAAGCCCATCCTTCCGTACTGGGCGATTCTCGGTTCGTTCCTGTGCTTCGGTGTGAACGAGCTGGCGGCCCGGCTTCCGTCGCTCGTGGCCGGGCTCGGGACGCTTCTTCTCACGGGGTGGATGGGCCGTCGCCTGGCGGGGCCGCGCGTCGGGGGGATCGCCATGCTGGCGCTCGCCGTCTCTCCGCTTCCGCTCGCGGTCACGCGTCTGTCGACACCCGACGCGGCGCTGACGTTCTGGGTGACGCTGACGATGGCGCTGTACCTCTCCCTGACGCGGCGCGAGAGCGGAGCGCCCGGCGGGGCGAAGTATCCGGCCGTTCCCCGCGTCGGGTTCTTCCTCGCGCTGGCCGCGGGGTTTCTCGTGAAAGGCCCGGTCGCGCTCGTGATCCCGGCGATCGTGATCGCGCTCGACATGACCCTGCGAAGAGACCTCGGTTTCCTTCGCCGCGCGGGGTTCGGCGTCGGAAGCGTCGCGTTTCTCGCGATCGCGCTGCCCTGGTTCGTCGCGGTGGCTCTTCACCCCGAGATCGGCGGCGCTCGAGTCTTCTTCGAGGAGACGCTCGGCCGCTACTTCGGAAGCGAGGACTTCCACGGCAAGCCGTTCTACTACTATCCGCCGGTCGCCATGCTCGGCTTCTTCCCGTGGTCGTTCGTCGTGATCGCGGCGGCGGTGCCGCTGTGGCGTCGTGGCGGAGCGATCGAGCACGGCGGTCTCCGGGTCGCGATCGTGTGGGCCGTCGCGACGGTGGCGTTCTTCAGCCTCTCGCCGAACAAGCTGCCGACCTACCTGATGCCGATCGGCGCCCCGATGGCGATCCTGGCTGCGGCGGCGCTCGATGCGGCATTCAGCGGAGCGGGGGAGCGGGCCGAGCGACGAAGCGCGCTCGCCGAGGGCGTGGTGCTGCTCGCGGCAGCCGTCGGGGGCGGGGTCGTCATCGGACGCGAGTATCCCGACGCGCTTCGGATCGCGCTTCCGGTGCTCGGACTGGCCGGCGTGGCCGGTGCCGGGCTGCTGGCGGCTCGCGGGCGCGCGGGCCGACGGGTTGCCATCCGGACGGGCGCCATGGTGCTGGTCGCCGCTTACTCGCTCGTCTGGCTCGTGCCCGAGGTCGCCGAGCGTCGCTCCTATCGGTGGGTCGCCGAGAGGCTCGAGGGGCGGATCCAGCCGGGCGACCTTCTCGTGGAAGGGTGGTTCCACCAGCCCGGACTGGTGTACTACTCCGGCCATACCGTGGTTCGACTCGACAGCTTCGACGACCTCGCGCACAACTACGCGGCGCCCCGGCCGATGTACGGACTCCTCGAGGACCACACCTTCGCCGAGCTGTCCGAGCGGATGGGCGAAGAGCCGCAAGTCCTTCACCGCGTGCGGGATCGCGTCTTGTTCTGCAATGGCGCGGCCCGGTCGGCAGGCGCTACGCGATAGCGGCCGACCCCGGTAAGCCGGGCGCTTGAGATAGCCCCGCTCATCTCCTGGCGAGCGCGCGTCGTCGTCAACTCACGGCGGCTCGAAAAATGGGTGAATTCCGAGGTTGTGACTGCCGATACTTTTTGTAGATCGCGTCTGTTCGTTCTCCGATCGGCGCGGTCGGGAGAGGGGTCTATCTAGCGGTCTTCCTGGCGATAGTGGTACGCGCGTGCCGACGCTCCGGGAGTCGTCGACCATTCGCGGAACGAGGAGGCGGAATGAACAAGCAGGAGCTCTGCGACGAGGTCGCCAGGGAACTCAACACTTCGAAGGCGTTCGGAGAGCGGTGTGTCAACGCGATCTTCGAGAGTCTCAAGCGCGGCATGAAGCGAGATCGTCACGTCCAGCTGATGGGCTTCGGCAGCTTCACCGTCAAGCAGCGTCAGGCTCGCGTCGGACGGAATCCGCAGACTGGCGAGCCGATCAAGATCAAGGCGAGCAAGACCGTCTCCTTCCGTTGCAGCAAGAATCTGAAGGACGAGCTCTAGCTCCACGCGCTCGATCCGTCGGCTGCCGTCCCCGAGCAAGATCGAGGGAGGGCGGGCGACACCGACAACCGAACACCAAAAGAAAAAGACCCGGCGATCTCTCGCCGGGTCTTCTTTTTTGTCTGTGTTGGTGAGTGTCGGCTAGGACGTCGGAGCTTCCGAGCCCTGCGGGCGGTTGTCACCTTCGCGACGCGGACGGTCGCCACCGCCACCTCCGCCGCCACCGCCACCGCGGCCTCCACCGCCACCACCGCCGCCGCCGCGCGGGCCACGACCGCGATCGCCACCACCGCCGCCTCGCGGGCCACGGGGACCTCGGCCGCCGCCCAGTCGATGAAGCGCCGCTCCACCGGGCCCAGCAGCGACTG
>CAZQZX010000249.1:0-9183 GCA_964597885.1 uncultured Planctomycetota bacterium
TCGCGGACAACGTCGGCGACAACGTCGGCGACGTGGCCGGCATGGGCGCCGACCTCTTCGAGAGCTACGTCGGTTCGCTGATCGCGACGATGGCGCTCGGGTTCTTCATCAACCAGGCGATGGGCGGCGATGTCACGGGCGGGCCGTTCCTTCACGGAGTCCTCTTCCCGCTGAGCGTCGCGGCGATCGGCATTATCGGCTCGATCATCGGAACGTTCTTCGTGAAGACCGATGACGAAAGTCACCTCCACGGCGCGCTCTTCAAGGGCCTGATCGTGGCCGGCGGCGTGATGCTCGTCGGTGTGCTCGCCATCACCGTCATGATGGATCTGGACTTCACCCTCGGCGGCACCGAGTACTCGAAGTGGGGTGTGTTCGGCTCGGTCGCGATCGGTCTCATCATCGGAACGCTGATCGGCATCGTCACCGAGTACTACACGTCGGAAGCCAAGAAGCCGGCGCAGCACATCGCAGAACAGTCCGAGACGGGAAGTGCCACGAACCTCATCGCCGGCCTCGCGGTCGGCATGAAGAGTACGCTCATCCCGGTGCTCCTCTTCTGCGTCGCGATCTTCCTCGCGTACGAGTTCGCGGGCCTCTACGGCATCGCGATCTCGGCCGTCGGCATGCTCGCCACGCTCGGCATCTCGCTCGGCGTCGACGCGTACGGCCCGGTGGCCGACAACGCCGGTGGCGTGGCCGAGATGGCGGGCCTCGGCCCGGAAATCCGCAAGAAGACCGACGCGCTCGACGCGGTCGGCAACACGACGGCGGCCATCGGTAAGGGCTTTGCCATCGGCTCGGCGGCGCTGACCGCGCTCGCCATGTTCGTGACGTACACCCAGGCGTCGGGCCTCACCGATGTCGCGGGTCAGGGAGCGGGTATCAACCTCGTCGATCCGACGGTCGTCATCGGCCTGCTGATCGGTGGTGTGCTGCCGTTCATGTTCTCGGCGCTCGCCATGGAGGCGGTCGGCCGCGCGGCCAACCAGATGATCGAGGAAGTGCGACGTCAGTTCCGCGCGATCCCGGGCATCATGGAAGGTACGGGTGAGCCGGAGTACGCCAAGTGCGTCACGATCTCGACGCAGGCCGCTCTTCGCGAGATGGTCATCCCCGGTATCATTGCCGTCGGCGCGCCGATCCTGGTGGGCTGCACGATGGGCTTCGAGGCGCTCGGCGGCATGCTCGCCGGATCGCTCGTCTCGGGCATCATGATGGCGCTCTTCATGGCCAACGCGGGCGGTGCCTGGGACAACGCCAAGCAGTACATCGAGACCGGCGCCCACGGCGGCAAGGGCTCGGACGCGCACAAGGCGGCAGTCGTGGGTGACACCGTCGGCGACCCGTTCAAGGATACCGCCGGCCCGTCGCTCAACATCCTCGTCAAGCTGATGTGCATCGTGTCGCTCGTCTTCGTTCCGCTCTTCGCGAGCATCCACTCGAAGGATGGAGACGACGCGGGCGACAGCGGCACGCGTATCGAGCGATCGGTCGAAGACGACGCCACCCGCGAGGCACTCGCCGACGGCCGCTAATCCGGCGGTCGGATGAGAGTCGCGCAAGCGGCTGAACAAGCCAACGACAAGAACACGTACAACGCGACGGACCGGCCGGGCAATTCCGGCCGGTCCGCGTTTTTTGCCGGAGGACAGTGCTATCGAATCCAAGAGCCTCGCGGTCGGCGTCGCCAAGATCGCCGATGAGATGCGAGCCCGCGACGTCGTCGTTCTCGACGTCAGCGACGTCCTCGGGCTGACCGACTACTTCGTCATCGCGAGCGGTACGAGCCGACGACAGCTCAAGGCGATGTCGGAAGAGGTCGTGAAAGTGCTGAAGCGCAACGGCGTCCAGCGCCTGTTCCTGAGCGGTCAGGAGGAGAGCGGCTGGGTGCTGATCGACTTCGGCGAAGTCGTGGTGCACCTGTTCTCGGCGGACGCTCGCGGCTACTACACGCTCGAGAGCCTGTGGGAAGACGCGCCGCGTCTCGACTGGGCGTCCGAGGAAACGACGCTCGAGCGCGTGTCCGAAGAGACCCCGCCCTCGGCGGAGATCCCCTGATCCGAATCACGGGCGACCGGCCGACCCTCGACACGATCCGAAACGGAGCCGAGAGATCCTGCGTGCGAGGACGGCGCAGCTAGCCGCGGTGGGGGGCGAACGAGAGGGCGCCGCGACAGCCGTCGTCAGCGGGCGCCCTCACCGGGTTCCGATCAGGCCTGGGGACCGATCAGGCCTGGGGACTGATCAGGCCTGGGGACTGGCGTTCAGCTTGCGAAGCGCGATCTCGTGCGCGGCCTTCGCGGTGGGAATCGCTTCCTTCTTCGAGATCTGGATGATCTCGCGCACCGCGTTGTAGATGTTGTTCACCTTGCGGCGCGAACGCTCCTCGTTGTAGCCACCCGGCTCGAGCTCCACCGACACGTTGATGATGCCGCCGGCGTTGATGACGTAGTCGGGGGCGTAGAGGATGCCTCGCTCTCGAAGGCGCAGTCCGTCCGCGTCTTCCTTGAGCTGGTTGTTGGCGGCGCCGGCGACGATCGTGCACTTCAGCTTCGGGATCGTCTGCTCGTTGATGATGGCGCCCATCGCGTTCGGCGAGAAGATGTTGCAGTCGATGTCGTAGATCTCGCTCGGGTCGCAGAACTCGACCGTCGGGAACTCGTTGCGGACCGCCTGGAGCGGGGCCTCGTTGATGTCGCAGACCGTGACGCGCGCGCCGGCCTTCACGAGGTGATCGAGCAGGTACATGCCGACGTGACCCACGCCCTGGAGCGCGACGTGCACGCTCTCGAACGAGCTCGTGCCGAGCTTCTCCTCGATGCACGCGCGCATTCCGAGGAAGGTGCCGAGCGCGGTGAAGGGCGAGGGATCGCCACTCGAGCCGGACTCGCGCGGGAGCCCCGTCACGTACTTGGTGAACTTCTTGATGTGGACCATGTCCTGCATGTTGGTCCCGGAGTCCTCGGCGGTGATGTACTTGCCGCCGAGGCTGTCGACGAAGCGGGCGACCGCTTCGAGGAGCTTGTCGCTCTTCTGCGTGGCCGCATCGCCGATGATGACCGACTTGCCGCCTCCGAGACCTGTCTCCGCGACGGCCGACTTGAACGTCATGCCTCGGGAGAGTCGGAGAACGTCGGTGAGGGCTTCGTCCTCGCTCGCATACGGGAACATGCGCATCCCGCCGAGGGCGGGACCGAGAACGGTGTTGTGGATCGCAATGATGGCCTTGAGGCCGGACTCGGGGTCGTCACAGCGGACGACAAGCTCGTAGTCCGGTACCTCGATCTCGCGGATATTCATATGGGAGTGTCTCCGTGGATCGGCTGGGGGTCAGGTCGTCGAGGGCGAAGAGCCGACGGTGTCTCGAAGCTCTTCGGTGACGGTGGAAGCCAAGTCGTGCCCTCGGGGGCGCCGCTCAGCGGGGGCGCCCGACCCTTCGACGGCCCGCAAGAACTGCTTGCCGTGTAATGTTCAGTGAAGAAAAGAGATACCGCAATTTTCGCTCGATATTATTAGAAGTGGGCCATGGAGTGTCAAGCGAAAACCCACGGGCGCGGGGGGGACCCGGGCGCCCTTGAAATCTCACGGGCGCGGCTTAGAATGACGCGTGCTGCGCGAACGGGCCCATAGCTCAGTCGGTTAGAGCAGCCGACTCATAATCGGTAGGTCGTAGGTTCGAGTCCTACTGGGCCCACCATTCCTTTTTTCGGGAAGGCCCTGCCCGGATCCGCATCGGCGAGGGGGAGGCGGGCGTCCGGGATGGGGGAGGGACGCCGTGAGACGCGGCGCCTTGAAGGCGCGCGCTGCGCCCTGAAAGACGCGACGCTGCGCCCCAAAAGACGCGACACACGGCACGAGGTCTGCTGCCGGGTTGGGTGGAGGGGAACCTCGTGCCGCGGTCGCCTCATTGTTCGTTTTTCAGCAGCTGGTGATGCGTTTCACCACCTTGCTTGCGGATGTTCTTATCGGCAGGATGGGCAGGGGCGTGAATGCCCATTCGCCGACGATCACGTAAGCCCAAGGGCCCGTAGGCAGCGAACTTCCGATTTTTTTGACCTCGTTCGGGAATCGGGCTGCGGCTCGGGCGGAGGCGTCCCGATCGGTCAGGCGGGAGGCCCGGCCGTGAAGGCGGCGGCGATCGGGTGAGCCCCCTCGGCGCCGCGGACGTGGAACTCCTTGCGGATCGCCTCGGTCGGGATCATCGGGTGGGAGTCCGCGTCGGCCCCGACCAGCGCTCGGACCTTGCGCCACGGGGACTTCGAGCTGTTCGTGATGTCCGCGAGCTCCACGCCGGACGACTCGCCGTGGTAGTCCCAGACCCGCAGGATCAGCTCGCTGGCGAGCGAGTCCTCGTCGATGAGCGTCGAGTCCGCGTAGTCGGCCGTGATCGGGTGGGACCCGCACTCCTTCAGGCTCTCCCGAACCTCCGGGAGGAGCGGACCGAAGTTCCAGGCCTCGATGGGGCTCTCGAAGAGCGGCTTGCCGGTGATCGCGAGGTGCCACCCCTGCGCGATGTACAGCAGCTTCTGAAGCCGACCCTCGGTGAAGCGCGAGTCCATGCGGTTGGCCAGGTCGATGAACGCTCCCGCTACCTGCATCACGTGGTAGGTCATACGATGAAAATCTCCCCGGCCGCGGAAGGGGGCCGCCCCTCGCCGCGGCTGCCGGCCGCGAACGGTCGCGCGGGGAGCCGAGGCGCATCTCCTGGTGTCGCTGGCGAGTATCGGACTTTCGCCGGCCCGGACTTGATGGCCGTCGCTGCTTTTTTTGTGCGGAGTCTCAACGTGAGCGAGGTCTCGCTGGACGAGCTGGTCGCGCTCTTCGCGGATCCGGATCGAGCCCCGGCGGATGCCGGGCCTTTCGAGCGCATCGAAACCCACATCTCGCTCGTGCTGCGGGGGCGCGACCGCGTCTACAAGTTCAAGAAGCCCGTCTGCTTCCCGTTCCTCGACTACTCGAGCGTGGACCGTCGGCTGGGTGCGTGCGAGGACGAGGTGCGACTGAACCGAAGGCTCGCGCCGGATATCTATCTCGGGCTGGTCGCGATTCGACGCGAGCCGGACGGAGGCCTGATCTTCGACGCCGCCCCCGACGCTTCCTCGAGCGACGGCGTCGTCGAATGGGGAGTGGCGATGCGGCGGCTTCCGGAGGACCGGATGCTCGACGGGCTGCTCGCGTCGGGCCTCGGCGAAGAGGACCTCGATCCGATCCTGGACCGACTCGCGGCCTTCTACCAAGGAGCGGTCCGCGGCGCCGAGCTCGATCGGTTTGCCGCGCCGCCGGCGATCGAAGCCAACGTTCGCGAGAACCTCGAGACGCTCGCCCCGATCGACCACGGCCTTCCCCTCGAGCTCTTCGCGCGCGTGCGGAGCAGCCAGCTCGAGTTCGTGAAGCTCCGAGCGGCGTGCTTCGAGAAGCGCATCGCCGAGGGACGCATCTGCGACGGCCATGGCGATCTGCGGCCCGAGCACGTCTGCCTGATCGATCCCCCCGTCGTCTACGACTGCGTGGAGTTTTCGCAGGCATTTCGCGCGACGGACCCCCTCGGCGAGCTCGCGTTCCTCTGCATGGAATGCGACTTCCTGGGCGCACGCGACGTCGGTCTGCTGTGCGCGGATGGCTACCGAAGGCGAAGCGGCGACGACGGGCCGGTCGAGCTGTTCCGTTTCTACGAGGCCTACCGGGCGACCATCCGGGCGAAGGTGGAAGTGCTGCGCGCGGATCAGTCTCCTCCTGCCGAGCGCGACTTCCATCTGAAGCGATCGCGTCGCTATCTCCATCTGGCCGCGTTCTACGCTCTCGACTTCCACCGTCCTCGGGTGGTGGTCGTCTCGGGAGCGTCCGGCACCGGGAAGACGACGGTCGCGCGTCACGTTGCGCGGGCGATCGGGGCGGAGGTCGTCTCCACCGATGTCGTGCGAAGGGAGATCGCCGAGGAAGCGCCGCGCTACTCGGATGAGCAGCGCGAGCGCGTGTACCGCGAGCAGCTCGCCCGCGGGAGGGACTGGCTCGAGCATTCGGTGTCGGTCGTTCTCGACGGGACGTTCCCGACGCGTGCGTCGCGCGATCGCGTGCGCGAGCTCGCCCGCGATCTCGGCGTGCCGATCCGCATCCTGTGCTGTCACTGCGATCCGGATGTCGCTCGCAAGCGCATCGAAGAGCGGCTCGAGCGAGGAGGCGACGCGTCCGAGGCCCGGCCCGAGCTCCACGAACGCCAGATCACCGGCTACGAGCCCGAGCCGCCGGGCTCACCGGATGTGCTCGACGTCCTGACCGAAAGCGAAGTCGAAGCCCTGGAGCCGGAGATCCTCGAGGCGCTTCGCACGTCGGGCTGAGGGCGTCCGCCCTGAACGAAAACGAGCAGGACCGCGAATTGAACGCGATCCCGCTCGAGTTGTTTTCGGTCGATCTTCCTGCGCGGTCTATCGACGGCGGAAGAAGTAGAGCGAAGCCATTCCCATGATCATGAGGACGACGGTGCTCGGCTCGGGGACCGGCTCCTCGCCGCCCGTGCCGCCCTTGCCGCGATCCTCACCGGCCGTGACGCCGGCCGGGAAGTTCTGCGTGGCGGGCGGGTTGGTGACTTCGCGCGTCGGGGACTTCTCCGTCGGGGGGAGGCCGCCGCCGCCACCACCGCCCGGGTTGCCGATGACCCAGTTGCCGAAGGTCTCGGAGTTACCGCTCGCGAGGACCGGCGGAACCGTCTTCGGCGTATCGATCCGTGGCGGGATCGGCGTCGGGGCTCCGACGTCGAGTCCGTGCGGAAGGTTGCGCTGGTTGATCTGGCCGCCTTCGCCGGGGTTGTTCGCACCCTTGCCGACTACGCCGGGCGTGCCCGCGCCGAACGCGCCCTGATGCGCCGCGCCGCTGATCGCGCCCGGGTTTCCGGTCGGGATCGTCGGGGGGGCGGTGGGGAACGTCGGGTTCGAGTCGAAGTCGGCCGGTCCCGGGGTCGAGAATCGGTCCGTCTCCGGGTTGCGGCGGTTCTTGACGATCGAGTCGATTCGGCCCGTGTCGAGGTCCAGGAGCGACGTCACGTCTGCGACGATCGGCGGGGCCTCGCCGTTCGGAGCCTTCGCGCTGGTCTTGCCGCTGCCGCTGCCGCCGCCGCTACTGCATCCGGCGAGGAGGAAGGCGAGGGCGCCCAGCAGAATGCAAAGCTTGCTAGGAATGCTCATCGGTCTGTCGTGTCCTTTTGTGGGCCGAGACTACGGGCCTGCCAAACGAGAAAGGGCGAGGTCCGTCCAGTCCGGGACCGCACCCTTGCTCTTTGATTTGTGTTCGAAGATCCGACCGACCCCGAGACGGGGGTCAGGACGGGCGCGGAGGAATGCGCAAGTTGGATGCCAACCAACCACCGCTCGAACAGGCTTCTCCATGCGTCCTGTAAGTGCGAGTGGCGCGGGGCTTTAGAGTATATCCCCGGTTTCGGCGATCGCCAACGGAAAACGTTTCGCTTCGATCGCGTCGACATTTGTCGTCAATGCGCGTCGAGTCCGTTGTAAGTGGTGTCTGGCGAGCTGTTTCGGGATGTCGAGAAATCTCGACAACTCGTGCGGTCTCGGCGTCGTCAGGACCGCGGCGGGCAGATTCGGTCCAGGTTGCCCCGCAGAATGGCGTCGCACTCGTCGTCGCCGAGGCCGAGCCGTTCGATCACGCCGAGCTGCAGCTCGTAGATGTCGTGCCTCCAGCCTCGCGGGAATGCGGAGGAGTCGGTGCCGAACAGGATCCGCTCGGGCCCGACCACGTCGAGGGCGCGTCGATAGACGTCTTCGAGCGTGTCGGGGGGCTCGATCCAGCCGTTGGAGCTCGAGGTGTCGAACACCACGTTGGGGCACTCGCGCGCGAGCTCGAGCGCCTCGTCGAAGCGGCCGCATCCGAAATGGGGCAGCACGAAGGTGACGTCCGCGAAGTCCCCCGCGACCGTGCGGAGCTGGCCGGGGTCCGAGAACGAGAGGTCGACGGGGTCGGGGATGGCGAGCTTGGCGAAGACGGGGATCCGCAGCTGACCGGTGTGCACGAAGACGGGACGCTCGAAGGCCGCGGCCTCCTCGTACACCGGGTAGGCAGCCGGATCGTCGACCCGGAAGTGATGGAGGGCGGGGAACAGACAAAGCCCCCCCATCGCCGCGAGATCGAAGGCGTCGTGGACGGTGTCGCGCGCCGAGTCCTCGGTGGGGTTCACCATGGCGTAGCCGATGAAGCGGTCCGGGTGGGCGGCCACGGCCTGGCGCACCGAGTCGAGGTCGCTCGGGTGGCTCATCAGGAGAACCATCCGGGCCACGCCGTGGCGGTCCATCTCGCCGACCCAGCGATCGGCCAGGGCCACCGGGTCCGCGTCCGGAAGCTCGAATCCGAGGATGGCCGCCATTTCGTCGAGGGGATCGTCCGGCGTGAACCGGGGGGATCGCTCGAAGAAGGCCTCGAACCACCGTCGTGAGAAGAGGTGGGCGTGCGCGTCATTCACTCGCATGCGGGCGTCTTGCATGCCGAGAGCCTACCAATCCGCGCGCGTGCCGAGAGGCCGCGACGTCGTCGAAGAACGGCGCGGTCGGGCCGGTCAGGGCGTCCGTCGCGTGAGGCGCGGAATCTCGGCCCAGGAGCGGGCCGCGATGGCGCCGTGCGGAAGCACTCCCGGATCGCGATGGCTCTCGAGAATCAGCGTGGCGATGCCGGCTCCGCGGTAGATGCGCGCATCCTGCGTGGAGCTCCCGATCGCGAGGTGCTCGGCGGAGGCGATACCGAGGATTGAGTCCACGATGCTGCGTTTGTAGATCGAGAGCGAGCCGCCGTAGAACTCCCAGTTCTTGTGGTAGACGGGAGCGGGCGGGAAGCCGTTCGCTTCGAGCCAGTTTCGAGTGGACTCGGCGTATCGCCGCGAGCGATCGGTCACATAGATGAGGTAGTAGTCTTCCGAGAGGCTCGTGAGGACTTCGGCCGCCCAGGGGGCTGCATCGTATTCGGTGTAGCGGCGGAGCCAGGGCTGGATCCAGGACTGCGGCCTGGCGATCGAGCGATCCACGTCGACGAAGAGCACGGTGTCGGTGGTTGCGATCGCGGTGACGTGCACGGGGGTCGCGAGCTCTCTTCCGTCCGAAGCATCGGCGCGCGCTTCGATGAAGTAGTGCCCCGTACCGTTCGTCCGCAGGGCGAAGTGGGCGTTGCCGTCCGCATCCGTCA
>CAZQZX010000250.1:0-9166 GCA_964597885.1 uncultured Planctomycetota bacterium
TCGCCGTATCGAGTCCACTCGGCGCGGCGCACGCGGAAGTCCTCGTCGGCGTAACGCACCATCGGGCGGGCGTCGTCGTTCGGGTCGTGCCGGCGTACGTCGACGAAGATCTGGACGCCGTGGCGCGTGATGCGGAACTCCTCGAGCCCGTCGTCCGCGCCGTCGGCCGTTTTCCAGTCCCAGGCGCCCCGGAACATCACGTCGCCAGGCATCTCGAGTGCGGCTTCGTCATCGGGAACGGGGGCGGGGGGACGCGTGCGCTCCGGTTCGGTGGATCGCTCGGCCGAGTCGATCTCGACGTCGGGATCGGTCGCCGACGTCTCCGTACGGCTCGCTCCGGCTTCGGAGCCGTCGATCCCCGTCTCGCCTTTGAGGATCCAGTTCTTGCCGATCACTCCCGCGATCACGATCACCGCCGCCAAGGCCGCGATGCGCGCGACCAGCCCACTGCTCGAATTCGCCATCGATTTCGCTCCTGTCTCGCTGTCTCAAGTCACGCGGTCCACGATTCCGAAGATATTCGCGGGCCCGTAGTTCCTTTTCGAGAGATGACGGCGGTGAAATGAAGCGAGTCTCTGCGAATCTCCTGACCGAGGTGACGCAGCTCGTCCGCAAGGGCGAGTCGCTGATCGAGAGCGGTGACAACGATCTGGCGCTCGAAGTGCTGTACGAGGCGCTTCACCTCGACCCGAAGAACTCTCGGATCATCAACGACATCGGCGTGGCGCTCCTCCTGATGGGGGATCACGACGAGGCCGCCCGTGTTTTCGGGATCGCGATCCAGGTCGACCCGCAGAATCAGGCGGCGGTCGACAACCTGGTCGCCCTTCGCGGACAGGAGCTCGTGGACTTCGACGGAGACGAAGCGGCGTTGGTTGCCGAGCCGTCTCCGAGCGACGATCCGGCCGACAAGGAGGGCGGGCAAGCCGCGGAGGAAGTCGGTGCGGGCCCCGCGGTGCGCGCTCAGCTTCTCGCCGGGGTCCTCGACGGTGAGTCGCGTGTCCTGGTGGCCGGCGTTCCGAGCACCGAGCTGCGGCTTCGCCTCGCCGATCACCTCGGCGAGGTCCGGTCGGTCGCGCTTCGCTGGCTGGCCGACGACGGGGCGGGGCGGGGACAGCACTCGTTCGATTCGGTGCTTCTCCCCGGGCCCTTCGCGACGGGCGACCACATGAGCGAGTTCACCCGCGCGGCGGCCTCGCGCTTGAGGGACGGCGGCGTCGTCGCGGCGGCCGTGCGCTTCGATGCGATGGACGAGGCGTGGCCGTGTCCGGATCCGACGCTCGTCGAGGAGCGGCGGATCGTGGTGCGACCCGATGGGGAGGTCGTTCCCTTCGATCGCGCTCGCGCCGGGGATACCGTGATCCTGGTCCTGAGGCGGGGGCAGCGCGCGAACAGCACGCGGCCCCCCGCGACCCCCTCGACGCGACCGGTGGTCGTCCTCGAGCGGGAGGAGAGCTCGGATCCCGTGGATCGCCTTCTCCGAACACTCCTCGCCGCGCGAGGCCTTCCCCATCGCGTGATCGCGCTCGCCAAGCGATCCGAGAGCGAGATCCGGGATCTCCTCGAAGAAGTGGCTCCATCAGCGATCGTCGCGCCGATCGATCCGCCGGTCCACGCCGTACCCTGGCTCGTCGAGAGCCGCTGTGCGGGGATCCCGGTGCTGCTGCCCGAGCGCGGACACGCCGCGGATCGGGTCCGATTGACCATTCTCGACGGGACGGAATGCGCGCGGCCCGGGCTCGCCTCGGTCGAAGAGGTCGATCCCGATCTCCGCGAGTACCTGGCGGACCGTTTCCTCGAACGCCGGCGCCGCCCCGCGCGCGCGGCCGCTTCTTCCGGTGTGGGAGTTCTCCTGCCCGGCCCGGGAGACGGAGAGAACGTCAGTGAGATCGAGCAGTGGCTGGAGTCACTGCCCGAGGACGCCCGGCGCAGCTGGTGGATCGTCCGCGAGCTCGACAAGCCCGCGATTCCGGTCGGCGCTCCCCGGGACCGCGAGCCCCGGCAGGCGCGAGACGTCCTCGCCGAGGCGGAGGTCGGCCTCGCCGATGTTTCCCCGCTGGCCCTCGCGCTCGTCGCGGAAGGTCGCCCGGTCGTGGTGACGGGCCGTCCGTTCTTCGCCGGGTATGGCTTCGCCCGCCGCGCCGGCAAGCACCGGATCGCGGCCGAGCTCGCGAGCGCCGGTCGCGACCCGAACCTGTCGCCGGAAGAAGCGTCCCGGGCGGATCGCTTCTTCTACCACCTGCTCTTCGAGGTCTCGGTGCGCGCCGAGCCGCGCGAGCTCGGCGAGCTCCTCGAGGCGCGACTGGCGTCTCTGCGCGTCGTCGGCCGGTAGTTCTGACGGCAGTTTGTTGCCGACGAACTTTTTTTGCACTTTCGTATCAAGTCCCTCGAGCCCCCGCCGATAATCTTCGCGTGGATTGAGGAACCCCTCCTGATTCCCCCCAGCTAGGCAAGAGAATCCCGGCCCGAGCTCCCTGCCCGGTCCGCATCTCGATATATCTGCCGCCCGCATCGAAGGTCGCCCACCTTCGTTATTGTCCTCTCTGCTGGAGAAGGAGTCTTTTTTCATGCCTTTGCGTATCAACAACAACATCGCTTCCATGAGCGCTCAGAAGAACCTGACCGCTGCCACCAACAAGCTTGGTGGGTCCTTCGAGAAGCTGTCCTCCGGTCTTCGTATCACGAAGGCGGCGGATGACGCGGCGGGTCTCGCGATTTCGGAACGAATGCGTGCCCAGATCACCAGTCTGGGGCAGGCGTCGCGAAACTCGTCGGACGGAATCAGCCTGGTTCAGTCGGCGGAAGGAGCTCTCAACGAGATCTCGTCCATCCTGAACCGCATGCGTGAGCTGGCGGTCCAGTCGTCGAACGGTACGTTCTCGACGTCGGACCAGGACACGCTCGACGCCGAGCTCCAGGAGCTCGTGTCCGAGATCGATCGAATCTCGCAGGCCACCGAATTCAACGGCATCAGCCTGCTGGACGGCTCGACGAGCACCCTGGACATCCAGGTCGGCTCGGGTACCGATACGTCCGTCGACCAGATCTCGATCACGCTCGACAGCGCCCGGACGTCGGCCCTGACGATCGACAGCCTCGACATCGGCTCGGGTGGAAGTACCTCGACGGCGATCACGAACATCGATTCCGCCATCACCGAGGTCGCCCGAATCCGAGGTGCGCTCGGTGCCAGTCAGAACCGTCTGTCGTCGACCCTGAACAACCTCGCCGTCGCGACCGAGAACCTTGCGGCCGCCGAATCGCAGATCCGTGACGTGGACGTCGCTTTCGAGACGTCGAAGCTGACCCGGAACTCGATCGTGCAGCAGGCTGCCATCTCGATCCTCGCTCAGGCGAACGTTCAGCCGCAGGCCGCGCTCTCGCTCCTCGGATAATTCCGAGGGGCGGGATCCCCGCCCGCCCGCGCCCCCGAAATTCCTAGAGAGCCATAGGTAGATCCGCCCCAAGGACACAGCGAGCCAAGGGCTGGGCAATTCAGGAGTTCCCCTAAAGGGAGCACCCGCGTTGCCGATAATCAGTCCCGATATCCTCGTTGTGCCCAGGATAGGAGGATCTGCCTATGGCTCTCAGGATTAATACCAACCTGGCATCGATCAGTGCCCAGAAGCATCTGGCCAACTCGACGATGATGCTGGGGAAGTCGTACGAGAAGCTCTCGTCCGGACTTCGGGTGGTTCGCGCGGCGGACGACGCGGCTGGGCTCGGAATCTCCGAGCGCATGCGAGCGCGAATCCGGTCGATCGGACAGGCTTCCCGAAACGCGACGGATGGCATCTCGATGGTGCAGACGGGTGAGGGTGGTCTCAATGAGATCAACCAGCTTCTCAACCGAATGCGTCAGCTCGCCGTCCAGTCCGCGAACGGTACCGCTTCGGGTAGCGACCGAGACACGATGAACCAGGAGTTCCAGCAGCTGGTTCTCGAGATCGATCGCATCGCCCAGGCCACGTCGTTCAACGGAAACAACCTGCTCGACGGGTCGGTCCCGTCGATCGTGTTCCAGATCGGCGAGAACACGGTTGCGGATGTCGACACGATGGACATCACGCTGACGTCGGCTCGCGTGTCGGCTCTGACGATCGACAGTCTCGATATTGGATCGGGTGGCGACCAGAACGCCGCCATCACCAACATCGATTCGGCGATCTCGTCGATCACGCAGCTTCGCGGCCAGCTGGGTGCCTACCAGAATCGGCTCGAGGCGACCGTGAACAACATCGCCGTTTCGCTCGAGAACCTGCAGGCGGCCGAGTCTCAGATCCGCGATGTTGATGTCGCGATCGAGACCGCGAACCTGACTCGTCTGTCGATCATGCAGCAGGCGGGTATCTCGATTCTCGCGCAGGCGAATGTGCAGCCGCAGGGGGCGCTCTCGCTCCTCGGTGGATAATCAGCCGGGGTTCGAGCGACCACGAGCGGCTAGTACGACGGAGTAGATGAGCGCCGGCCGGGGCGACCCGGTCGGCGAGTTCCACCGCATGCGTGCCGTCGGCGCGACGTGAAGGAGTGAGGTCATGGGTCTTCCGGCAGTATCGTTCGGCGGCATCGCTTCCGGCATCGACACGAATGCCATCGTGCGTGCGCTGACCGATCTGAAGCGGCGTCCGATCGGTCTCCTGCAGCAGCGCAGGGGGCAGATCAACACCGCGCAGTCGGACATGCGGACGCTCGGCAGTCACCTCGAGAAGCTTCAGGAGGTGACGACGAAGCTGAAGTCCGCGAGCGCCTTCACGGCCTTCACCGCGGAGAGCAGCGACAAGTCGGTGCTGACCGCCGACGTGGACGGCTCGGCGCAGGACGGCGCGTTCCGCATCAAGGTCGATCAGCTGGCTCGACAGCAGATCGACAGCCTGAGCGGAGTCGCGGATACGGATACGACCACCTTCGGGACCGGCACCTTCAAGATCACGGTGAACGGCGAAGAGAACGAGTTCACGCTCGACTCCTCCAACAACACGCTCACCGAGCTGGTCTCCGAGATCAACAAGTCGGATCTGCCCGTCACGGCGACCATCGTCAACGACGGCTCGGACAACCCCTACAACCTCGTCATCACCGCCGACGAGACGGGGACCGAGAACGCGATCACCTACGACTTCACCGGATACACGGCCGGCGATGTGGATCTCTCGTCGGCTCTCACGACCCAGCAGAACGCGCTCGATGCCGAGCTCACGGTGAACGGCATTTCGCTCACGCGCTCCAAGAACCTGATCGACGATGCGATCGACGGCGTCACGCTGAACCTGGTCAACGATCAGGAGGCGTCCGACAACGACATCACGCTCACCGTTGCGACGAACGTCGACGGGATCGTCGAGGACGTCCAGGAGTTCGTGGACGCCTACAACACGGTCCAGAGCTTCATCGATCGACAGTTCCAGTTCGACGAGGAGTCGGGGGCCGGCGGCTCGCTGTTCGGCGACTTCACCGTTGCGTCCGTCAAGTCGAAGCTTCAGTCGATCATCACCTCGGCCATCGACGACAACCTCTTCGGCAGCCTCGGTGCCCTCGGGCTCGCCTCGCAGAGTGACGGTACCCTCGCGCTGAACGAGGAGGACCTGAAGGACGCGATCGAGGAGAACTCGGCCGAGGTCATCTCCCTGTTCGTGGAGGGAGGCGGCGGACTCATGGAGACCCTCGACGACGCGATCGAGGAGTACACCAAGTTCGACGGCATCCTCGACAGCCGAAGCGACGGCTTCGACCGCATCAAGAAGAGCATCAACGACCAGATCGATCGGGCCGAAGATCGGCTCGAGACCTACGAGACCAACCTGACGCGTCGGTTCGCCGCCTTCGAGAGCTCGATCGGACAGCTGCAGTCGCAGCTCGCCTTCCTCCAGAACTCGCTGGCCGGCTAACCGCGAACGAAAAGGATAGATCGATGTACGACGCCCACCGATCCGCGGCCGGAGCCTACAAGTCGCAGGAGATCCTGAACGCCCCTCGAGAACGAGTCGTCGGCTACATGCTGCAGGGGCTCGAGAGCTTCCTGATGCAGGCGAAGGTTGCCATGGAGCAGGGCAATATTCCCGCCGCCGGCGAGAAGATCGGACGCGCTCAGGCCATCGTCTGGGAGCTGCTCGGCGCCCTGAACATGGAAGAGGGCGGTGAGGTCGCGCAGAACCTTTCGCGCATCTACAAGTACATGATCGATCAGCTGGTCGAGGCCAACCTCAAGAAGGATCCCGCGCCGGTCGATGACGTCCTCCGGGTCCTCTCCGAGATCAAGGCAGGTTGGAATGAGCTCCTCACACAGCGGAAGTCGTAGGGACGAGCGCGGTTTGCTCCTCGCCGAGAAGCGTCGACTTCTCGAGGAGCTCGCCGACGTCTACGACGCCATGCTGTCGCTGCTTTCGACCGACGACCTCGAGGCGACGGCCCTGCGCCTGCGGGAGTCGGAGCAGCAGGTCGAAGCCATCCGAGCCATCGACGTGCGCCTGCGGGAGATCCCGCTGGACGAGCACGACGGCGAGGACGACTTCAGTGACCTCGCGGATCGCCTCGTGCGATTGAACTCGCGGGTCACCGAGGAGCTCGGCGTCCGACGCGACGGTCTGAGCGGTGAGCTCGACCAGATCCGCACGACGCGCAAGGCCGTCCGGCAGTACCGACCCTTCGGCGACGCCACGGGCGGACACCTCCGAATCGACGGCTGATCCCGGCCGCGCGCCTTACTCCGCGGACTCGAGCGTCTCCGTCAGGGCCTGCGCACCCGCATTGTCCGGCTCGGCAGCACGAACCGCGCCGGCCAGCCGACGCGCCTCGTCGATCTTGCCCATCCGCGCCCACAGCATGCCGAGGTTGAACACGGCGTCGGCGTTCCTGGGGCGGAGCTCGAGGGATCGGCAGATCACCTTCTCGGCTTCCACTTCGTTCCCGACCTCCGTGTAGAGAACGCCGAGGTCGTTGAAGAGGGAAGGATCCTCGAGACCGAGCTGACGCGCACGCTCCATCTGGCGAAGGGCCTCCTTGACTCGACCCGATTTGGCGGCGAGAAGCCCGAGGTTGTACCAGCATTCGGCGTGGTTCGGGTCCGCGGCGAGGGCTTCGCGGAACGAAGCTTCGGCCACGTCGATCGCGCCCTTCTCCTGCTGCGCGATGCCCATCCAGTAGCGGATCGAGGGATCGTCCGGGCGATGCCGCGCTTCCTCGACGAGCGCGTCGATCGCGCCTTCGGGGTCGGCGAGCATCAGCCGGTGCACCGCGGTCTCGATGGCGCCGGGTCGCTGTTCGCATCCTTCGGTGGAGGCCTCGCGACGGGGCGCGCGAAGACGCAGGGCTTCAAGCCTGCGGAACGCGAGCTCGGCGGCGCGCTGCCACGAGAAGTTCCGGGTGACGTGCTCGGTCGCTCGCTCGGCGATCGGGCGCAGCTCGGCCGGGCGATCGTATGCTTGACGCATCGCGGCCACGAGCGAGTCGAGGTCCGGCTCGAGCACCCAGCCCTGGCCCGCGAGAACGAGCCCCGCCGGCTGGATCTCCATACGGCTTGCCGCGACCTCGACGACGGTGCCCTCGGGTGCGAACTCGTCACACGCTCCGCCTCGCGGGAGGATGACCGGCAAGCCCGAGGCCATCGCCTCGATCACCGGCAGGCCGAAACCCTCGCCGCGGTAGGGGTGGACGAGCGCGTCGCAGGCCGTGTACAGCGTGGGCATCGCTTCGCGATCGATCTCGCCGTCGAGGTAGAGCACCTCGGGACCGTCCGGGTCCGCAGCGGCCTGCCTCACATGCTCGGCGGCGTTTCGATCCCGGTAGAGGGAATCGGAGGCCATGTCCTTGATGACGAGCACGACATCGTCGGTCGCCCGGAAGGCACGTCGATACGCCTCGAGTAGCAGGTCGATTCCCTTGCGCCATAGGCTGCCTCCGACGAAGAGCAGCTTGCACGTCTTCTTCGTCGGAAGGTCCATCGGCGTGACGTCGGGGTGGAAGCGCTCGGTGTCGACCCCGTTCGGGATCACGGCCACGCGATCCTCGGGCACGCCGCTCTCGGTGTAGCAACGCCTCGCGTAGTGGCTCGGCACCCAGATCTCGTCGATCAGCTCCTGCGCCGGCTTGACCCACGCGGACGGGATGCGTCCGAACTCGTAGGGCTGGATCTGGATCCACCGCCCGCTGTGCGGCGGATCGAAGCGCGCCGGCCAGTGGTGTCGAATGTGGAAGTCGGCCTCACGGCTCAGCGGGGCGTGCACTTGATCGCGAAGGGCCTTCGTCTCCCGATCCGAATCGGCTCCGGGAATGGACTCGTCGCGAGCGAGGAGGCTCACCTCGCACTGGTTGCGGGAGTTCCACGCGCCGACGATCTCGCGGTTCACGTGCGCGAAGCTGCGGCTGCCGAAGAACTCGCCCTCCCAGACCACCGTCGGACGGTCGAGCGAACGAGCGCTCTCGTCGGAGCTGTCGGAGGCGGCGCCGTCACGCGTCGCGACCACGTACGTGTCGTTCCATCCGTTGGGCTCCGTGCCGCGGCGCTCGATCGTGAATCCCGCCTCCTCGACGAGATCGGCAAGCAGGGGCAGCGGGTACGGGCGCACGTGTCGGGCATCGAGCCAGAAGCCGCCTTCGCGCACGGCGGGGTTGTCCCAGTTGTGGGTGCGCAGGACGAGCGTTCCGCCGGGGCGAAGCTTCCCGTGACAGGCCCCGAGGAGCTCGCGGACGCCGGCACCGTCGAGCGTCTCGATCACGCGGCATGCGTGGATCCCGTCGACCTCGACGTCGAGCGACGCCAGCTCGTGCGCGCCGAGGACGTGGGCCTCGAATCCGGCGTCGCGGCAAGCGTCGGCGGCATCGGATCTCGCGTCGACGCCGATGGCCTGACGTCCGCTCTCGCGGAGCACCCGGAGGAAGCCTCCCTTCCCGCACTCGATATCGAGCACGGTCGCGTCGGCTTCGAACTGCTTGGCGTAGGCGGCATCGCGGCGACGTACTTCTTCTTCGATCCTCGAGAGGACCTGCGTTTCGTCGAGCGCTTCTTCCTCGTCGGTCGATGTTTCCGCCACGAGGCACGCCGACACTTCGTGGACGGCCGGACCCGTCGTGGAAGGCGCCTCGGCTGCGGGAGTTGCAGGCGCCGGGCTCGCGACGGTGGGAGCGGGCGCGGGCTTCATGACGGGAGCCGGTGCCGGCGCGGCGGCGGGAC
>CAZQZX010000251.1:0-9130 GCA_964597885.1 uncultured Planctomycetota bacterium
CTCGGGCATCGATCTCGTGCGGGACCTGCTCGCGATCGACCCATCGACGAAGATCGTCGTCCTCACGGGCTACGGCAGCATCGCCACGGCCGTGGATGCGATGCGCTTCGGCGCGACGAACTACCTCTCGAAGCCCGCCGACGCCGACGACATCCTGGCGGCGTTCGCGCGGACGGACTCCGAGGATCCGGATCAGCCGACGCCCGAGTACAAGGCGCCGTCGCTCGCCCGCGCGGAGTGGGAGCACATCAACCGCGTGCTCGTCGACTGCGGCGGGAACGTCTCGGAAGCCTCGCGCAGGCTCGGCATCCATCGACGTTCCCTGCAGCGCAAGCTCAAGAAGCTCGCGCCGCGCGACTGACGCTCGGTTCCGCTAGCTCGTCGCCGGGTACCAGTCGAAGTACCCGATCATCATCTCTTCCCACGTCTGCTCGCCGAAGCGAACGTACGAATCGGGCGCCGGGTTGGCGGGGTTCTCCGCGCTGTTGTCGAACCATCCCGTGACGTGGAGCTTCGACCCCTTCGGAATCCGCAGCGGCTCGGCGAACTTGTACGAGAGCTGCCAGTTGAAGTCGTAGCGCGGGATGTCGAGCAGCATCTCCTCGCGACCGTCCGGATACGTGAGCTTGTAGCGGAAGGCCTTCCCGCGAAGGTGCATGTGCGGGAACATCGAGAGCATGTTCGTGTCTTCGGTGAACGTGTGCGTGGCCGAGACAGGGTGGTTGCCGGCTCGCGGCGGGATCTGGAAGCGGACTTCCGCGACCCCCTTCGTCTGGACCTCGTGCGTTGGCGCCTGGTCGGCGAACTGGAACGCCATCCTGGTCTGGTCTTCCATCTGCTTGCCCATCGGCGTGTAGTGCATCTGGAAGATCAGCGTCGATCCGCGCGGGAGGAACTTCGCCATGCCATCCGGGAAGACCGTCGGGCCCTGGCCGGGAACCATGACCGCGAAGTAGCCGCCGAGCCCGTCGCCGAAGTCCGGCTGTTCCTTCGGGTGGCGTCGCGGATACTTGATCAGCACGAGCACGTGGTGCACGACCGGCGCGGCCGTGGGGCGGATCTCCATCGCCTGGATCCACTGATCTTCTTCGATCGGCAGGCGCACCTTCGTGTACTTGTACGGGATCGATCCCTCGGCCGGGACCTGGAACACGCGCGGGACCTGGACGACGAGGTCGGGCTCGCCGATCTGCCATCCTTCGGTCCAGTCCAGGCTGACGACGGCGTCGCTCTTCTCACCCTCGGGGCAGCCGTTTTTGATCCACGCGAGCAGGTCTTCGCGGTCGCGGTCGCTGAGGCTCGCGTCGTTACCCCAGGCGTGATCTCCGCCCTCGGCGAACCAGGGCGGCATCGTGCGATTCTGGACCGTGTACTTGATCATGCCCTTCGCCTTCTTCGCATCCGTGTACGACAGGAGCGGGAAGGGGCCGACCTCGCCCGGGCGATGGCAGCTCTGGCAGTTCTGCTGGAGGATACGGCTCACGCGGTTGTGGTACGTGATCGTCGAGTCCTTCGGCGCTTCGTACGGCGCGATCTCGAGCGCGCAACCGGGCGCGGTCGTCGCCTGCGTCTCCGGGCGCTGATCGCGAAGGACGGCGTCGAGCGCGTCGGTCAGGTAGTTCACCCGAGCGTCTTCGAGGTTGTAGCCGAGCCCGTACTGGTCGTCGAAGGCGCCGCGGAAGCGAAGCGTGCGCGAGGCGTCGAGGACGAAGACGTCCGTGGTCGTGCGCACACCGAGCTCACGCGCGATGGTGCGCTTGCCGTCGAGCACGTAGCGCACGTCGCCGAACTCGAACTCTTCCTGGAAACGCTCGACGTTCGCCGCCTTCTCACCCTCGAGCGGGTTGACGACGATCAGCGCGACGCCGCGATCGCCGTACTCTTCCTGGAGGCGGCGAAGCTTCGGCGTGTACTTCTTCGACAGCGGGCAGTCCACGCTGTGGATGGCGATGACGGTGGCCTTGTTGCCGGCATAGTCGCTGAGCTTGCCCTTCTCGCCGTCGACGTCGACGAACGCGAGATCGGAGACGAGCTCACCGACGCGATGCAGTCGAGGGTCGAGCGGCTCGGGGGCCACGCGCACCGGGGCGTCGGACGATTCGAAGGCCGTCGCGACGGGCGCGAGCGCGCCGCAAACGAGGAACGCGAGAAGCGTGGCGGCAAGGTGTCGTCTCAGCATGGCAGGAATCTCTCCTCGACTCGTTCTTGTTCGTCCCGAACCCCTCGGGAGCAACAAGGATATCGGGATCCGGATCAAGCGTCAATCCGGCCCGGGAGGCGCGTGGTTCGGGCCCGGGAGGCGCGTGGGTTCGGGCTTCTCGGGCGGTGCCCGGTCGGTCTACCAGGCGAACTCCCGCTGATCTCCATCGGCCGGCGGACGCCGGAAGGTGGAGGGGGTTCCCGCTTCCATCCGGGTCGTCTCGAAGCCCAAGCGGCGGATCCAGATGCGCCAGGTCTGCTCGACGGTGTCCCAGTAGCTGCCCACGCCGCGCCCCCGCGTGGCCATCCGCGGGTCGTTCATGCGGCCGCCGCGGCAGTCGAGGATCCTCGCCCGGATGCGCTCGGCGCGGTCCGGAAGCTCGGACTCGAGTCGGCGCAGGAACACCGCCTCGGTATTGCCGGGCAGGCGCAGCAGGATCATGAAGGCTCGCGTCGCCCCGTGGTCGCGGGCTCGCTCGAGGATCCCCGGGATATCCGGCTCGTTCAGCCCGGGGATGATCGGGGAGACGGACACGCCGACCGGGATGCCGGCGTCGGCGAGGCGCGCCATCGCCTCGAATCGGCGCGCGGGCGGCGGGGCGCCCGGCTCGAGCTTGCGGCAGACCGTCTCGTCGAGGAAGGGGATGCTCAGGTGGACGCTCGCGTACGACTCGGCGGCGATCTCGCCGAGGACGTCGAGGTCGCGGCACACGAGCGGGGACTTCGTGATGATGCCGACGGGGTTGCGGAAGTCGCGGCAGACCTCGAGACACCCGCGGGTGAGGGCGTAGGAGGCCTCGAGGGGCTGGTAGCAATCGGTGACGCCCGAGAACGCGACGAGGTCTCCCTTCCATGAGGGCTTCCGGAAGTGCGCCTCGAGGAGCGCCGGTGCGTCGCGCTTGACGAGGAGCTTGCGCTCGAAGTCGGTTCCGGCCCCCAGCCCGAGATACTCGTGCGTGGGGCGGGCGTAGCAGTACGCACAGGCGTGCTGGCAGCCGCGGTAGGGGTTGACGCCGTACGTGAAGTCGACGTCGGGGCTCTCGTTCTTGGTGACGATCGAGCGGGAGCTGTCCTCGAAGACCTCGACCCGGACCGCAGGCGTTCCGTCGAGGTACTCCCGGGATTCCGACGTGTGGGGATCGGGAGGGTTCCAGATACGGCGGCCGCTCATCTTGCGCCTCCGCCTATTCGACCCGGGGGGAGCTACCCAAGAAGGGGGGAGCCACAGCAGGGTGGAGCCACCCGAGGGCAGGCCCACCCAGGGGCGACCGCCGTTTAGTCGGCGGCCGGCGTCGTCTTGGGGCGGTTCGCCGGCTTGATGATCCCGGCGTCGAGGAGCGCGCGGTAGGGGCCCTTCTTGTTGATCGTGCGGAGCCCCTGCGTGGAGACGCGAACCCGGATGTACTGGTTGAGCTCGGGCACCCAGACGCGGCGCCAGTGCAGGTTGACCTTGAAGCGACGCTTCGAGATTCCGGTGAGCTTCTGACCCACACCGCCCTCGCGCTTGGCCTTACCGCGCTTGGAGATCTTGTTTCCGAAACCGGTTCGACGACCGGTGATCTGGCACGTGCGACTCATCATTCTCTCCGGAATGGAAGGTGGTTCGGCAAACCGGGGACGATAGCAAACGCCCGCCTGAGGGACAAGAGATCCGGACCCCGTGAATTCCTTCCGAGCCGCTGAATAAGCCGTGGGCAGGGCGATATGGATGTGATATCATTATGCAATTCCAACGAAATCAGGAGATGCTGCCATGATTCAGGAAAAAGAACTGCGCGTGTCGTCCGGCTGGCTGATGCTCGTTCTACTCCCCGCCATCATGCTCGCCGACGGGATCTTGTTCGTGAACGCCGTGAAGACCTCCCAGGCGCCGCTCGGGATCGCCACCGGAGTCCTCGGGCTCGCCGGGATCATCTGCCTGTGCGGCTTCTTCGTGGTCAACCCCAACGAATCGAAGGTGATCCAGCTGTTCGGCCGCTACGTCGGCACCGTTCACGAGGACGGCTTCAAGTGGGCGAACCCGTTCTTCAACAAGATCAAGGTCTCCAAGCGAATCCGAAACTTCGAGAGCGAGCGCCTGAAGGTCAACGACCAGGACGGCAATCCCATCGAGATCGCGGCCGTCGTGGTGTGGCAGGTGATCGAGACGGCCCACGCCGTGTTCGAGGTCGACGACTACCAGCACTACGTCCACGTCCAGAGCGAGGCGGCGCTGCGAAACCTCGCGACGCGATATCCCTACGACGCGCACGAAGAGGGGGAGATGTCGCTTCGCGAGAACACCGTGCAGGTGGCCGAGCACCTGAAGGAAGAGATCCAGGAGCGCCTCGATCGAGCCGGCGTCACGGTGGTGGAGTCGCGCATCAGCCACCTCGCGTACGCCCCGGAGATCGCGTCGGCGATGCTCCAGCGGCAGCAGGCGGGGGCGATCATCGCCGCGCGTACCAAGATCGTCGACGGTGCGGTCGGGATGGTCGAGATGGCCCTCGATCGACTCTCGCGCGAGAACGTCGTCGAGCTCGACGAGGAGCGCAAGGCCGCGATGGTCAGCAATCTGATGGTCGTTCTCTGCGGCGACAAGGCGGCGCACCCGGTGGTGAACACGGGCACGCTCTACACCTGATGGAGGCCGGGCCCGATGGCCAAACGCAAGGCCTTTCTTCTCCGGATGGATCCCCGCGTCTTCGGCGCGCTGCAGCGCTGGTCCGACGACGAGCTTCGGAGCCTGAACGCTCAGATCGAGTATCTGCTCCGTGAGTCTCTTCGTCGGGCCGGACGGCAGGCGGATCTGAACGGGCCCGACCCCGAGGACGCGAAGTCCGCCGAGGATGCCTCGAGCGAAGAGGGAGGCGAGCCGCCCGACGCGTGAGAGCGGCGGTGCGTGAGGGGGAAGCCTAGCGCAGGTTGTTGAAGCGCTTCTCGGCGGTCTTCCAGTCGCTGATCGCCGTCGGAGTCTTCTGGATGCGATCCGGGAGATCCACGCCCGCCTCCTTCTTCACCCAGTACTCGTGGATGCGCAGACGGTCTTCGAGGGCCTGGATGCGGGGCGCGTCCTTCGCTTCGCGCGCCTCGGCGAGGTCGGCCGTGATCTCGGCGAGCTCGGTCTCGCTGAGCGCCTTCGACTCGGTCTCTTCCTGGGAGCGCCGGCGGCGCAGGCCGATGGCGACACCGATCGCGAGTCCGAGAATGACGACGCCGATCAAGGTGGGAAGGCTCGGCATGAGGACGGTCCGTTCCAGGAGAGACGGAAGACGCCACCGATCCGGCGGCGGCGCTTCGCCCATCATAGGATGAGATCCCACGCCGATTCAATCGCGCGCCTCGTGAATCCGCGGCGGCGGCCGTGAATCAGTCGAGGAGCTTCAGATCGCGGAGCTCGGCGCCCCGGGATTGAGCGTACGCACCGACGCGTCCGCCGCGCTCCGCCGGTTCGAGGGGCTCGACCGCCACGGCCTTGCCGTCGATTCGGACCTCGACCTCGGTCGCCCGCACCTCGATCGAGAGACGAACCTCCTTCGCGCCTGCGGGCAGCTCGCCGAGCACCCGGAGCGGCGTGGAAACGCTCGCAACCGACCCGAGGATGATCGGTCCGGCTCCGAGGACCCCCACGAATCGCAGCTCCGAGCGCTCGTTGCCGCCGAACGCCAGGCCCGCCAGGCTGCCCGGTCCTCGGCGCGGGACCCGCACCGTCGCCTCGTAGACGAACGGGACGTTCCCGCGTCGATTCAGGAGCGCATACGCCGGCGTGGCAAGCTCGGAGCGCAGCACCGACCCCGTTCCGCTCCAGGCGTCGGTCGCGCCCTCCCACGCCGCGAGGCCCGGGTCCACCGGGATGCGGCGCCATCGACGAACGTCCGCCCCCGAGGCATCGCGGATCGATCGTCGCGGTCCGACGAGCCTCGCATCGCCGGGAAGCTGATCGAGCGCGCGATCGAGGAGACGCAGGGCTCGCAACGGCAGACCGCGCTCGGCGTAGTCCCGGGCGAGCACGACGGCGCGTGTCGCCAGCGCGTCGTCGGCCACGCGCAGTCGTGCGACGGCCTCACCTCCGATGGCGCCGGCCTTGCGGTAGGACTCGGCGACCACGCCGTCGACCCCGAGCCCCGGAAATCCGGGTACGGCCACGTCGTCGTCCGTGCCGAGCCGTCGCGCGCACGTGGCCGACCGCATCAGGGCCACGAGCGCGGCGTCCCGGCGTCCGAGCTTCGCGTGCACGTCGGCGAGCTCGAAGTGTCCACGCGTGTCGGTCGGCAGGCGTTTCAGGGCGAAGCGATACGAGCGCACGGCCTCGGCGCGACGCGCGTTCGCCGCCTGTCGACGCGCCTGCCCGAACCACAGGCGCGCGCGCTCGGACGGGCCGAGGGCGGCGTCGTGCAGTTCGAGCAGCCAGGTGCGCATCCGATTCTCGAACGCCTCGAACGTGGAGGCCTCCGGATCGGCCGGACCCTTCACGACGGTCGCGACGAAGCGGTCGAAGGGTGGAGTGGCGTCCTTCGTGCGGTAGGACTCGAGGAGCGCGCGATAGTGCGGTCGATAGATGCGCACCGACTGGTCGTCCTCGTAGTGGAGCAGGAAGTAGACGAGCCCCCAGGCGAGCGGGTAGTGCTCGGCGCGCAGGCCCGCCGCGGGCGGAAGGGTCACCATCGAGCGCAGCAGATCCGTGCTTCCGGCAGCGAGCGTCTTCCCGAGAGGGGCGAGACGGCGTTCGGGGAGGCGATCGATCTCGAGCGCTCCGCCGGGCCGAACGCGCGCTCCTTCGAAGCTGCACGCGGTCCCTTCGTCGAGCCATCTCGGGAGCTTGCCGGCCGCGTACGCGTGCGTGAACGAGTGCGACATCTCGTGGAAGAGCGTGCTCCACAGAGCCGCGAGAGGACGCCCCTCCGTTCTCGGGTCGTAGAGCGCGACGGTGTGACTGGCCGGCACGTAGATCCCGTGGGTCGTCGGACCCACGGCAGGCGCGTTCTCGAGGAACCCTTCGCGGTTCCGATGGATGTGCACGACACCGCGCTTCGTGGCCGGAGCGCCGGGAGGAAACGTCTCCACGTAGGAGCGGTGAGCCTGCTCGAGCGCTTCCAGAACATCGCGTCCGAGGGTGTACCCGACGTTGGTGCGGACGACGTAGTGATCGCCGCGGAACTCCCAGGCGTTCTTCCACTCGGCGTGTCGCGCGTCTTGCTTGCGAAGCTCCAGGCGCTCGCGGGCCGTCGGCTTCGGCAGGGCCAGATCGACATCCGCTTCGTACGCGGCGGGGCGCGCGCGGGAATCGGCGAGCATGCGATCGAGCTGGGCGCGTGCCTTCGTGCGGCGGGGCGTCCGGAGCGCGCGGCCGAGGGTCTCGCCGGCACTCGCGAGGAGGCCGGCGCGCTCGAAGGCACCGGCGGCCTGGAGGAGAGCCCCTCCGTGCTCCGTGAAGAGGGCGCGGACTTCCTCACGCAGCGGATCGAGGGATTCGAGGGCGACCAGCTGCTTGTCGCCCTCGCTCGAGACGGTCGATCGGCGCGCGAGATCGGCGTACCACAGGGCCTCGTCGAGGCGGTCGGCTTCGCGGGCGGCCACGGCCGCATCCACGAGCCGCGCCGGATCGTCGGGTGAGGCTTCGAGTGCGGCTCGGGCCTTCGCGAGAGGGTCTTCGGGCGAGTCGTCCTGGCCCGCGAGACCGGCCGCGGCGCACAGGCATGCGGTCACGAGGATCCCGATGCCGCCGAGCTTCGCGACTCGAGTCGAAACACCTCCGGAGCTCATCGAGGAGGGCACGATGTCCTCACTTCCCGTGCTCCCGTCGTTCGGGGCTCAGTTGCGCTGCGGGCTCGACTCTTCCGACCTCGGGCGGATGCGCTCCACCTCGGACGTCGAGTAGCCCTGGATTCGACCGGACTCTTCGAGCTCGACCACGACCTTCTGCAGGATGACTTCCACGGAGAGGACGCGTCCCGGGCCGTCCGGCGTCTTGACGCGATTCTTCTTCTTCGGAAGACCCTTGCGGAGCTCGGTGTAGACCTCGTCCTCGTAGCGCAGGCAGCACTTGAGGCGTCCGCACTGGCCGGAGAGCTGACTCGGATCGAGCGTGCTCTTCTGGTTCTTCGCCATCTTCATCGTGATCGGCTTGAACTCGCGGATGAACGACCGGCAGCACAGCTCGCGTCCGCAGTTGTTGCACGTTCCGTTGAGGCGGGCCTCGTCGCGGACGCCCACCTGCTTCATCTCGATGCGTGTGCGGAACTCGGCGGCCAGCAGCCGCACGAGCTCACGGAAATCGACGCGGCCGTCGGCGACGAAGTAGAAGATGAGCTTTCCGCCGCCGAACAGATGCTCGACGCCGATCAGCTTCATGGCGAGCTTCAGCTTCTCGATCTGCTCGCGGCAGAAGAGGTACTCACGACCCTTGACCAGGTCGGGGAGCTCCTCGAGGCGGAGCTGGTCTTCCTTCGACATGCGCCGGAGGATCTCGCCGTACGTGTCGGGATCGCCCTTGCGTCGGGTGTCGTCCGAGATGACCATCCCGGTCTCGACCCCGCGCGGCGTCTTCACCACGACGCGCTCGCCCCAGCGGAGGTTGTCGACGGACGTCTTGAATCGCTCTCGGTAACGCATGTGCGAGAAGCGCACCCAGTGCTCGTCCGGACCGCCTTCCGGCCTCGGGACGGGGATGCTCTCGTCGCCCATCATCGACTTGCGCGGTTCTTCCTGCTTGCGCTCGTCCTTTCCGCGACCGCCACGGCGCTTCTGTCGATCGCCTGCGGCGCGGTCCTTGTCATTCGGCTTGTCGTCGCCGCGATCCTTGCCTTTGGCGGCCTTCGCCGGCTTGGCGTCGGCGCGCGGCGCTTCGGACTCGGCGGCCTGAGCCGCGGGATCGGACGGGGCCGATTCGCCTCGCGCATCCGCGGCCGCGACCGGCTCGCGCTCGGTCTTCGGGCGGCTCGCTGGAGCGGCG
>CAZQZX010000252.1:0-9115 GCA_964597885.1 uncultured Planctomycetota bacterium
GCGGGGTTCGGTCTCGAGCGCCGGGTGATCACGCCGGGCTACGTGCCGCAGTCGGACCTGCCGGCCGTGATGCGTGGGGCGGGAGCGCTGCTCTACCCGTCGCTGTCCGAGGGCTTCGGCTTCCCGCCGCTCGAGGCGATGGCGGCGGGCGTTCCGGTCGTGGCGTCCGACGTGGACGCCGTGCGCGAGGTGGTGGGCGACGCGGGGGCACTCGTGGCGCCGGAAGACATCGACGGCTTTGCCCGGGCGACGGCGCGTCTCTTCGAGGATGCGGCGCATCGTGAGGACGTCGTCACGAGAGGTCGCGAGCGGGCCCGGAGGCACGGGCTCGCGGAGTTCGGGCGCGAGCTCGTCGAGATCTACTCGGCGCTCGCCGCGCGATCCTGAATCGAACGCACGGCGTTGCCGATCTCGTCGACGATCTCGGTGTCGGTGATGTTCGCCTCGCGGGCCTGCATCAGCGATTGCATCACCGTGTTGGTTCCGCACGTGCGCAGGGCCTTCACCGCCGCGAGTCGGACGTAGCGCTCCTTGTCGACGAGCGCCCGTTCGAGCGCAGCGCCGGCTGCGGGATTGCCGATCAGCTCGAGCGCGCGACCTGAGGCTTCGCGGACCATCATCGACGGATCGTCTGTGATGTGGCGACCGAGCGTCTCGGCGGCGGCTCCCTCTCCGATCAGGCCGAGCAGCTCCACGACGAGGAAGCGTTGATGCTCGGTGGATTCGGGCTGGTCCAGCAGGGCGAGGAGAGCCGGGACGACTCCACGCGCCCATGACGTGAGGCCGGGGCGCCCGTCCAGAACCTGGAGAGCGGTCTTGATGTCGTCGACGCGTTCGAGCACGGCCGCGCTCCGGTCGATCATGACCTTGCCGAGGCCGCCTTCCTTCTGGAGCTGCGAGGCGACTTCGGGGGCGACGCTCTGAAGTACGCGCTGCGCTCCCGGGCGCAGCTCGCCGTCCGGCGCGAGCCAGGGGAGTGCCAGCGGGCTTCCACTCTCGAGGAGCTGACCTGCCGTCTCGAGGCGGCCGTCCTGTGCCGGGGCGCCGGATACGAAGAGCGAGAGAAGGCGAGCCCGCTCGATGAGGTCTTCGGACACGGCGCGTTCGGCGGCGGTCTTCGCGAGCCCCGGATCCATTCGCTGCGCGAGGGAAACGATGGCCGCGGCGCGCACGTCTCGATCGGCGTCGCCGACGGATTCGGCGAGCGCCTCGTTTGCCTTTGCCTGGACGGCGCGAAGGGAATCGTTCGTGTCGGTGACTCGGCCGAGGGCGACGGCCGCTTCCATGCGAACCATCGGATTCTCGTCCGAGAGTCGATCGGTCAGGGGGCCGACGGCGTCGGTCTCGCCGATCAGGCCGAGGATCTCGGAGCAGTGTGCCCGCACGTGCTCGTTCGGCTCGAGGAGCCCCTTGATGAGGGTCGGTGACGCGTCGCGGCCGAGCGCGATCAGGTCATCGGATGCCATGACCGAGAAGAGGAACTTGTACACGCCGAGATTCTCGACCAGCTTCTCGTGGTGCGGCGTGTGCGTGCGGTACCACTGGTTCCACTTCTCGATGGGTCCTCGGCGTTCGGATTCCGGCGCGTAAGGATCGAAGCCGAAATCCTCTCCCGAGAACTCCTTGAGGATGTTGTGCGAGATCTCGCGGGGCCAGAGCCGCTTGCCGAGATTCTCGACGAGCGCGCGCAGACCCATGGTGTTGCCGATCGTGAGAAGGGTCTTCGCGGAGTAGGCCTTCACGATCGGTTCGGGGTCGTTCTTGATCGAGGACAGGAGCTCGGTCGAGGTGGTCTCGTCGTCGATTCGAAGGATCGGGATCAGGCTCTCGGCGGCAGCGATGCGCACGCCGATGCGTGGATCCTTCAGAGCGTCGCGCAGCGAACGGAGCGCGCTCGGGTGCCCGATCTGACCGAGCAGCCGGACGACGTGGTACCGACGGTGTTCGTCCTCGTCGCGGTAGTGCTTGATCAGGAGAGGCACGACGCCGTAGCCGAGATCGGCCAGGCCTTGAACGGCCGCGTCCACTTCGTCGACGATGCGGCTGTCGAGCGCGTCGAGCCAGGCTTCGGCCTGCGCGAGCGACTGCGCATCGAGATCGGGGATCGGAGGCGCCTTCGGGGCGACCGGCTCGCCGGTTCCACGGCGCGGTACGGCGTCGCGTCGCGTGACGGTCGCGTCGGATCCATCGCCTCCGACGCTCGACCCGCCGTTGCTCGACCCGGATCCGCTCGTCGCGGGAGTCGTCTCGTCTCCGCCGCCGCAGCCGACGCCGAGCAGCAGGAGTCCCGCGAGCACCATTCCGATCGCACCGAAGCGCACGATACGCTGCCGAACCGACATGACCCCCTCCTCAGCGTCCGAACTCGAGCTTCTTCTCGAAGATGAGCTGACCCTCGTCATCCGGGATGTAGGGCGTCAGCTTGTAGATCAGCTTGACGTCGACGGTGCCGCTCGGCACCTCGAGATCCCACTCGTACGAGCGCGTCTCGTTCCAGCGGATCTGCGTGTTCTGCAGGCCGACCTCGTCGCGGTACGGGTTGCGGTAGCGATCGCGTCGTTCTTCGCCGACGAGGTTTCCGCTGTCGTCGAGGATTCGCACGACGAGATCGACGGCGCGGTGCCGTTCGTCGGTGGGGAAGTTGTGGCCGCCGGCCTTGTTCGTGACCGCGACCTGGACGGTGTCACCGACGATCTCCGCTTCGAGCACCGGAGCCTGGCGAACGATGTCGATGTCATGACCGGCCAGCATGCGGTGGTTGCGTCCCATGTAGCTGCTGCCGTCGGGGAGGATTCGCTCGACCTCGGGCATGTGGCACGCCGCGCAGTCCATGGGCGGATCCATCTTGGCGTAGTCGGTCTCGCGCCACTCGTCGATCGTGCCGTGCTGGTTGTGACAGACGGCGCAATGCTCGACGGTCTGGAGCCGCGCGTCGAAGATCGGGTTGCAAGGCGCGGACAGGCCGGACCGCGACGCGGCGATCTTGCCGCCACCCATGGCGTGGCACGAGAAACAATTCACGCCGTCGTCGCGCTCGGTCATGCGCGCGAGCACGCGGCGTTCGAGTCCCGTTTCGAGGACCGGACGCGGCGCGTGGCAATCGATGCAGATCTTGTTGCGGAACTGATCCGAGATCTGGGCGACGAGCGGGTTCTTCCACGCGCGCTCGTGCTGCGAGCCGAGCCACTCGTCGTAGACGGCCTGGTGGCACTCGGCGCACTGACGCGAATCCGTGAAGGCTTCGTGGATCTTCGTGATCTCGGATTCGGCGAAGTCCTTCGTCGTGTCGGGGACGCTTGCGGTATCCGACGCGTCGGGAGTGGCTTCTTCGGCGACCGGAGCTTCGGCCGTGACGAACAGGTACACGAAGCCGCCGGCGAGAAACATGACCAGGAGAAGGGCGAAGGTGCGCACGTCAGGAGGCCTCTGCCGCGGGTAGGAGAACGGGACGACCCTCGACCGAAACGTGTCCCTCGGAGCCCGGATCGAGCCGGACGGGACTGGTGGCGAAGAGCGTCGTGCCTTCGACCTGGACGCGGTAGATCCAGGTCGTTCCTTGGAAACGTCCCTCCTCGATACGAGCCGAAACGGTCGGGCCGGAGCTCGCGTCGCGGTCGACGAGTCGGACCCATTCGGGCCGTAGCGCGAGCACGACTCGGTCCGCGGACGACGAATCGGTCGTCGCGACGGGCAGCGAGCCGAGCACCGTGTCGACGGCGCCGTCGGGTCGCTTGCGTCCCTCGAGGATGTTGTCCATTCCGATGAAGGACGCGACGAAGCGGGAGCGAGGCGATTCGAAGAGCTCGCGCGGTGTGGCGAGCTGCTCGGCGCGTCCTTCGTTCATCACGAGGATGCGCGTGGCGAGGGTCATCGCCTCTTCCTGATCGTGCGTCACGTACAGCGTCGCGATGCCGAGCTCGCGGATCAGCGTGCCGATCTTCGCGACGAGGTCGGCCTTGAGTGTCGGGTCGAGATCCGAGAGAGGCTCGTCCATGCAGAGGATCTTCGGTTCGAGCACGAGAGCGCGGGCCAGGGCGACGCGCTGCTGCTCGCCGCCCGCGAGCTCGCTCGGTGTGCTGTCGCCGCGGCCGGGAAGTCCGACCGTCTCGAGCATGGCGTCGGCCTTCGCTCGGCGCTCGGATCGGGAGACGCCGCGGCATCGCAGTCCGAAGGCCACGTTCTCGCGGGCGGTCATGTGAGGCCACAGCGCGAGGTTCTGGAAGACCATCGCGATGCCGCGGCGTTCGGCGGGAATGAGGACGCCGGGATCGTTGGCGACCTGGCCGTCGATCTCGATGCGCCCGGTGTCGGGGACCTCGAGGCCGGCGAGCATGCGCATCAACGTCGTCTTGCCGCTGCCCGAAGGACCGAGCAGTACGAGAGTCTCTCTCGCGTCGATCTCGAAGTCGATGTTGTCGACGACCGCTCGGCCGCCGAACGACTTCGTGATTGCATGGAGCTTGGCGAGTGCCACGGGCCACCTCGTCGTGCCGGATCGGGGTGATGGCATCGGTGGATACCGACGCCCGCTAGCTGACCGAGGTTAGCAAATCCCGGACCGCCGAAATCGCCCGCGAGGCGGCCCTCACGGGTACCCGGGGCGTCTCCGATTCGGCCCGAGCTTACCGCCTCGCTACGGGTGTTACCGAAGTGTGACCGCGGGCCGCGAGCCGGGCTCCCTGGGGCCTCGTCTCAGAACATGCCGCGGGTCAGGAGGGCCGTGCCGATCGCGATCGCGGCCATCAACAGGAAGCCGCCGACGATCAGGAGCGTCCGCAGAAGTCCGCCTTCCTGCAGGATGTCCTGCTTGAGGAAGGACCCGGACCCCGTGTCCTTGTACTTGCTGAACTGAAGCGGGGCCGACTTGATCTGGATGTCCTCGGGGCTCGCGGTCGCGGCCGAGGGGGAGGCGCCGGTACCGGGGCCGCCACCCGCCGGCGCGGCCGTGCTGCGGGGCTTTCGCGACGCGGTGTCCTGCTGATAGCGGATCTCGGTCGTTCCGATGGTGATGACGTCGCCCCCGTAGAGGCGCTGCTTCTTCACCGGCCGCCCGTTGACCTGTGTCCCGTTCGCGCTGCCCAGATCCTCGATCTCGTGGTAGCCGCCGCGATCGACCAGCTGGGCGTGCCGCCTCGAGGACTTCGTGTCCTCGAGGGTGACGTCGCACGTGTCGAGCCGCCCGAAGATGACGACCTCGCCGTCGACGCGCAGCTCCGTTCCCTGCTGGGTCCCCTTGGTGATGACGAGCCTTGGCATCGCTGTGCGCTCCGTCCCTTCCTTGCTCCTGACAATGGCGACGCTTATACTATCGTTCCGCATTCCCCCGAGACCAGAAGTTTCCCGTCATGACCGATGAATCCTCCGGTTCGGAGGCGTCGATTGTACGAGCCCGAGCGGTCGAGAAGATCTACCGCGTGGGCTGGCGGCGTCGACGGGTCGAAGCACTCCGCGGAGTCGATCTCGATGTCAGGCGCGGCGAGATCGTGGGGCTCCTCGGGCCGAACGGCTCCGGCAAGACGACCCTCCTTCGGATTCTGCTCGGCCTGGCCCGCGCCGATTCGGGCGAGGCGAGCGTTCTCGGGGCTCCTGCGGGGGAGCGCACCATGCGCGGCCGCCTCGGCTACCTCCCCGAAGAGAACTCCTTCCATCGCTTCCTGACCGTCGAACAGACGCTGGCCCTCCACGGACGGCTCCTCGGTCTCGATCGCGGCGAGATCCAGCGGCGCACGTCCCGTCTGCTCGAAGCCCTCGCCCTCGAGCCCGGGCGCGGACCGGTTCGCGGCCTGTCGAAGGGGACGGTCCGCAAGATGGGGTTCGCCGCGGCGCTGATGGGAGACCCCGAGCTGCTGATTCTCGACGAGCCGACGTCGGGCATCGATCCCGTGGTCTCCCGCGAGGTCGCGCGCGAGATCCAGCGCCGGCGCGACGCGGGGGCGACGATCCTTCTGTCGTCTCATCTTCTGAGCGACGTGGAGAGCCTCTGCGATCGTGTCGTCGTGCTCTATCGGGGGCAGGTGATCTGCGCGGGGTGGACGGACGAGCTGCTGACGATCGACGGCGAGACGCGGCTCGGCGTGCGCGGGCTCGACGCGGTGGCTCTCGAGCGGGTGTGCAAGTTGATCGCGGAGCAAGGCGGCGAGATCGTGTCGCAGCAGCCGGGACGCGAGTCCCTGGAGAGCTTTCTCGGGCGGCTGCTCGACGAACGAGGGGAGCGACCCTCGTGAGGGCCCTCGTCGCGTTGATGCTCGCGACGGTGCGCGAGCACGTCACGGCGCGGACCGTCTTCTGGCTCCTCGGTCTCCTCGTGCTCTGGACGATCCTCGTCGCCGCGACGGGAGGGGCGCCTTCGGAAGGCTCGGAGGGCGCGCTTCAGCGAGGCCTCGCGGTCGGCATGACCTTCATCGGCGGTGCCTTCGCGGTGTTCGTCGGGGCCGCCGGATTCTCGGAGGAGATCCGTACGAGGCGATTCGATCTGATCGCGACCCGTCCGGTTCCGATGGTCTCGCTCGTGCTCGGCAAGACGCTCGGAGCCGCACTCGCGACCGGGATCGCGCTGCTGCCGGCGTTCTTGCTCGGAAGCGCTGCCGTGGCGTGGACCGGCGGATTCGCGGCCGTCTACGACATTCGCCGGGCCACGGCCGTCGAGCGCGGGGGCGTGCCGGTCGAGCGCGGATCGGTCCTCACGCTGACCCCGTCCGATCCACCGCTGGTGTTCCGCGCGAGCGGGGTGGAGCCCCTCGGCGACCGGGGAGAGCTCACGTTGCGCCTCGATGTCTTGCGCCGAGGCGAGAATCTCGCCCCGCGTTCGCTCGCTCGCGTCGAGATCCGCAACCCGGAATCCGGCCAGGCCTCGGAGCTGGAGGCGATCCTCCATCGGCGGCGCTCGGTACCGATGTCACTCGCCGATGAGTCGATCTCGAAGGCCGGTGAAGTGCTCGTTTCCGTCGTACCGCTCGACGGCCCGACGATCGTACGGGTGAGTCCCGACGCGCTCGCGATTCGGGCGCGGGAGGCGGGCGGGGCCAAGGCGTGGATGCTGCAGGGGCTCGGGATCGCGTGCGCGCTGGCACTGCTCGCCTGCGTCGGCACCGCGGCGTCCACCGCGCTCTCGGCGCCGACCGCGGCGGCCCTCGGGTTCTTCTGGTTCGCCTTCGGTGCCGTCCGCGAGTTCGCTCTCGACATGGCCGGGGGGCTCGATCGCGTCGCGCGGATGACCACCGACGCCGGCAGCCTGGCCGACCTCGCGGTGCGGATCGACGCCGGGGTGCTGCGCGGGCTCGGGACCGTCGCGCCGCCGCTGGCGTCCTTTCCGATGCTGGATCGCATCGCTCGTGGAGAGGCTCCCGAGCTGTCGACCCTTCTCCTTCCGCTCGGCTGGCTCGGCCTGCATCTACTGGTGCTGGTTCCGCTTGCGTCCTGGGTCCTGCTCCTGCGGAGGATCCGTTGAGGCGCGCGGCGTGGGGAGTCGTGCTGGCGCTCGCGGTGACGAGCGTCGGCTTGCGGGCGGCGATCGAGACCGGCCGGGAGCCTGCGGAAGTGCCCTCGGCGGGGCGGAGCTTCCCCTGGGTGCTCCTGCCGGCGGGCCTGCGGGCGATCGCGGTGGAGGTCCTGTGGCTTCGCGCCGAGGGATACCTCGATCAGGGCCGCTTCGAGGAGCTCCTCTCGGACTACCAGCTTCTGGCCTATCTTCAGTCGGACGATGAGGTTGCGGTTGGGTATCTGGCCGACCAACTGGCCTTCACGGTATCGCGCTACACCACGGATCCGGAGGAGGAACTGAGGTGGGTCCGGGCCGCGATCCGGCTTCTAGAAACAGGGTTGCGACGGAATCCGGCCAGTAGTATTCTGAGCGCGCAATCAGGCGAGATCTACCTCGATCTTCTCACCCGGGACACCCGAATCCAGACCGCATTTCGGGAGCAAGAAGGCCAATCCGCTGCCGAATCCGCGCTTCGAGCTTTCGCGCGGGCGAGGGATCTGGAACCGGGCACGGCTCGCTGGAGCCCGAAAGTCGTCCTCTGCTTGTTCCTCGCGAAGAGGGAGCGACTGCTCGCCGGGGAGTACGGGGTCGCGCGTGATTATCTTGGCCGCGCGTCGGATCTCCTGCGCGAGGCGAGGGCGGAAGAGCCCGATCTCTTCAGCGATGCGGGCGCCGGGCGACGCTGGCTCGGGCGCACGGAAGCCTGGATCGAGGTCGTGGACGAGCTCGTCCGGCTGGAGAGATCTCGCCGGGAGGGATCTTCTTCACGTCTGGAACGACAATGGCAATCCATCCTGGATCGTCTCGACCTCATGGTCGAGCGGTTCCCGGAGGACCGATTTGCGGTGGAATTCCGGGGAAAGCTCCGGGGCGATTGACCGTTTCGCGACTCCACTGACTGACCCGACGATCACAGTACGCAATTCACGCAGTACTCAACTCACGAGGAGCCGTTCATGGAAGTTGTGGTCTACGCTCTCGCCATCATCTGCCCCGTGGTCGCGGCCGGGTTCGCGTTCACGCTGGTGAAGGAGATCCTCACGAACAGCCCCGGTTCGGAGGAGATGCAGAAGATCACCGGGGCCGTGCGACAGGGCGCCATGGCGTTCCTGAAGACCGAGTACACGTACCTGGCGATCTTCGCCACGGTCGTGTTCATCCTGCTCGGTGTCTTGATCAACATGCCGACCGCGATCTGTTACGCGTTCGGCGCGCTCGCTTCGGCGTCTGCCGGATACTTCGGCATGTGGACGGCGACCGGCGCGGCGGGTCGTACCGCTGAAGGCGCGAAGACGAGCCTCTCGAAGGCGCTTCGCATCGCGTTCTCGAGTGGCGCGGTCATGGGCCTCGCGGTGGTGGCGCTCGGACTGCTCGGCGTCACGATCTTCTACATCATCTTCGGCAAGTTCCAGGGGCTCGGCCTCGAGCCGGTCTTCGGCTTCAGCTTCGGTGCCAGCTCGATCGCGCTCTTCGCGCGCGTCGGCGGCGGCATCTTCACGAAGGCGGCCGACGTCGGCGCCGACCTCGTCGGTAAGGTCGAGGCCGGTATCCCCGAGGACGACCCGCGAAACCCGGCCGTCATCGCGGACAACGTCGGCGACAACGTCGGCGACGTGGCCGGCATGGGCGCCGACC
>CAZQZX010000253.1:0-9099 GCA_964597885.1 uncultured Planctomycetota bacterium
ACCGTCGATGTTCTTGCCGGTGAACAGGTGCGCGATATCGCGCGGGACCGAACCGAAGTTCGCGTTCCAGGTGTTGCGGAACTGGCTGAGCAGCGTGTTCGGGTTCGACGAGCTGTACGGATCCGGCTCGGACGTCCGCACGATGATGTACGTGATCTCGTACGTGATGCTCACGTCGCGCTCGTAGATGACCTCGACCGAGTTCATCACTCGCTCGATGTCGTTGACCGTGTTCTGAACGTTGCTGCCGTTGAGGTTGTAGAACTCGCGGTCGGCGTCGCAGGCGATCTCGCACGTCTGCAGACCACTGCCGAGAGGCGCGAGGCCGTTGTCGCCGTCGGTGTTGAACTCGTTCTCCGCGATGTACTCATCGACACCGCAGATGCCTTCGCCCTCGATGACGTCCGAACGCTTGTAGATCGCGTGGCTACCGGCCAGGCTCGGACCCATCGCGGCCGAGAGCGGCTGGATGAGCCACTCGCGGTTGTCCAGGATGACCGTGGCGTGCAGCTCACCGTCAGGCGTGGTGCTGGCCGCGACGATCGAGCCCTCGTATCCTTCGACCCAGCCGCGGTACGTGCGAACGTCCGGGATCTCGGCCGGGATCGGATCGCCGGCGGCGTCGGTCTGGAAGACCTCGAAGTCCGGCGAGCGCAGCGAGTGCTGCGAGAGGCTCAGCAGGTAGTCGCGTCCTTCGATCGTCACCGGGATGTCCAGGTTCGAGACCGCTTCACCCGGAACCGAAATCCACTGCACGGACATGTCGACGACGCCGATCGCGTCCATCGCGGCGCTGATCGCCTCGGGGCTCAGGCCGTTCTCGTCCTGCTGGAGCGAGTAAGCCAGACCGATGCCGAGCGTGAGAGCGGCGACGAGCGCCAGCGTCCCGACCCGGCGAATTACCAGTCGATCCTGCGTCATATCAGCGATCCTCCTTTGATCACTTCGAAATGAAACACCGCCGGTCAGTGCATACGCGTGCTCAGGCGGTGGACCTCGGTATGGACAGACCCCATGGTTCTCCCATGGGAAGGTGGGAAAGCGTGTCAGCGACACGACTCCTGATCGGATTTCCCATCATAAGTTTTTGGCCTGTTTCGTCAAGCGTCAGACCACTCTGGGGGCTGTCTCGTTACCGTGAAGTAACCATCGGGCGCAGGACCCAAAAAAACAGGGAGCCGGGACCGAAGTCCCGACTCCCTGTGGAAGTTACAGATGCTGGATCGCTGGGTGGAGACGAATTACTCGTCGTTACCCGTGAGCAGCTCCAGGCCGTCGAGCGAACCACGGTAGTGGAGCGCGTGTCCGGCCGAGAAGTCGGTGCTCGTGATCAGCTGGTTGAAGACACCGAGGACCGGCGGGATGCGGAAATCGCTGCCGTCCATGACCGGGTTACCGGCACCATCGATGGTGCGCGCACCCGTGATCGACGCCCAACCGGTCTCGACCTCGTTCACGCCGAGCTCTTCGTCGTCACCACCGAGGTTCGTGACGATCGCGGAGATCTCGCTGAGCGGGCCGGTGTGCCAGCAGGTGAAGCGGAACGAGCGCGAGAACTTCTCTTCGATGTTGTTCCAGAAGAGGAAGTCGACCTCGGCGTCGTAGTTCGCGCCCGTCGTCGTCATGAGCGTGAGCGCGTTACCGAAGTTGCCGGTCTCTTCGAAGAAGCTGTCGATGAAGACCTGCTTCGGGAAGAGATCGTACTCGGTGCCATCGAAGTCGAGGGCGCCATCGCTGTCATCGTCGGTCGCGTAGCGGTCGCACGCCGACGGCGCGCCATCGCTCGGCAGTCCCTCGAAGGCGTACGGGGTGTACGACCAGAGGAAGTTGAGACCCGACTGCACGACGACCGCCGAACCGATCAGGTAGTCGAAGTCGATCTTCTTGTTCATGTCCTGCGGATCCGCCGCCGAGACGACCAGGAAGCCCTGGTTGCCTTCCGGGTTGTGCTGATCCACGAGCACGCAGAGGGTGTCACCGGGGGTCAGGAGCTCGAAGCGATCGAACTCTTCCCAGGTGTCGCCATCGATGTACTGGTAGTGGACGTTCACGTCACCCGCGCGGAAGTCCGACGACGGGCAGTAGACGTTGTCATCGTTCGTGTTCGTGAGGCAAATCACCGTACCGGCACCCGCCGTCGCATCGTAAAGCGGGTAGATCAGCACGGAACCCGGCTGCAGGTGGTTCGGCTGGGCCGAAGCGACCGGCGCCAGGACGACGGCGAGCATGGCCATCAGGGCCACACCAGCAATCATCTTCGTGAGCTTCATCTAGATCCTCCTATTGGATAAAAATAACCGCGGTCGTTTGTAGACGTATGGAGACTCAGACGTTTGGCACGTCGTGGCCGTGGTACAATCCACGGCCTTCGACGCGGGGAGGGAAAGCAATCCCTATTCCAGTGCACCGCCCGCTTTCGACCCTTTCTTACAAGCACGAATTCCAGCTTGCTTTACGAGCCTCTCAACCGATCGTCGCGCCGGAGGATGCGCGATGATGAGCGTCGATTCTTTTGGACGTCGGGCTCGGCGACGTCGAACACACGCAACACTCGCGCTCGCGCCGGACTCCCCTCGCTCCTGATCTCGCTGGCCCTGGCCGCGGTCGTAACCCTCGGCTGTTCCTCGCCTTCCCCGGACGGCGACCGCGAGGGCGTCAGCGTGCTGCGGATCACGCGCGACACGACCCGCGCCGATCACCTCGGCTGCTACGGGGGCCCCGCCGAGACGCCGGCCCTCGACCGCCTCGCGCGCGAGGGAGCGCTCTTCGAACAGGCTTCGGCCGTGGCGCCGGTGACGCTTCCCACTCACACGTCCATCCTGACCGGCCTGACTCCGCCGACGCATGGGGTGCGCGGCAACGGTGTGTACGCGCTCTCGGCGGAGCCCGCGCTGCTCCCCGATCGCCTGCGAGGCGAGGGCTACCAGACCGCGGCCGTCCTGGCCGCGACGGTCCTCGACCGCAAGCACGGCCTCGCCTGCGGCTTCGATCGATACGAAGACGACCGCGCCACGATGACCACCGACACCGGCGTCAGCGACCCATCTCGCGACGGCGACGCCGTGACCGAGCAGGCGCTCGAAGTCGCCGACGATTTCGAGCGCGATCGGCCGTACATGCTCTGGGTCCACTACTTCGACCCGCACTACCCGTACGAGCCCCCGGAGGACATCGCCAGCCGGCGCGGACCGTCGCGGCACGACCTCTATATAGGGGAGATCGAAGCGATGGATCGGTCGATCGACCGGCTTCTCCAGGGGCTGCGCCGCAAGGGGCTGCTCGACCGGACGCTCATCGTCGTCGTCGGCGACCACGGTGAGGGCATCACCGGGCCCCACGACGAATCGACGCACGGCCTCCTCCTCTATGAGGACACCCTGCGGATCCCGCTGATCTTCCACGCCGCGGGGCGCCTTCCGGCGGGGCGACGCGACCAGGCCCTCGCCTCGCAGGTCGACGTGCTTCCCACGGTGCTCGAGCTCCTGGGCTTCGCGATCCCCGACGCCCTCGAGGGCGACAGCCTCGTCCCTCGCCTGCTCGACGAGCCGGTGTCCGCCGAAACGCCCGCGTCGTCCGTCCACTACGCCGAGACGTTCCTCCCCTGGGACGCCTACAGCTGGTCGCCGCTCTTCCAGGTGCGGCGCGGCAACTGGAAGCTCGTCGACGGGCCGCGCCGGGAGCTCTACCGGCTCGACACCGACCCCGAAGAGACCGATAACCTCGTCGACCGCGAGCCGGATCGGGTCCGCGAGCTGCTCGCGGAGCTGGAACGCATCCGGGGCGCCAACCCGGGGAGCGGTCAGTTCGCGCGATCGATCGTCCCCGATGCGAAGGAAGCGGCACGCCTGAGGCAGCTCGGCTACGTGGAGAGCGTCGGCACGCCCGCCGACATCCCCGAGCTCTCGGAGCTGCGACACCCGGCCGATTGCATCACCCTGTTCGACCGGCTCGATCGGGCTCGCTTCCTGCAGGCCGGCGGCCAGCTCCAGGAGGCCATGAACCTCTACGAGGAGATCCTGGCGGCCGACCCCACCAACTTCATGGCCGCGTCCGAGATGGCGTCCGCGTGCCTCGATGCCGGGCGCCCGGAAGACGCGGAGCGCTGGTATCGCGAGGTCATGGAGCTCCGTCCGAACGATCCGTCGGTCCACTCCCGCCTCGCGACCACCCGGCTGACACGCGCGGTGGGATTGCTCCGCCAGGGACGACGCACCGACGCCAAGCGCCTGAAGGACCAGGCCCTCGAAGGATATCGACGCGCGATCGAGCTCGGGACCGTCGAGGTCGTGACGTTCGTGAACGCCGGACGTCTGTACAGCGAGCGCAAGCGGTACGACGAGGCGATCTCCACCCTCGCCCAGGCGCTCGCGATCGAGCCCGGCCATCCACAGGCCAATTTCCTGCTCGGGTACGCGCTCGCGAAGTCCAACCGTCACGAGGAAGCGCTCGATCCGCTTCAGATCGCCCATCAAGCGGGGGGCGAGCCGAAGTTCCTCGTCGACGTGCAGCGGCTGCGCGCGGACTGCTACGTCAACGCCGGTCGGCGCGAGCGAGCGATCGAATGCCTCGAGTGGATCGTCCAGACGTATCCGAACCATCCGGAACAGGCGGCGTTCCGGGCCGCGATCCAGCGCCTCCGGAGCGGCTCGTGAGCCCGTCGCCCGCCGCGACGCGCCTTGCTCGAATCCTCGCCGCCACGACGGCGATCCTCCTCTTGCTCGCCGGATGCGGCCGGGGCCCGGACGACCGGCTTCGACGGATCGTCCGGCAGACCGAGCCCACGGGCGTGAAGATCGCGATTCTGGCCATCGACGGTTTCTCGCCCGAGATCGTGCGCGACCAGATCCGGTCCGGGTCGATGCCGACCTTCGCGCGCCTCGGCGCCGAGGGCTCGCAGGGGCTCCTCGAGTCGCGACGCCCGATGAAGTCCCCCGCGCTCTGGACGACCCTCGCCACCGGGACGCCTCGCGAGGAGCACGGCATCGTCGACTTCGTCCGACCCGATCGACGGCATCTCGTGACCTCCAACGATCGGCGCCGGCTCGCGCTGTGGAACCTCACCTCGGCGTTCGATCTCACGAACGGCTGGATCGGATACTGGGCGACGTGGCCCGCCGAGCCCGTCCGCGGCTACCTCGTGTCCGATCGCCTCGCACGGACTCGCTACACCGAATGGCTCGACGGCGCCCGCACCGACGCGGCCGTGTTTCCGGATGAGCTCGCGCCGATCCTCGCACCGCTCGCCCTGGATCCGCTCGCCCCGCCGATGGACGAGATCGACGCCCTGGTCGAGCTCGACGCCGGGGAGCGCCGCGACCTGCTCGCCATCCCTCGTCCGGTATTCGGTCACGCCTTGAGCGTCCTGAAGTTCGCCTGGTGCGCCCAGCGCTCCCACGAAGAGATGGCCCTCGAGCTCCTCGACCGGGAGCCGCAGCCGGATCTCTTCGGTCTCTTCCTCGTGGCGGCCGATCCGATCTCGCACACGTTCTGGCACTGGTTCCGCCCCGGGGACTATCCGAGCGTCGACCCCGCCACGGCCCGGCGGCTCGGCTCGATCGTTCCCGCCGTGTACCGCCACAACGACCGCTTCGTCGGCGAGCTGCTGACGCGGCTCGATCCGGAAACGGTCGTATTCGTGGTCTCGGACCACGGCTTCGTCTCCTCGCGAGTCCTACCGAGGCCCCTCCCGCCCGCTCAGATGGAAGAGCTTCGCCGGGAAAGCGAGTCGCTCGGGCAGGTGGCGGTCGGCCAGTCCGGACGGCACGACCCGAGCGGGTTCTTCCTCGCTTCGGGAGGGCCGATTCGCGCCGGAAAGACGGTGCATGCCCAGCTCGTGGATCTCGCGCCCACCGTGCTCGCGTTGCTGGGGCTCCCCGTCCCGCGCGACATGACGGGTCGAGTCCTCGAGGAAATCGTCGAACCGGAATTCCTTGCGGCTCATCCTGTCCGGTACGTCGACACGTACGAGGGATTGATCTCCCGTCCGAGGCTCCCCGAGCCCGGCGGCGCCCCGGACGCCGAGGCCGAGCGCCGCATGCTCGATCAGCTCGGGGCCCTCGGCTACCTCTCCCCGGCCGCGCCGGACGAGAGCGGAGACCGCTAAACGGGGTCTGTGACGCGGTCTCGAAAGTCGGACACCGGACGGCTTTACCCCGTGCAAAGCAACCGCTATCATAGGCACCCCTCTCACCGAGGAATGGCGAGGAAAAGGAATGGCCGCGCGCCGGATTCCGGCGCGCCGATCGAAGAGGCCCGATGCCTGCAGCACCCAACCGATCGCTCCCGGTGTCGCTTCTCGTCGCGCTCCTGGCCGTCACGCTGACCGCGTGCGGCGGCGACGACACCGGCGGTGCGAAGCAAGCCAAGCCCTGGACCGCGGCGTCGAAGAACGACCCGTATGCAGGGCTTCCCGCTGAGGTCGTCGAACGCCTCCGCACCGAGCCGGACACGTCCGGCCAGCCGATCGTCGGCGGTGCGTTCGACTACTCCGTGGAGAGCCTCGACCTCGATCTGAAGGACGTGGTCCGAAAGCTCGAGGTCGCCTACGAGTCGAAGGACGCCAAGGCGTTCGCGGCCGCGCTCGAAGACGACGTCCGGGGATCCGTGCCGGACGGTATCCTGACCGGAAGCGACGGTCGCGACGCAACGCACGACGGACCGTCGAAGAAGTTCGTCGAAGGGCCCGAGGCCGTGACCGCCGCAATGGAGTCGTTCTTCGGCGAGTTCAGCCAGATCTACGACGGCTTCTTCAAGTGCAAGGCCTACCTCGGCGAGGTCACCACCAGGCGGGTTCACGCGCGCGTCAAGCAGGACCTGCGCGGCATCCGCAAGGATCGTTCGGTGCACCACGAGCACGTCGTGTGGCGCATGGCCTTCCGCCGCGCCGACGAGGAGTCCGAATGGAAGATCGACCGGATCTTCGTCACCGAGCGCGAGCAGCGAAACGCCCCGAAGGCCTTGTTCCGCGAGGTCACGACGTCGGCCGGGCTCTTTGTCACCGAGCCGCCGCAGTGCGGGATCACCGGACTCGGCAACGTCCACCGGACCGAGAACCTGACGCAGTACGACTACGGCGGCGTGTGCGTGTACGACGTCGACCAGGATGGCCGCCTCGACATCTTCATGCCGAACGCGTACGGCCCCTTCGGCCTGTACATGAACCAGGGCGACGGGACCTTCACCAACGAAGCGGAAGAGCGCGGACTGGTCTCGATCGGAGGAACGCGCGGCGCCGTCTTCGGCGATCTCGACAATGACGGCGACCCGGACCTGTTCATCGCACGGGCGCCGTTCCACCATCCGTCCGTGGCGCGAAACGCCAACTCGCTCTACGAGAACCTGGGTGGCGGGAAGTTCCGCGAGATCACGACGCCGGCCGGCCTCAAGCAGCAGGGAGCCTTCATGTCGCCGACGATGCTCGACTACGACCGAGACGGCGACCTCGACCTGTTCGTGACGAGCTACGGCATCGGTGAGGCGTACCGCACCGGCCAGCATCACCCGTACAACGCGACGCACGGCCTGCGGAACTACCTGTACCGCAACGACGGCGAGCTGCGCTTCACGGACGTCACCGCGGAAGCCGGCCTCGCCGACCACACGTACTGGAGCTACGCGGTCGCGGTCGTGGACTGGAACAAGGACCTCTATCCCGATCTGTACGTCGCGAACGATTTCGGTCCGAACAACTTCTACGTGAACCGCGGCGACGGCACCTTCGAGGATCGCGCCGAGGCGCTCGGGGTCGTCGACGTCGGAAACGGCATGGGCGCGACGTTCGTCGACTACGACAACGACTCGCGCTGGGACCTCTACGTGACGAACATGCAGTCGAGCACCGGCCAGCGCGTGCTCCGTACGGCATCCGACCTCGTGAGCGACGAGGACATGCAGCTCCTCTGGAAGCTCACGCTCGGCAACTCGATGTTCCGAGGCAACGACAACGAGTCGTTCGACGACTCGAACGCCCAGAAGCTCGGCATCGCCAACTGCCAGTGGGCCTGGAACGGCGACTTCGCCGACTTCGACGCGGACGGCGATTCCGATCTGATCGTGTTGAATGGCTACTACTCGGGCGTCGAAGCAAAAGACTGCTGAACGTTCTACTGGCGCGAGGTTCTCGCGCCCTGCGTCGAGGAGGACAAGCGGTCCGCTCACAAGGACACGCTGCTCCGGGATCGTGTGAAGTACACGACAAGTCAGGACGTCCAGACCGCCGAGAATCCGCGCGGTCTTCAGCAATCCGCGGCTCTCGCGTTCAACAGCCAGTTCTCGCTGAACGGATTCGAGCGCAACTTCTTCTTCGAGAATCGCGGCGACCACTTCGAAGAGCTCGGAGCGGTGTCGGGAATCGATTCGGACATCGACGCGCGAAGCTTCGGCGTCGGTGACATGGACCGCGACGGCGACCTCGACCTGGTCGTCAAGAACCTGCAGCGCAAGCTTCTCCAGCTCTATCTCAACGAGATGGAGTCGGACGGGCACCGGATCTTCGTGAAGCTCGTCGGCACCGACTCGAACCGCGACGGCATCGGCGCGCGACTCGAGCTGACGGACTCGTCCGGGCGATTCCAGATGGCCGAGATGAAGTCGGCCAACGGCTTCCAGTCGCAGTCGCCGAACGAGGTGTTCTTCGGGACGGCCGACGCCGACCAGATCGCGAAGCTCGAGATCACGTGGCCTTCGGGCAAGACGCAGTCGTTCGAGAATCTGGCGAGCGACACCTTCTTCACCGTGCACGAAGCCGACGGCATCACGGAACGCAAGCCGCTCGAACGCGGGGCGACGTCGACGGACCTCTCCGCCGACTCGCGCGCAAGCGTCCCCAAGCAGACGTTCTTCGCGCGCAAGCGTCCCCTGCCGAAGGGATTCAACGCCAAGGATCTCGACGGGAGCCCGATCGCCGAGAGCGAGTTCGCCAAGGGCCCCTCGATCGTCAGCTTCGTGCAGACGTGGATCCCGTTCCTCGACGAACATGTCGCCGTGCTCGAGCGTCTGCGACGCGAGCATCCCGACCTCCAGATCCTGCTCCTCTACGTCGATCCGGTCGACGAGGCCATCGCGCGCAAAGCGCAGCGCTCCGGCATCCGAACGGGGAGC
>CAZQZX010000254.1:0-9059 GCA_964597885.1 uncultured Planctomycetota bacterium
GTGGCCTTTCCAGTAGCAAGCTGCGAGCCACTGGCGCTACCGCGACCGAAACGGTGACGAACGGCCCGGCGTGTGGTTCTTCAGTCTCGACGCGTCGAGCCGGCTGTCGGTCCGCACGGCGCGCGCGTTCTTCCACTTGCCGTACTTCGATGCGCGCATGTCGATCGAACGGTGGTCCGACTCCGTCCACTACGTCTCCACGCGCACGCATCGGGGCGCTCCCGCCGGACGCTTCCAGGCGACGTATCGGCCGGTCGGCGAGCCGTATCGCAGCCGGCCCGGCTCGCTCGATCACTGGCTGACCGAGCGATACTGCCTCTATTCCGCAGACCGCCGCGGCCGCCTCTTCCGAGGACATATCCAGCACGCCCCGTGGCCGCTGCAACCGGCCGAGGTCGAAGTCGAGTGCGACACCATGGCGCGCGCGGCCGGCTTCGATCTCTCCATGGAAAGCGGGACGGGCGGTGAGCCGCCGGTCGCGCACTACGCCCGAGAGCTTCCCGTGGTCGCCTGGTGGCTCGAGAAGGTCGCAACGGAGCGCGGAACCTGATGTCGCGTGCCCTCGCCCTCTCGATCGCCACGCTGTTCTTCGTCGTCGCTTGCGTGAGCCCCGTGGATCGCGAGCCTGCCGATCCGGCCTCCGCGCAGGAAACGACGGACGGGCCGCGCGAATCGAACCCGGTGTTCGAGTACCTCCTCGACCGCTACGATCGCGACGACGACGGCACGATCACCGCCGACGAGTACGATCGCGAGGGAGCCGACTTCGCGCGCCTCGACCGCACGATGGACGGCCGTCTCACCGCCGAGGACTTCGAGCGATCGGGCCGGCGAGTCCGAGCACTCCATCCGTCCGAAGGGCGCCGTCTCCGCGCGGTCCACCTCGTGGCCTGGTATCTCCAGGACGACGACGACGCGGCCCACGTCGGTCGCTCGGAGGTGCAGGCGGCCTTGCAGGCTTACGATCGAAACGAAGACGGTCGGGTGGGACGCACCGAGTTCGAGCGGATCGCCGATCGACGCGCCCGGTACGGACGACGCCCGGACGGCCGATGGGCCGGCCTACTCGAGGTCGAAACGACCGACCCCTTCGAGCGACTGATCGACGGCACCGACGGGAACGACGACGGCTTCCTCACCGCCGCCGAGCTCGACGCGTTCTACACGAGCCACGAAGCGCAGTGGACGATCGACCCCGCGCTCGTGTCGGCGCCCCCGCGAGCGCTCACCGGCCAGGTCGCGCCCGACTTCACGCTCGCATCGCCGGACGGCGCCACCACGGTGACGCTCTCGGACTTCGCGGGCGAGCGCCCGGTGGCGCTGATCTTCGGCAGCTACACCTGACCGCCCTTCCGGGAATCGGCCGGTCGGCTGAAGCAGCTGTGGCGAGACCACGGCGACGACGTGCAGTTCTTCCTCGTGTACATCCGCGAGGCCCACGCCCTCGACGGGTTTCTTCCGAGAGACGCCGGGGCGGACCCCATCGTCGAAGATCCGGTCACGATCTGGGAGCGACGTGAGGTCGCGCGCTCGTGCCTCTCGGCGCTCGACCTCGAACCGATTCCCGCGCTGGTCGACACGCTCGACGACGCCGCGAACCGCGCGTACGACGCGTGGCCGGATCGCCTCTATCTGATCGGCCGCGACGGTCGTGTCGCCTACCAGGGCGGCCCGGGGCCCGACGAGTTCGATCCCGACGAGCTCGAGCAGGCCATCGCGGACGAACTGCGCGGCGAGACGCACGTCGCCGGTCCCGCCAGCCTCGCGACCGAGGACCGCTCCGCTCACGACTCCGATCCGCCCGGCGACGACGCCGTCGTCTATCGATGCGGAGACGAATGGATGAACGAGGCCGACGCGAACGACTATCATTCGCGACTGCACCGGTGGTGGGAGGTGCCGACCCCCCCGCTCCTCGTCTACTCGACGTGCAGCCGGCGGACCACCGAGGAAGCACGGGCGTCGATGCACGATGCCCTGCCGCACCTCGAGCGGATCTTCGGGACCACGCCCGAGCCACCGCTGACGGTGATCCTCCTGCGAAGCCTCGTCCAGTACAACGCGTTCGCGATCACGGCCCCCGAGGGCGAGCGCGTCCCCCCGGAGGCGAGCGGTTTCTCGGCCTTCCATCACGCGTTTCCCTGCGAACAATGGCTGGATATCCAGGGCGGCGGCCATCACCCGGGAGCCGCCTGCGCTTACTTCGACGATCGCACCGAAGGCGGCCGACTGTGGGGCGCCCTCGCCGCGCGGCACGCGACCGCCCACGCGTTCGTCGAGCGCCTCGACCCGAGCCCCCACACCGTCGAAACGTACCGCGCCGACCCGAGCCGCCCGTTCGACGCCGAAGCCTACTGGGCCGAGAAGAAGATTCCGCGATGGCTCCGGTTCGGCGCCGCCATGTACTGCGAGCGATACCTCCCGACCGAGGATGCCGCCGATCCGTGGGTGCTGCGCCGCTGGTCCCAGGAGGAGCTGACGCGGCTCGGCGGAATCGACGATCTCGACGCGGCACTCCGCTGCGAGCTCAGCCAGGACGAGGTCGCGCGATCGCAGAGACGGCTGCTCGAGGCCGGACTTCTGGTCGCGTTCGTCCTCGATGGCGGGCATCCCGAGGTCGCCTCGGCGCACGCGGACGTCCGGGACGCCCTCTCGAACCGGACCGATCCCACCGCGGCGATCGCCCGCCTCGAGGCCCGGATCCGAGCGCACGAGCCCGAGCTGCGGGCATTCGCGGAGCCGTCGACCGCCCCCCGGTAACTGGCCGAGAGTCCGGCCTCGGGCCTCCTCACGGCCCCGTCGTCCCCCCAAAGTCATGTCGCCCCGCGATTTCTCGGAACTTTCCGGTTCGGGCTACCGGCCCGATTCCGGTATCTCAGGGTGTAGGGAGTCCTCCCGCTCGTTCCGGTCCTTCGAGCGGGCCCGAGCTCCCGGTCCCGAGGAGTCCATCCGTCCCATGTCGCTGGATCGCAGCCGTCGCGCCTTCGAGCTGTTCGATGTCGCTTGCGACCTCGCCGAGAGTGAGCGCGCGTCGTACTTGTCCGCGGAATGCGGCCAGGACGGCCAGCTGCGCCGCGAGGTCGAATCGCTGCTCCGGAACGACGGCCCGGGCGTGGCCGAGGATCTCGGGATCCGCGCGATCATCGAGCTCGGCACCGCCCTCGCCCGACTCGGACGCTTCGACGAGGCCCGAGCGCTGTTGATCTCGTCCTACGAGTCCGCGCCGGCGGGAGGAGCCGCGCGGCGGCGGCTCGCCGAAACGCTCGGCGGCGTGTACGAGACGTGGCAGCGAGAAGCCCCGGACGTCGACCGCACCGAAGAGATCCGGCAGTGGCAAGAGCGCGCCCGCTAGCCCCTCCGCACGAATCGCTGGAACGTCCAGCGTCCGCTCGCCTCGTCGACCGAGACGCGTTCCGACGCCGGCATGAAGCTCGCCTCGAGATGCGTGCGGGAGACGAACGGAAAGCCGAGAACCTCCTCCGCGACCCTGCCCTTGAAGACCGAGAGGTAGATCTCGTCGACGAGAAGCGGCTCGTCGTGCAGAGGATTCGCCGCCGTGGGTCCGGCATCGATGGAGATCGCCTCGACGCCGAGCTCGTCACGGGCCCAGGCGATGGCCCCCCGGATCCCCGGCTCGGGAAGCGCCACCACCCGGATCGAACCCGGCAGCCCGCTCGCGTCGAGGCGCTCCTTGCCCGACGCATCCGTCGCGACGATGGCGGCGCCCCGCGCGGCGATCATTCGATGCGCCGGGTCGAAGTCGCGTCCCGAGGTCAGGATCATCGGCACCGGCGCTTCGGTGCGACCGAGCTCGCTCGACCGGAACGACTCGACGCGAGCGCGCAACGCCTCCGGCGGATCGAGCGTCACGTTCGGCTCGTCGCGAAGGATCTTGCCGGTCGTGATCACGAGGTCGGCGCGGGCGCGGGCCAGCGCGAGGACACGCGAATCAGTCGGGCTCTTCGGGGTCGACGGGCCGATTCGCAGGATCCTCCACCGGCCCTCGGCATCCGTCGTCACCGCGGCCGGGCGAACGACCCCCGCCGAGTCCGGCACGGATCGGAACCAGGTCTCGCACAGGGCATCGAAGTCGCCGATCATGCCCGCAAGCGTAGCACGTGCCCGGCCCCCGCCCGAGGCCGGCGGCGCTACCGTGCCGACGACCGACGTGCTACGCTGCGCGGTCGCCATCCCCACGAAACGAAGGAGGTTCCTGATGGACATGCTCCAACCGACGGATGCCCATCGCAAGCTCGAAAAGCTCGCCGGAAACTGGACGGGATGCGAGGTCCTCTCGCCCTCGCCCTTCGACCCGACCGGCGGCGACGCGACGGGCACCGTGCACAATCGGGTCGCCCTGAACGGCTTCGTCCTCGTCCAGGACTACGAGCAGCAGCGCGACGGCAAGGTGAGCCTCACGGGACACGCCGTCTTCACGCACGACGCCGGGCAGGATCGCTACACCCTGCACTGGTTCGACTCGTCCGGCTTCCCCCCGAGCCAGTTCCACGGGAACTTCGAGGGCGACGTCCTGAGCATGATCTGCGACATGCCGATGGGGAAGCTGCGCGCGACCTTCGACGTCTCCAAGGAAGGGACGTACGTCTTCAAGATGGAGATGTCGGGCGACGGCCAGAACTGGAATCCGTTCATGGACGGGACGTACACGCAGGCCTCCTGAGGCCCGCGGTCAGGAAGGTAAGGAGCATCATGGAGCTCAAGAGCGAGCGAGTCGGGGACGTCATCGTCCTCAGCCTGGGAGAGAGGCTCGATGTCGAGAACGCCCCGGTGCTCGAGGAGGCCGTCCAGAAGGTCTTCGACGGCGGTATCCGCAACGTCATCCTCGACTTCTCGAACGTGACGTACATCAGCAGTGTCGGCCTGAGCGCCTGCCTCCTGTGCGCCAAGCAGGCGCAGGAAACGCACGGACGCGCCGTCCTCGTCGGCATGACCGAACCGGTGGTCGAGGTCTTCAAGATCAGCGGCCTGATCAACCTGTTCAGCAGCTACGCGACGCGCGATGAAGCGCTGCTGTCGTACGAGGTCGAGCCCCACCACCACGAGCTCCACGCGACGCCGACCCTCACGCTCCCCGAGGAGATCCTGCTCCTCGCCCTGCACGACGACGGATCCGGATTCGCCGAGCTGCCCGAGCACTCGCTCGAGTATGCCCTCTCCGGCGCCGTGCTGATGAACCTCTCGGCGCTTCGCCTCATCGAGAACGACCTGAGACAGCTGAAGCTGATCGCGCGATCCCCGATCGGAGACGATATCCTCGATCCGGCGCTCGCGGCGATCGGACGCGCCGACGACACGCACGACGCCCAGTGGTGGATCCACACCCTCGCGCGCGAAGCCGATGCGATCCGCGAGCGTTCGCTCGACCGGTTGGTCGGCCGCGGAATCCTCAGCCGCGATCAGAGCCGCCTGCGGTGGGTGCTCGGCAAGCGCCGCTACCCGATCCTCGACGAGACCGAGCGAAAGGAAGCGAAGGAGCGAGTCCTCGCGATCATCAAGAGCGACGAGATCCCGGACCCGCACGACGTGTCCCTCATCGCGCTCGCGGAAGCCTGCGCCGTGTTCGACGCGATCCTCACTCCCGACGACATGATCGAATACCGTCCTCGCATCCAGGAGATCGCGAAGATGGATCTGCTCGCCCAGTCCATGGCGAACGCCCTCGGCGCCAGGCGCGGCGGCGAGGTCGAGGGAGAGCCCCATGAGCGAATCTACGACGCCCACGCGGCCGATGGCGCCCGCTCCGAGTAATCGGAAGGCCTGGGTCCTGCCGCCGGAGATGGCGCGGGTCGGGCCGCTCGTTCGCGAGCTGGCCGGTCATCTCGAAGGCCGGGGTGTGCTCGGACGCCCGCTCTTCATCGCGCAGCTGGTCGCCGAAGAGCTCGTCACGAACACGATTCGTCACGCGGGACTCGACCCGCATTGCGACAAGGTCGAGCTTCGCCTCGAGGTCGACGCCACGACGATACGCATCACCGTCGAGGACGCGGGCAGTCCCTTCGACCCGTCGAAGAGCGAGCGATCCCCCGATCCGGCGATCCCGCTCGAGGAGCGAGCCCTCGGGGGTCACGGACTGCATCTCGTGAACACGCTCGCGAGCGAGCTCCGCTACGAGCGCACCGGGAATCGCAACGTGCTCAGCGCGAGCATCGCGCGAGGCTGATCGACCGGACGCGCCGTCATGCGCGGGCGGTGACGGGACGCCGCGCGGTGTCGAGCCAGCGTCGGATCTCGTCGCGCATGGGCTCGAATCGACCGAAACCGAAGTAGCACTCCGTGAGCGGGATCCTTCCGTCGTTCGACGTGTCGAGCACGAGTCGATAGCAGGTGCCGTCGGACGTGTCCTCCTCGATCTCGACGGACTGGATCTGCTCCAGCGGAAGTCGACCGCTTCGCCCGCCGCCGAACACCCGGCGATGGGACCACGTGAGGTGTCCCGTCTCGGCGTCGAATCGGAAGTGGCTCCGGGATCCGAGGAACTGGACGCACGCGCCGCCGAGCAAGGCCGAGGACAGGATCACCAGGACGGATTGGAGCGGGTCGATTCCGAGCCGGAACGCGGCGGCCACGATCACGACCGCGAAGATCAGGCCGAGGAACAGCGTCGAGAGGGTCGGACGATGTTCGAAGACGAGCCGGTACCGCTTGTGGGTCCGAATCTTCATGTCGCGATGAGGTCGTCCTCGGTGCGCTCTGGGCGGCGGGCCGCCAGAAGGGACTCGACCACGATCCACACTCCGATCGCGGCCAGCGCCCCCCCTACAACCAGGAGCAGCGTTTGTTCAGCCCGAAAGAATCCCTGGAGCTTCCGAACCATCGCGACCGCCGTGCTCGTGAGCATGAACACCGCCGGGAGTGCCGTGAACCAGAATGTCCGCCCGCGCTGCTTGAGATAGAGCGACACCGTGAGCAGGGTCAGCCCGGCGAGCAGCTGGTTCGTGATGCCGAACAGCGTCCACAGGGCGAGACCGGCCGACTGGCCGTCGATCTTGTAGAAGGCGAAGAAGCCGATCGCCGCCACCGCGAGCGCGCTCGCCACGAAGCGGCCGCCGAGGACACCGAGGCCGAGCGACCCCGCGAGCTCGGCGATGTTGAATCGCAGAAGCCTCGTCGCGGAGTCGAGGGTGGTAAGCGCGAACGACACCACGATCACCGCGATGAAGCCGGCCGCGAGATTCGGGTCGAGGCCCAGCGACGACAGGAACAGCGCGCACCCGCGGATGAACGCACCGAGCTTCACGGCGAGGGTGCCCTCTCCCGCGATGCTGTTCCAGTCGTGGTAGGTCTGGTGCCAGACATCGGAGCCGGAAACGCCCGCCGTGCACGCGAGCACGGCCAGCAGCCCGAGGAGCGATTCCCCCACCATGCCGCCGTACGCGATGAAGCGCGCGTCGGTCTCACGGCCGAGCTGCTTCGCGGTCGTCCCCGAAGAGACGAGCCCGTGGAAACCACTCGCGGCTCCGCAGGCGATCACGATGAACACGAACGGGAAGATCGGCGGCGCGCCCGGCGGCGACGGATCGAAGCGCGGCGCCGCGAACTCCGGCTGCAGCAGGAAGAATCCGAGATACGTCGCCGAGAGCCCGAGGTACAGCAGGAGCGAGTTGAGGAAATCGCGCGCCTGCAGGAGGCTCCACACCGGAAGGATCGACGCCAATAGCGCGTATCCCAGAAGGATCCACGTCCACGTGCCTCGGTCCGGCCAGCTCTCCACCGAGAGCCCGAGCGTCGGGAACACGGTGCCGAGCCACACGAACACGAGCATGGCGACGAAGCCGACGGCCGTCGTCCGCGCGAGCGGGAACGAGCGCCGGTAGAGCAGCCACCCCATCACCATGGCGATGATCATGATGGCGGCCGAGGGCAGCACCGCGCTCGGGAACGACGACTTCGAGGCCGACAGATCGTTCGGATCGAAATCGGGACCGGCCTGGAAGAGGATCGCGATGATGAAGACGAACACCCCCATCGCGAGCGAGATCCCGAAGAAGATGAGCGCCAGGAACAGGAACTTCGCGCGCGGGCCGATGACCCCCTCGGCGACCTTCCCGATCGATTGCCCCCGGGCCCGAACCGACACCACGAGCGCGCCGAAGTCGTGGACGCAGCCGATCAGGATCGCGCCGAACACGACCCACAGCATCGCGGGCAGCCATCCCCAGATGACGGCCACGGCCGGCCCGAGCATCGGCGCGAGCCCCGTGATCGAGGCGTAGTGATGCCCGAAGAGCACGAATCGATTGGTCGGGACGTAATCGACGCCGTCCTCGAGCGTATGGGCAGGTGTCTCGCGGTCGGCCGACAGCCGGAAGATACGCACCGCGAGATAGCGGGCGTACACCTGGTAGCCGACGAAGTAGATCGCGAAGCAGCAGATCGCAGCGAGTAGAGGTGTCATGCGGCTTCGTGTATAACGAAGCCTTCTGCCGGCCGCAACCCCGAGCCTCCGATCGAGGACCGATGAAGCCCGAGGACTCCGTAGTCGAAGGGGCGTCGCCCCAGGGCGTCGATGCGCGCGATCTCGCGATCGAAACGCGGGGTCTGGGGCGCGACTTCGAACGCAAGCCCGCCGTGGACGGACTCGATCTGCGCATCGCGCGCGGTGAGGTCTACGGGTTCCTCGGACCGAACGGCGCCGGCAAGACCACGACCATCCGCATGCTGAACGGGCTCCTGCGCCCCACGCGCGGCGAGATCCGGATCGAGGGGCGATCGTTCCAGGACGCCGCGCGCGAGATCCGCAGCCGGACCGGTCTCGTCCCCGATACGCCGCCGCTCTACGAGTTCCTCACCGGCGATCAGTACATCGGGTTCGTCGCGAGCCTCTACGGGGTCGACGCCGATCAGCGCGACGCGGATGCCGAGCGCTGGCTCCGGTTCTTCGAGCTCGAGGATCGGGCCGACGATCTGTGCAAGAACTACTCGCACGGGATGCGCAAGAAGCTGCACATCGCGGCCGTCCTTTGCACGCGACCGGCCGTCCTGTTCCTCGACGAGCCGACCACGGGGCTCGACCCCCGGAGCGCGCGGCGGCTGAAGGA
>CAZQZX010000255.1:0-8996 GCA_964597885.1 uncultured Planctomycetota bacterium
CACGCGAATCGGCAGCGAGCGTCGCATCTCGTCGAGCCGACGCTCGAGCTCCTCGAGCTTGCGGTCTCGCGCCTCGACGACGCCGCGCAGTTCCTCGCATCCGGCCTCGAGCTCGGTGATTCGATCCCCGCGCCGCCCGATCTCGGCCTGACACTCTTCGACCTGACCCGAGAGCTCCCCGATGGTTCCATCGCGATTCGCGACCTCGGTGCTCAGGCTCTGCAGGTCCTCGACGAGGCGCTCGCGTTCGGCGTGCAGCTCCGCGACCACGCCGCGGTGCCCCTCGAGGTCGGCCTGCACGCTCTCCAGGATCGCGCGAAGCTCGTCGGTCTCGTTCTGCCTGGCCTGGAGCGCCTCACGATGGGACTCCAGGTCCTTGCCGAGAGCCTCGACCGACTCTCGCAGCGCCGCGACCTCTTTGTCTCGACTCTCGAGCACATCGATGTGCCCTTCGAGGTTGACCTGAAGCTCCTGGATGACCTTCTTCTGCGTGCGCCGCTCCTTGTCGATCTCGCGGTTGACCTCGCGATAACGCTCGAGGTTCGCTTCGAGATCGTCGGCCCGATCCGCCGAGAGCCGCAGCTCCTCGAGCTGCGCCTGCCGCTCCTCGAGAACCGCCGCGCGGGCAGCCAGGATCTCGCGATACGGGGCAACCCGGACGCGCTCGTCGTGCTGGGTCCGCGACGCGATTCCGGCCTCGTAGATCTTCGCGATCGCACCGACGTGCTCGGCAAACGATGCGGGCGCGGGAACCTTCTCTCGCCAGCCGGCGAGCTTCGTCGGATCGGCGAGCACGGCTTCGATGCGCGCCGCGAGATCCGAGGCATCGCCGGCCGCGAAGATCTCGCCGGCCTCGCCCACACGCTCCGCGAGGGCTCCACGATCGGAAACGAGCGCCGGGAGGCCGAGACGGAACGCCTCGTCGAGCACGAGCGAGTACGACTCGTGTACGAGGCTCGGGATCACGGCGAGATCGAGCGGGACGCCGGCCAGGTCGGTCGGCGAGAACGCACCGTGGAACGTGACGACATCCTTCGGCGCTCGCCGCTCCAGGCGAAGGCCGTAGGTACGCGAGGCCGCCTCGCCGAACATCTCGACGCGCACGCGATCCGGCGACTCGAGCAGGCGAAGCGCCTCGATCAGGGTATCCGGTCCCTTGAAGTCGACGAGATGCCCCCAGCAACCGATGCGCAGCGGTCCGTCCGGAAAGCGCGCTTCGGCCGGGTCGGCTCCCTCGCTCGCGACATCCGGAATCCGGACCTCGCCAAGCGACAGCGGAAGCACCTCGAACGAGTCCTCGGGGAGCGAGAGGCTACGGGCGACCAGGCGACGATGCGCTTCGCTCGGTACGAGGACGCTTGACGCCCCACGGAGCTCGTCGCGAATCAATCCCGTGTTGATGTCGATCGCCGCGGCCGCCTCGTCTTCGGACTGCCACCAGATGCGCGGCACGCACGACGCGCACGCGGGGCCGCCGGCCGGCTCATTGCAGACGACATCGCCGGCAAGCCGTCGGTCTTCGCGGGGACACGTCGACCAGAGATCGTGAAGAGTCACGATCGCAGGGATTCCCGCGTCCCGGGCGAGCGATACGAGGTTGCACGTCAGACGCTTCCAGTGGTGGACGTGGACGAGATCGAAGGACTCCGATCGGAGAAGGTCCGCGACCTTCTCCTCCGCGAATGCCGAGTATCCCTCGAGCCAGTTGTCGGCGAACCGATCCGGGCGGCGCAGACGGTACACGGTGACCCCGTCGACTTCGTCTGCGTGGATCCCCTCATCCGCGTCTGCGCCCGCGTCACGGCTTCCGGCCAGGATGGTGACCCTGTGCCCCGCCTCGATCAAGCCACGCGCCAGCGCCTCGACGTACACCTCACAGCCTCCGGTGAACTCGGGCCGAAACCCGTGGAGGGCGAGGAGAACGTTCATAGCCGGGAGTTTAGTTCGGCGTGGAAATCCGTGTCAAGAAGAGCCGTCGGCACGCTTCCGGGCACGGCCGAGTGACGCGATCGGCCGGGACTCCTCGCGCTGCCGGTCAACGCCCGAAGGCCGCCGAGCCCGGCCCCGGAAACCCTGCGGAAACCTCGGCAGGAGCGGCCGGATCGAGGCCGAACTTTTGGGTCCTGAAGCATTTTCCGCTAAAAAAACCGCGCTCCTGTTCCGATGTAACTAGCGAAGCCGATAACGCTTCGCGATATGCGAAAAGCGCAACGATCCAAGCGGTTGGGGAGGGGCCTTTTCGATTCCAAGCGGAAGGGCGTGTTCGGCTACGAGATCAAGAATTTTAGCCAAGGCCGGCACAACTCAAACCACATCTCTTCATATCCCCTTAAATCTCCAAAACACGGCCTTGGCTAAAATTTGTTCCCCTCCCACCCCACCTCGCCAACGCCCCTGGTCCAGGCCCGTACTCACCCTCGAGCAGGACGGATCCTCATCGTCTCCGGTCCGTGAAAAATCACGGAACAATACGGGGATGGTCGCCATCGAAAGGGTGTAAGAGGATCAGTAGGAATGGGGTTCCCAGGAGGGGCCGAAAGGCTGCGTCCCGGCTCCCGCATGCGGGCATCCGACAGTCCCGTGTGACGGTATCCGGCGGGGACCCCACGACCGAGAGGATGAATCAAGCCAAGGTTGTGGGTTCACGTAAAACTTTCTGTTTTCTCCCCTTCTTTTCCCTTTTTTCTTCTCAATCAAGAAAGTTTCCTTGGCTTATTCTCTCCCCCCTCGCGCATCTCACCCACGGTGATGCGCGGCCCTCGGTGAGCCCCCCACGTCCCTTCTTGGCGCCCTCCCGCACTGTATTGGCGCCCTCCCGCACTGGACACACCACTCCCCGATCCGGACCCGCTGATGCTCTGATCTCGGCCTGTGCGCTCGCTCAGCTGTCCCGGGCGACCCGGAACCCGAGGATGGGGCTCTTCTCGACCGTCGCGCGCCCCTCGGCCTCGAACGCGCTCTCGATGTAGCGCGCCTCGTCCATGAAGCTGCCGCCCTTCAGGATCTTGCGCGTTCCGTCCGCCGACGAGTCCGACGTCCATTCCCGCACGTTCCCGGCCATGTTCAGGCAGCCGTAGGGGCTGGCTCCCTCCGGGTAGGACCCCACAGGAACGGTGTCTCCGAGCCCGGCCTCCTTGCTGTTGCACTTGGACGTCTCGAAGCGATTGCCCCAGGGAAATTTCCGCCCGTCCGTGCCGCGAGCCGCCTTCTCCCACTCTTCCTTCGTCGGCAGCCGGCATCCCACCCACTCGGCGTAGGCGGCGGCGTCGATCTGGGGCACGATCGCGGGGTGGTCGAGGCGGTCCGCCGGCGGCTCGAAACCGTCCCAGTTGAACGGCGGCACCGAATCCGTCGCCTTCACGAACTTGGCGTAGTCGGCGTTCGAGACTTCCTTGCGGCCGATGAAGTACGCCGGCAAGGTGACCTGGCGCTCGGGCAGGCCGCCGAACGAGTTGTCGCCCATCTTGAAAGGCCCCGCCTCGATCAGGACCAGATCGACGCTCTTACGCGCCTCGGGCTGGAAGCTCTGGGCCTCCTTGCGCGCCCGGTCCTCCTCCGCGGCTCGCTTCTCCATGGCCTCGCGAAGGCGAGACTCTTCGGACTTGCTGCACCCGAAGATGCCCAGGGTCGCCAGAACGAGAAGGGCGCCCGCGCCCGCATGCCATCGGATCTGCATCTCTAGACCTCCCGAAACCAAGCCGCAGCGTGAGAAAGGCGCGCATCTTACAACAACCGACGCCGGTCGGAAACGCGCACTCCCGGGGACCCGAGAACCGACCGGATCGCCCCGGTGGAATCGAGTCCCCCGACCGCGCCCCCGGATCCGCACGGACGCACTTTCTCAACACATCGGTATTTTAATTACGTAGTCCATGATAGATAATCACTTATGTCGGACTAGCAATCTTGACACCGACCGATTCGCGAGTATAATCCAGTCAGATTCTTCTCCATTACGCCCGAGAAAGAATCGATAGAGAGCTACCCGAACCGGATTCAGTGGGGATATCGGAGCCAATTCTAGCCGCTCCAGGGAGTTTGCCGAACCATGAGGATTCTCTTCGTCAACTATTCCTTCGATCGGAAGTTCCACGCCGGAGTGGCCTCGCTTTCGTCGTACATGAAGCGTGGTGGCCACGATACGTCGCTGATCATCTACGATTCCTCGGTCACCGAGGAGTCCTTTCAGCAGCGCATCAAGGACTACGATCCGGGCATCATCGCGTTCACGGTGATGACCTACCAGTGGGAGCCGACCCGGCACCTGATGCACCTCGCCAAGCAGGTCTCGGACGCGCCGATCATCTGCGGCGGCTACCACCCGACCCTGTACCCGGATGACGTGATCCAGGAGCCGAACTGCGATGTCGGCTGCCTCGGCGAAGGCGAGGTTCCGATGCTCGAGCTGGTCAACCGGCTCGAGGCGGGCAAGGATTACAACGACATCCCGGGGCTCGTCATCAAGGAGCGCCGCGAGCAGAAGAGCCCCGTCATCCATCGAAACCCGATCGCGCCGATCGTGGACGACATGGACGACTTCCCGTTCTGGGATCGAGACATCTTCGATGTCGACGCCCTGCTGAACACGCGCGGCCTCGGGACGCTCGCCCACACGCGGCACACGCTCGCCGTGGGCGCCGGCCGTGGCTGCCCCGACCAGTGCACCTATTGCAGCGCCCCCGCCATGATGCGCTTCTACCGAGGCGCGGGACGCTGGATCCGCAAGCGATCGCCGGAGAACCTGGTCCGCGAGCTCTGCGAGCTCAAGGAGCGGTACCCCGTCAAGATCTTCGAGTTCTGGGACGAGCGCATCGACATCTATCCCACGTGGCTCGAGAAGTTCTGCAAGCTCTACAAGAAGGAAGTCGGGCTCCCCTGGAGCGCCGACATGCGCGTCGAGCGCGCCACCATGGACATCCTGAAGCCCATGGCCGACGCCGGCTGCTACATGGTCTGGTTCGGCGTCGAATCGGGCAACGAAGCGTACCGCGCCAAGTACCTCAAGCGCTGGATGAGCAACGAGCAGATCATCACCGCCTTCCAGAACTGCCGCGACCTCGGCATGGAGACGCTTTCGCTCAACATGGTGGGCCTTCCGGACGAGACGGCCTCCATGGCGCGAGACACCATCGAGATCAACCGCAAGATGCGAGCGGACAACCTCCTGTTCTTCACCTACCAGTCCTTCCCGGGCACCGAGCTCGGCGAGTACTCGATGGCGATGAACATGGTGCCTGACAGCTCGGTCTTCTGGTACGAGCGTCCCGAGACCTGTCTCGTTCAGGAGTCGATGACGAAGGAAGATCTCCAGGAGCTGTGGAAGGAGTGGCGCGAGCTTCAGATGGAGCTCGAGGCCGAACGCCGCGCGCGTGGCTCGCTGGTCTTCGAGCTCGATCCGGATGAGCCGGCCGCGCTCGTCCGCGTGTAAGACTCACGCGAGCGCATCACGGATACACACAAAGAAGCGGGCCGCGTCCTTCGACGCGGCCCGCTTTCTTTTTGTGGATGATTCCCGAACCCGACCGTGCGCGGCCTACAGCTTTCTGTAGTCCGGCTTGATGGCGAACGAGCTCGAGTTCTCGGCCCACCACTGCCTCCAACGATCGGCCGCTTCCTCGCGCTTCGAGCGCGGGGCGTTCGGCGAATAGCCGAAGTCCTTTCGTGAGCCGGCTCGCTTGGTCAGGTCGCGCAGCACCGTGAACGCCTCGTCCCGGATCCAGCCCGAGTCCTGGGCGTCCCCGATGTTCTCGAGCGTCAGCAGATCGATCACGAACGGCACGCCGACGACCTGACCGAGTCGCGACAGCGTATCGATGGCCTGCAGCCTCACGAGACGATCTTCCGATTCGTTGGTCGCGATGGCTTCGACGTAGGGCCTCAACGCCTCCGCTTCCATCTGCGAGAGGGACGTATCCGCGAGCAGCGCGATCGAGTCGAGCGCCGTGACGCGGACGAGCGCGATGTCGTCCGCGAGCAGCCGATTCACGACGAACGGTACCGAGTCGCGCTTGTTGAATCGCCCCGCGATCAGGTTCGCCACGTACGGCCGGGCCGTCTCGGAGACGGTATCGTACTCGGCGCACAAGGTTCGCAGGAACTCCCGCTGGTACATGTAGTAGGCCTTCGCCTCGAAGACTCGATCCTTGGAGGTCGTGCTCCGGTCGAGGTTCTCGAGCGAGTCCTCGATCTGGTACTGCCGATTGATCGAGTAGTTCTGAGCGTTGAACTGTTCCTCGCGAATCGCCATCAGGTTCTGCCGCAGCTCGTCCGCGAGCGATTCCGCGTGCGCGTCGTACCACGCCTTCCAGCGATCCACGGCCGCCGCACGGCTCGCGGCATCACCGTCCGCCACGAATCCCATGTACCGATCGGCGATCGCCCGCAAGGCATCCGCCGCAACCGCCCGCTCGGCCTCACCCGACCATTCGAGCGCTTCGAGAAGGGTCGGTACGCCCTGCGGATCTCCAGCCATTGCCAGCGAGCTCGCGGCCTGCACACGCACCGGATCGGAATACGACGGCTCGAGGTAGTCGCTCGCCTGCAGCGCCGCGCGGCCGGCCTCGAATCGCACCCACTCGAGCGCCCGGATCCCGGCGACACGCACATCGTCGCGGTCGGTCGACGCGAGCAGGTTCACGATCGGATCGACGATGTCCTCTTCACCGATCTTGCACAGCGCGTTGAGCGCTGCGACCTGATCCGCCGGATCGGCGCCCGGGTCGAGACGCCCGAGCAGGAAGTCCTTCGCCTCGGAGCGCAGGAACTCGATCTCCGCGTAGACGTCGATCGTGTAAAGGTGCGAGAAGTTCTCCACTTCGCGAGAGTAGGTCTGCCAGTGGGCGAGCTCCCCGATCACACCGAGGAGCTCCGCACGGAACGCCGAATCCTCCGAAGCCTCCACGGCAGCGGCCACATCGGGGTACACGCGCCGCGTGAGACGCGGGTTCCTGGAACGCGCGTACCGGACCGAGGCCCCCATCTCGTAGACGATTCGAAGCAGCTCCTCGTTCAGGTACATCGGCCCACTCTTGTCGCCGATGGCCTCGAACAGGAGCGGCAGGACCGGCTTCCCGAGAAGCACGATCAGGTTGCGCTGCTTGCGCAGCTCCTCGCCCTCGAGCTCACCGACCTTCTGGATCAGCGCCCGGCACTTGTCCGCGAGCGGCCCCTCGACCGGCTTCTTCTCGAGCTCGTGCACGTACGTGTCCAGGGCCTTCATGTCCCAGAACTTCACCAGCCCGTCGACGACCGCGAGCACGTCTCGGTTCTCATCGCGTCGCCGCGGCGGGAGAATCGGCGGCATGTCCTCGCCGAGGTATTCCTTGAAGATCGACCGCGAGTACATCCCGACCCACTCGGTGTACTTCAGCGTGTCGAGCAGCGTCGTGATACCGCCACGCGAGCCGAGGCGCGTGACCGCACCCGCGATAACCGCGAGAGCGCCGGCCCGGGGCCCTTCCTGAGAACGCACGACGTCCGGCTGCTGCGGCCGCGTCTCGATGAACGCGGCCAGGTCGTCGCTGACCTGGATCATCAGGGTGATCAGCTCGGGCAGCACCACCGGATCGCCATGGAATCCGAGCGCCTCGGCACCCGCGACGGGATCGCGCTTCGTGTAGCGAATCAATGGCTCGAGCGCCGCCTCACTGCCGCACTTGCCGAGAGCGATCGCGGCCTCGCGCCGAACGAACAGGTAGTCGTTCGACGTCAGGAAGCTGGCGTATCGCTCCGCGAGCTCGGGCCTCTTCATCCCTGACAGGAGACGGAGAGAGTGGAAGCGAACGAGCGACTCGGGCGAATCGAGGCCCCGCGCCAGCGCAGGCACGGCCTCTTCGCCCATCGCACCGAGCTTCTCCATCGCGGCGACGCGAACGGACGCATCCAGATCGCCCAGTTGACCGACGGCGTCGTCCGTCTCATCAGCCCGAACCGGCGCCAGAAACGCGACGCACATCCAACCCAAGAGGACGAGGCGACCCGTCCGACATACCAAACCCTTCATTCCTACCCTCACTACTTGCTGAGTTCCGTTCGGATCCGCTCGAACCTCGGATCGGCTCGCAACGGCTCGAGATCCCTGTCGATCAAAATCCAGTCGAGGTCCCGAAAGCCCTGCTCGATCGCCTGATCCATGTACTCAAAGGCTTTGTCGAGCTTCCCCTGCAACGAGTGGATACACGCGAGATTGTAGTACGAGATGCGTATGAGCGACGGGAGCGCGCCATCGAGCCTCTCGATCAGTCGAAGGTACCGCCGGATCGCGATCTCGAATTCCTTGATCTGGTGGTACTCATACGCGATTTGCCAGTAGAAGTCGAAGTAGTCGACCGTGCGCCGGAACATCGCCGCTCGCTCCATCCGACGCGTCAGCTCGAGGATCCGCAGATAGAACGGCTCCTCCTCGCCGAGACGGTACAGCACGTACCGACACGCGCGATAGAGCTGGGTATCTTCCCCGAGCCCCTTCGGGTCGAGGGCTTCGCGAGCCTCGACAATCTGCTTCTGGTTCCGACAGATCGCTCGGAGCGGCTCGATCGCCGAGCCGTTGCGGAACTCCGCGAGCGCGCGAACGGCCAGCCCGCGAATGGAATCGCTCCAGCTCGGATCCGCCGCCATCCGGAGCAGCACGGGATAGACGTCGTCGCCAAGGTTTCGCACCTCGGTGAACGGATCCTTGAAGAAGCCCTTCACGCTCCCCTGGAGGCTCGTGATCTCTTCGAGGAGCGAGCGGAGCATCGAGTGCACCGTGGCCTCGAGCAAGGCACGATACGCGACCGCGCCGGGGTTGCGGCCTTCCTCGCCGGCTTCCGCTTCCCGCGAGCGAGACGCGGCGACGCTCGAGGCGTCGTCGTCCAACGAGCGTACGGCGGCCATCGACGCATGCGGCAGGACCATTGGCGTGGCATTTCAGATCAAGGACGACATACTCGACGTCGAAGGCGAGACCGAAGTCATCGGCAAGCACAGCGGCGCCGACCAGCGGCTCAACAAGGCCA
>CAZQZX010000256.1:0-8860 GCA_964597885.1 uncultured Planctomycetota bacterium
CCCGGCCGGCGGGGGTTGATTCGGCCCCCGAACACGCCTTACAATCCCGTTTTCCCCCGACCCCGGCGCGAGCGATCTCGTCCGCGCCTCCACGCGACCCGAGGAACCAGGCCCCCATGAAGCGTTCCGAGTACGCCGAGCTGGCCGAGAAGGAAAGCGAGCACTGGGCGAAGCTCGCCGAGATCCAGGAGGAAGGACTCTCCTGGCTACACTCGCCCACCGTCGAAAAGTTCGTCAACTGGCGGATCACCGGCGACCGCGACATGAACTGGTTCGGCTACGTCGTCGGCAAATTCGTCGACGGGCGCGTCGACGGCCCCGGCATGTGCCTCGGCTGCAACGACGGGTTCTTCGATCGTCAGATCATGCAGGCCGGCCTGTGCTCGAAGTTCGACGGCTACGACATCAGCAAGAAGGCCGTCGCCAACGCGCAGAAGGAAGCCGATACCGCGGGCCTCGACATCAAGTACCACGTCTGCGATCTCAATTTCGCGGAGTTCCCCGAGGACGACTACTACGGCCTCGTCACCGCGGTGATGAGCCTGCACCATGTCGACCTCCTCGACGACCTCTTCGAGAAGGTCGCCCGCGCGATGAAGCCGCGGAGCATCTTCGCGATCAACGAGTACGTCGGCCCGAACCGCTTCCAGTGGACGGACGATCAGCACAAGGCGATCAACAACCTGTTGAAGACGCTGCCGCCGCGGCTGCGCAAGCGCAGCATCGACGGCAAAGTGATCGATCAGCTGGATCGCGTCCGTGAGAAGGACCTGATCGAGGTCACGCCTTTCGAGGCGATCCGCTCCGAAGAGATCATCCCGCTCCTCGAAAAGCACTTCACGATTCTCGAGCGTCGCGACTACGGCGGCTCGGTCCTCGGATGGCTCCTCAACTACCTCGTGCCCAACTTCAACGAGGAGAGCGAGGAGGATCGCTGCATCCTCGACCTGCTCGCGCGCGTCGACTACCTGCTCACGCAGCCCGGCGGCCTCGCGAGCGACTTCACGTGCATCATCGCCACGAAGAAGTTCGACGCCTCGAACAACCCCTGGCCCGAGTTCGCGGAGGTGCTCGGATGAGCGCACCCGACACGGTGTTCGACGATCTGCTCCACGAGGACCGCGAGTTCCCGCCCTCCGATGCGTTCCGCGCGCAGGCCAACGTCAACGACGAGGGACTCTACGCGAAGGCTCTCGACGACCCCGAAGCCTACTGGGCCGAGCGAGCCGAGGAGCTCGACTGGTTCCGCAAGTGGGACACGGTCATGGAGTGGACGCCGCCCCACGTGAAGTGGTTCGTCGGCGGTCAGCTCAACCTGTCGCACAACTGCATCGATCGACACCTGGACGGCCCGCGCCGCAACAAGGCCGCCTTGATCTGGGAAGGCGAGGATGGCGAGGTCCGCACCGTCACGTATCTGCAGCTGCATCGCGAGGTCTGCAAGTTCGCGAACGCGCTGCGGTCGATCGGCGTGCAGAAGGGAGACCGCGTCGCGATCTACCTGCCCATGATGATCGAGGCCGCCGTCGCGATGCTCGCATGCGCGCGCATCGGCGCGATCCACAGCATCGTCTTCGCCGGGTTCTCGGCCGAGTCGCTTCGCGATCGCATCAACGATTCCGCGTGCAAGGTGCTGATCACCGCGGACGGCGGATGGCGGCGCGGCTCGGTGCTGCCGCTCAAGGACTGGTCCGACAACGCGATCGAGAGCACCCCGAGCATCGAGCACGTGGTCGTGGTGAAGCGTCCGCACGGCGACCCGTTCCCGTGCACGATGAAACCCGGCCGCGACGTCTGGTACCACGACCTGATGGCCGAGGCGAGCCCGGAATGCGCGCCCGAGCCCATGGATGCCGAGGACGTGCTGTTCATCCTCTACACGTCGGGCACCACCGGCAAGCCCAAGGGGATCGTGCACACGACGGGCGGCTACAGCGTCGTCGCGCACACCACCACGAAGTACGTGTTCGATCTCAAGGAAGAGGACATCTACTGGTGTACGGCCGATATCGGCTGGATCACCGGGCACAGCTACGTGGTGTACGGGCCGCTCCAGAACGGGGCGACCGTCCTGATGTACGAGGGTGCGCCGAACCATCCCGGCAACGACCGCTTCTGGGAAATGGTCGCGAGGCATCGACCCACGGTGTTCTACACGGCGCCGACCGCAATCCGCGCGTTCATGAAGTGGGGGGACGACCTCCCGGCGAAGCACGACCTGTCCAGCCTGAGACTGCTCGGCACCGTCGGCGAGCCGATCAACCCCGAAGCGTGGATCTGGTACCACCGCAACATCGGCCACGAGCATTGCCCGATCGTCGACACGTGGTGGCAGACCGAGACGGGCGGCATCATGCTCACGGGCCTCCCCGGGATCACTTCGATGAAGCCCGGTCACGCCGGGCCGGCGATGCCCGCCATCGCGATGACGATCCTCGACGAAGCCGGCAACGAGGTGAAATCGGGAACGGGCCTTCTGGCGATCACGAAGCCGTGGCCGTCCATGCTCCGCACGATCTGGGGTGACGACGAGCGGTTCGTCGAGACCTACTTCTCGAAGTGGGACGAGAAGACGTACTTCCCGGGGGATGGCGCCAAGCGCGATGCCAAGGGGAACTTCATGGTGCTCGGTCGTGTCGACGACGTCCTGAACGTCTCCGGGCATCGCATCGGCACGATGGAGGTCGAGTCGGCGCTCGTCGAGCACGAGGCCGTGGCCGAGTCGGCCGTCGTCGGCCGCACGCACGACATCAAGGGTCAGGCGATCGCCGCGTTCGTGACGCTCGTGGGCGACCGTCAGATGGACGACGCGCTCAACGCCGAGCTGAAGAAGTTCGTCGCCGACAAGATCGGGGCCATCGCGAGGCCCGACGTGATCCTGTTCGCGGCCGACCTTCCGAAGACGCGATCCGGAAAGATCATGCGCCGGCTCCTGCGCGACATCGCCGAGGGCCGGGCGCTCGGGGACACGACCACGCTCGCCGATCCCGCCGTCGTGGAAAAGCTGCGCGGCGAGTACGAAGGCCAGGGCGAGGGCTGATCCCTTGAGCGCCGCCGAAGCCGAGCCCACCCGCGAGCCGTCGCCGCTCGACCGCGAGGTCTGCCTCTGTTTTCACGTGAGCCTCCGCAAGCTCATCAAGTTCTGCAAGTTCGAGAGCCCCAAGGTCCCCACGCAGCTCTCCGAGTGCTACGGCGCGGGTACCGGCTGCGGATGGTGCCGCCCCTTCCTCGAGCACATCCACGCCGAGATGAAGGAAGGCCGCAAACCCGAGTTCGACATGTCCGAAGACGAGTACCGCTCGCTGCGCAAGCAGTACCACAAGAAGAAGGGCATCGAGCGGAAGTAGCGGCGCGGGTCGCGACTCAGTCGAACATGTTGCCCTGCACCGGTGCCGGAAGCAGACACTCGGGAAGGTCGTTCTTGGGGCTGTTGACGAGCGTCGAAACGGCCTGCGTCTCGAGGAGCTCGGACGGACAGGGCCCGAGCATCGGAAGAAGATCGTCCGGCTCGCGGTTGCCCTCTTCGATCCACGGCAGGACGTGATCGGGATCGAGGATCACCGGCATGCGATCGTGGATCGGACGCACGAGGTCATTCGGCTCGGTGGTCAGGATCGTGCAGGAGCGAATCCGCTCGGGATCGGGCTCCTCGGTATCACGCGGGCGCCAGCGATCCCACAGGCCTGCGAAGGCGAACGGCTTTCCATCGCGCCGACGGATGTGCATCGGCGTCTTCGTCTTGCCGTCGGCTTCCTTCCGCCATTCGTAGAACCCGTCCGCGAGAACGAGGCACCGGCGACGCCGCAGCGGCTCGCGGAACGCGGGCTTCACGGCGGCGGTCTCCGATCGGGCGTTGATCATGCGGCTGCCGATCGCGAGATCGCTCGCGAAGAAGGGCACGAGCCCCCAGCGGAGGGGGACCGGCGCTCGGTTGCCGTCGTTGAGCACCGCCGCCACGAGCTGCGTCGGCGCGATGTTGAATCGCGCCGGGAAGTCGTCGGGCAGCTCGAGAAACGGGAAGGCTTCGAGGAGATCCTCGGCGCCGCTCTTCAGCGTGAAGCGACCGCACATGAATCAGGTCCCGTCCTTCTCGAATCGTCTCCGAACCGCCCGACGCTCCGGCATCCCGATCAGGCCTTCTGGAACAGGTCGAGCCGCGGAAACCGCTTCCCGAGGATCTTGCCCGCGTCCGCCTTCATCCATTCGTCGAGAAGGGTCGCGTAGATCTGTCGGAAATCGACCTTGTAGGCCAGATCGCCGCGGTGCAGCCGGTTCAGGCTCGGGTGCTTGCCGTGGATGCCCGCCTTGATCGGTCCGCCGAACAGGAACACCGGCGCGGCTTCGCCGTGGTCGGTGCCCATCGACGCGTTCTCGGAGACGCGACGGCCGAACTCGGAGAACGTGATCACGGTCACGCGATCGAGGTTCCCCTGCTGCTTGAGGTCGTCGAGGAAGGCCTTCATCGAGCGGCCGAACTCGCCCATGAGCCGCCCGTGACGGCCGAGCTGTCCGGAGTGCGTGTCGAAGCCGCCGAGCGACGCGTAGTACACCTTCGTCGGAAGCTCCTCCGCGATCATCTTCGCGATCGAGACGAGCGAGCGGCCGAAGGTCGTCCGCGGATAATCGCCGCCGACCTTGCGGTTCATCGCCTTGCGGATCTTCGAGGCGCTCGTGCGCGCGTCCATCGCGATCCGGGTGAGGTAGGCCGTCTTCTCGTCGACGGGAGCCTCACCTTCGGCGGCCGGTGTGTTCAGCTTCTCGAAGGCCGAGCCCATGTCGCGCGCGCCGTTCCACTGGAGCGAGCGCACATCGGTGAAGGCGACGCCGTCGAAGTTGTCGCCCTGGAGCGCCAGCGGAGCCTCCTGCGATAGAGCGATCGCGCTCTCGGCAACCGGCGCCGGATCGGACCCGTTGCAGCAGCTGTCAAAGTAACGGCCGATCCAGCCGTCACGGAGCTTTCCGTCCGGCGAAGCCGAGTGCCAGATGTCGGTGCTGACGAAGTGCGAGCGATTCGGGTTCGGGTAGCCGACGCCCTGGACGATCGACATGAGGCCTTCGTCGTAGAGCTCCTTGAGGCCCGTCGCCTGCGGATGCAGGCCGACATCGCCGCGGAGCTTCAGCACGTCCTGCGCGCGGATCGCGATCTGCGGTCGGTTGGAGTAGTAGTTGTCGTTGCGGTACGGGATGACGGTGTTGAGGCCGTCGTTTCCGCCCGCGAGCTGCACGACGACCAGGATACGATCGTCCGGGACCCCGGGCTTCGATGTCACCAGGGGCGCGTCGAGGGGATTCCCTACCGCCCAGGCGAGATCACTCACGAAGGCGGGGACGGTCGCACTCACTCCCGCGAGCGTGAGCCCCCTCAAGAACTCTCGTCGAGTCGTGATGATCGGTTCAGACATCGCTCACCTCTTTCTCGTACCGAATGGCGACCGGACTGCCAGCCAAATCGGACTGTCTTCGAATCGGGTCCTGCTAGAAGAGCTGATACTCCGGCATGCTCATGATCAGGCTCACGAGCGCCCGGATCCGCTCCGGGGTATCGCGGGCGTCGACGCGGAACGGCTTGCCCTGTGGGGCGAACGCCGTCAGCAACACCTCGAAGCGCTGCGGCTCGAGCTCGCGCTGGAGCAGACGCTTCACGTAGTGCTGCACGATCTCGTCCGGCGCGCGAAGGGCGAGCCGATCGAGCGTCGGCCGCGGATCGTAGGGCGACGTCGACACCGAGTTCCCGGTGATCTGCGACAGCGTCGGCCGCATCATCATCTCGTCGTCCATCATCATCGCGCCGTCGGAAGCCCCTTTGCCCTTCGCCGCGGAGGCATTCCGCTGCCTCTTCATGTCCGCGATGCGGCCCGCGATCGTCGAGGGCTTCCGGCGCGCGTTCGTGCCCACGAGATCCTTGCCGAAATTGTAGCGAGCGAAGAGCGTGTTCGTGGTGATCCAGCGCTCGGCTCCGTCCCAGCCCTTCACGTTCGGCGGCTGGAAGAGGTTCTGCCCCATCTGGCGGCAGGCCGCGTACAGCCCGCGCGGATTGACGGTGTCGACCTCGAGAGAGCGCACCGCGCCGACGACGAGGTCCACCGGGCTCTTGATCTGCGAGAACATCGCGCGGTCCGAGTAGAACTCGTCGCTCTTCAGCAGCGCACGCATGATCTCGCGGAAGTCGAAATCCTTGCTCTCGATGACCTTCGCCAGCGATTCGATCGTCTTCGGCTCCGCATCGCGGTACACGAAGAAGTCGAGCAGGTTCGACGCCATGAATCGAGGGGCGTTCGGATGGCGCAGGATCAGCTGGATGATGTCGTCGCCGTCGAAGCGACCGCGTCGACCGAAGAACATCTTGGTTCCGAAGTCGTGGCGACGGGGGAAGAAGCGGTAGCCGTCGACGTCGAGGCTCCAGCCGGTGAACGCGCGCGCCGCTTCCTTGATGTCGCGCTCGCTGTAGTTGCCGACGCCGAGCGAGAAGAGCTCCATCAGCTCGCGTGCGAAGTTCTCGTTCGGCGACGTCTTCACGTTGCGCGCGTTGTCGAGGTACTTGAGCATCGCCGGGTCCTTGGCGACGCCCATGAGAAGCGTCTCGAAATCGGCCAGCGCGTTCTCGCGGAAGAACTCGTTTTGCGCGTACATCTCGCGCCAGCCGCGGACCTCGCGGAAACCGCTCGTGAAGTGGCCGTGCCAGAAGAGCGTCATCTTCTCCTGGAGGGGCCGGTTCGTGACGACCATGCGGCGCGTCCACCAGTCGCGCACGGCCTGCATGTGCTGATCGTTCAAACGGCGCAGCATCATCGTGATGCGCTCGCGCTCGGATTGCTCGAGATCGGTGAGGAGCCGGCGTTCGAGCGGCTTCACGTCGTTCTCGCGCATCGGGTAGGCGGAATCGCCGATCGGCACCTGCTCGTAGTCGACCAGGTAATCCACCGCGCGATCGCGACCCATCTGGACGAGGTGCTCGATCTGGTCGGGCGTCCCGCCGAAGCCGGCGCGGCGCAGCAGGTGCGCGGCCTGCTCGAAGCTCCAAGGAGCTCCCGAGCTCGCCTTGAAGGAGACCTTCGACGACGCGCTCGCCGAGCCGGGCAGCATGGCCACCGCTACGATCGCCACCGCGAAGCAGAACCGGAGGACCTTCATCATCATCGCCTCTCGTGGAGGGGCCGTGCCGGACTGGAGATCCAGCGACGGCCGATTCGACCGGGCCAACCCTTCCATTCTATGCCGTTATCGACGTGTCGGCACGAGGAAACGAGGCCTGGAACACACGGAAGCGCCGCGGGTTTCGCGGACAATCCTCGGGATCTCAGGTCGCAGAGTCAGCCGCGCCGAGGGGGATCGTTCGGTCGAAGTGGAAGACATCGTCCGGCGGCGCGCCTCGTTCGATGATGTAAATCTCATCGAGAACGAACTTTACCGGCTGCCACTTCCCCTTCTGGGTCTTCGTGAACTCCCGGACATCGTCGAAGCCGCGGAGCTGCCCCACCGACAGATGGGGGGTAAATCCGCTCGAGTGACGGGATTGATCGTCGCAGTGAGGAACCACCTCCCGGAGCCGGGATTCGAGCTCGACGAGCGGCTCTTTCGGGGTCGGAATCAGCCACATCGTGTACTTGCCCCGTCCGTGGTGGAAGCGGTCGAAGCCGGCCAGGGTGACTTCGAACGGGTCGATTCCGGCGCAAACCTCGCGGAGGAGCGGCTCTACGCGGTCGAAATCCTCCTGCGGCACAAAGGGATACAGCACGTTGATGTGGGGCATCCAGCGGCGGATCTGCCGGTCGTGCTTCTCGCGGATCGCCTGGATTGGCTCCCAGACCTCGTAGGGAGGCAGAATCGCGCAAGCCGTGCGGTGGGTCTTCTGCATGGGGGCGGCATTCTAGCACTGTGTCCGGCGCGCCCCGGGGCAGGATCTGGCGCGGCTTATGTTATTTTCGGCGCTGTCCGACAAGGGAGGGTAGGAGGAATCTGACCATGCGTATCGCCCTTCTCGGATCTCCGGATGAGAGCCTGTTTCGACTCCTCGAGTCGACGGCCAACGACACCGTTCAGCTGGTTCCCTGCGAGATCCAGGCGGACGAGGATGTCGCCGCTCTGTTCGAGCGGGCTCATGAGTTCGACCTGATCCACAGCCTCGACGGTCCCTCGCCGCTGGCGTTCGCGCGCCTCGTCGAGACGCCGGTCGTCTGCACCATCAAGAACGGCACGAGCGCCGAGGATCTCGACATGTTCCGCCGCTACAACGCGGACTGCGTGTACGTGTCGGATCGCGAGAATCCGAACCTCCGGCTCCAGTTCGCCGAATTCATCCCGACCGATGACGAGTCGGACGCCGGATCGCGCTACCACAAGCTCTACGAGCGCGTGATCCTCAACGCTCGCCGCGAAGACCATCGACCGTGGGGCTTCTACGAGGTGCTCTCGGATCGCGCCGACCACAAGGTCAAGCGGATCACCGTCTATCCCGGCAAGCGGCTCTCCCTCCAGCGTCACCAGCGTCGCGAGGAGCACTGGTTCTTCATCGAAGGAGAAGCGGTGGTCACGATCGACGATCGAGAGATTCCCGTGAAGGCCGGTGAAGCGGTCGACATCCCGCTTCGCGCGGTGCATCGCGTCGCCAATCCCGGAAGCGTCAACGCGGTGTTCATCGAAGTGCAGCGCGGCGACTACTTCGGCGAGGACGACATCGAACGTCTCGAAGACGATTTCGGACGGACTACGCCATGAGCGGGGCAATGAGGAGACACGGACGAGGAGAGTGCTCGTCGCTGTTGGAGAGGATGGCCCTGGCGTCAGGCCGGAAGGAAGATGCTGAAGAGAGGATGGCGAGGGCGACGGGACTCGAACCCGCAACCACCGGATCGACAGTCCG
>CAZQZX010000257.1:0-8759 GCA_964597885.1 uncultured Planctomycetota bacterium
GAGCAACATTCCGTGTTGGCCGCCGAAGTGCTTGAGCCTGACCGGCACCGTGACGCGCCCATCCCCAACACTCAGCGAGAATGGGCAATCAACGTCAAGCCCAAGGCGCGCCGCAGTCTGCTTCCACTGCAATTGAAATCGTGAACTCATCGCCTCGTGGACCAGCTAACGTTGTTGCGTTTCAGTTGCGGGACGCGCAGCGGGCCGACCACTGCAAACGCTAGTTAGCGAGCCTACTCATGTCTGGCGGAAATGACCAGCGGGATCGAGTCCTCCGCGATGCACGTGTTGCCTGTGAAGTACTCGTAGTGCGTGTGGCCTCCCGGATGGATCCCGCAGAAGCTCGCGAATATATCGAGATTCTCCATACTTCCATCGACTACGACCAGTTCGTTCGCAACGCTCACACGAGTCGGTCCATCGGAGGCACGAATCTTGAAGCCGGCCAAACACCGCTGGTATGGCTGAGGGTCATGCTCCGCGTCCGCTTCGAACACTAGTTCCGACGAGTCTGATGTCATAGAGGTAATCGCAGCTACGACCTTCTGCAGATCGCAACAGGATCCTTCGAGATCTAGATCAGACGGTGGCGTATATCGAATGATGAACATTAGCGCGCTAACCAACACATCAACAGACCCGCATATCCACCTCCGGGGAGATCGGCGGGTCTGCATAACGTTCCCCCGGAGGTCCCGCCTTCGAGCCGAGTCTACCGGATCCCCCTCGGTTAGCGAAAGCGGCCTCCCCGCGCGCGGCCGGTTCGCCGGGTCCGTAGAGCAGCCCGCCGCAATCCCGTCGCAAGTGCCGCGGCCGAACGGCCTCCCGCGGAATCTTCGGGAATTCCGTTCGGGCTCCCTGGGCCGGTCCGGTGTCCGTTGATGTGAATGGAATCACCCAAGGCAACCCTCGTAGGGAGGTGACTGCGATGCGTACGAAGAGCCCTATCCTGTTGGTCTGCAGGATGATGATGCTGGTCCTGGTGCTTGGAACCGGGGCGGCGCAGGCGATGGATTACTCGGACTTCGGCGACTTTGCGCCGCGGGATGTCGACCGCTACGAGATGTTCGGATTCGATCTGGCGCTCGATGGGACGACGGCGCTGATCGGGGCGGCGGGAATCGACGACGGGAAGGGCGGGGCGTTCATCTATCGCCTCTATCAGGATCAGTGGATCGAGGATCAGCAGCTGCTGACGCCGATCGATTCGGTCGGGGAGTCGGCGGGGATGTCGGTCGCGCTGGACGGCGACGTCGCGGTGGTCGGGGCGATGCTCCACAACGAATCCGAGGGCGCGGTCTACGTCTATCGCTTGACGGGGTTCGTGTGGGTGCTCGAGCAGACCCTCGTGGCGGGCGACAGTGCCGAGTACATCTACTTCGGAAGCGACGTATCCGTCGACGGCGATGTGTTGCTGGTCGGTGCGTTCGGATCGGATACCGACGAGGGCGGCGCGGCCTACGTGTTCCGCTACGATGGCTCGAGCTGGGTCGAAGAGCAGAAGATCAACGCCTCGGACATGTCCGGGGGTGACGAGTTCGGAATCTCCGTGGCGCTCGAAGGAAACACGGCGGTGGTCGGCGCCAACGGCGGGATCAGCTCGACGGGTGCGGCCTACGTGTTCCGTTACGACGGCTCCACGTGGTCCGAAGAGCAGAAGCTGACGGCCTTGGACGGTGCGAACGGCGACTCGTTTGGCGAAGCGGTCACGCTCGAGGGCTCGGTCGCACTGATCGGCGCGCCCGAGGACAACAACAACCGGGGCGCCGCTTACGTCTTTCGTCACGACGGCTCGTCGTGGTCCGAGGAGCAGAAGCTCACGGTGAGCGAGCTTCAGACCAACGACTTCTTCGGCAGCGCCGTCGTCCTCAATGGCGGGCGAGCCCTGATCGGCGCGACGTCTTCCAACGGATCCGGGGCCAACACCGGAAGCAGCTACCTCTTCCGCTTCGACGGCGCGAGCTGGCTCGAGGAGCAGGAGCTGACCGGCGTGGTCGAAGAGTTCGACGACTTCGGGAACGCCGTCGCGCTCGAAGGCGATGTCGCGCTCGTGGCTGCGGTCGACTATCAGTCGCAGGAAGGTCGCGTCTTCTCGTTCTTCTCGCCGAGCTGCATGGCGGGCACGGTCAACCTGGGCGCGGGTTCGGTGTCGGACGTGCTGCTCGTCAACGGAAGCGCGGGTGGCGCGAGTCGACGCATGGAGGCTCCGGGCGGCGCCATCTTCCTGGTCACGATGATGCTGCCGCCGGCGGGCGGGAACGGCAAGTTCGTGCTCCACGCGAACACCGGCATGATGACGCCCGACTCGACGACGGTTCTCCCGTTCAACGTCGGCGCGTCCTGCTTCCCGTTCCTTCTGACGGCGGGCGCGTCGCCCGTCATCATCGCGAACAACATCGGGAAGACGAACCAGATCGGCGAGAGCCACTTCTTCGGAAACTCGCGCCCGAATCCGGAGCGGGCAGAGGCGTTGATGGCCTACAACGGCGTCGGCGCCGGCCTCTCGCTCACGTTCCAGGGCATCATCATCGATCCCTCTTCGCCGAGCTCGAAGTCCGCGAGCGTCACCAACGCCGTGATCGTCGACTTCGTCGAGACTCCCTGAGGTCTACCCCGCATCCTCGAGGAGCTGCTCTCGAAGGGTCTGAAGCTCTTCGTCGGTGATGCCGAGGGCCTCCTTGACGTAGCCCTCCATCGAGCCGTAGTCCTTCACGGCCTGGTCGAGTGACGCGTCGATGTACGCACCCTGCAGGATGTAGAAGCCGCGGATGTTCGTGTCGTCGACCTCGTCGAGCGGGGTGCCGGAGCTCTTCGAGTAGAGCTCCTTGAGCTGCTGGACGCGCTTGTCGTTCTCAGCGCCGCGGTACACGTTCGAGAGCAAGTAGTCCTCTCGCACCGTTTCCCAGGGGACCCCGAGTGCCGACAGAAGGATGGCGGTGGCCGTGCCCGTTCGGTGGACGCCGTGAGAGCAGTGGTAGACGAGCGGGCGGCTCTCGGAGCGGGCGACCTCGCGGAGCAGCGACGCGTAGTAGTCCCGGCCCTGATCCATCAGCTTTCGATGGATCTCTTCGTTGAACTCGGGCGGAAGCTCCGAGAAATCTCCCGTATCTCTCGCACGACTCGCGAGCGCGGCGAGTCGCTTCATGTCGCCCGCTTCCATCGGAAGCTTGAGATAGCGCGCGCCGTCCGGGATCCGATCTTCGCCCCGACTCTTGATCTCGGGCTCCGTGAGAAAGTTCACGACCGTGGTGATGTTCAGGTCGGCCAGCTTCTGCACATCGCTGTCGGTGAGGCGCGGAAGCTCTCCGGATCGAAATACCTCGCCCACCTTGACGCGCCGCCCGTCCGCGGTGCGGTAGCCGCCGATGTCGCGAAAGTTCGGCTGAGCCTCGAGCGGCACGTGCCGATCCTCGTTCGAAAGCTCGGCACCGGTGCCCGGCTCCGACGAGCCGCCACAGGAGAACAGGGTCAGACACAGGAGCGCTCCGCAAAGGAGAGAACCCGCACGGAGAGAATAGAGACGACCAGGCATGGAAGGACTCCTCACGAGGAAAACTATCCGATTCGGGCGCGCCTGAGCGTTTTCGAAGGCAGCTCGCCGAACATCTTGCGGTAGTCGGAAGCGAGCTGTCCCATGTGCCAGAAGCCCCACGCGTTGGCCACGTCGGCGACGGTGGACGTCGACGGGTTCGCGCGTGCGAGCGCCTGCTGCACACGGTTGAGTCGGTACGACTGCAGGTACTGTTTGGGTGAAACGCCGAACTCTTCTTCGAACGCATAGCGCAGCGTGCGCTCGCTCGCTCCGGTCTGGCGCTGAATCTCGAGGACGGTGACCGGCTCGTCGGCGCGGCTTTGGATGATCTCGAGCGCGCCGTTCAGAACCTTCTTGCGACTGCATGCCATCGGCCGGGCGCTCACGACCCGGCCGTGACCGACCGCGTCGAGCAGGCTCTCGACCAGTTCGATCTCGAGTCGCTCGCGGAACGCTTGCGTCGTGACCAGATCGGGGCGCGTGACCGCGGTGCGGGCGAGGCTCGACGCGACACCGCGCAGGCGACCGCGCTGCTCCGCGCCGTAACGAAGTGCTAGCGAGTCGGGGAACAGATCGTCGATGCTGGGAAGGCCGAGCCGGCGACTCGCGTCTTCGAGGACCGCCTCCGAAACGGAGATCGTGAAGACGTCGAAGCCGGCGGCCGACACCGAATCGAGCTCGCCGCTCGCCGGAAACAGCATCAGCGTGCGCCCGTCGTACTCGCGGCCTCGCCAGCGAACGCGCACCGAGTCGTCGGCCGGAATCCCGAACGTGCGGTATCCCTCGGGTGGGGCTCCCTTCTGATCCATCTTGCGGTTGAAGCCGCAACGGGAGAGGAGAACCGTGGGCGTGAGGACGTGGGCGACGTGCGCTTCGAACGCTCCCGCTTCGAGCTGCCGGAAGTCGAGGTCCCAGCCGGCCATCACCTCGCGGAAGGCTTCGAAGTCGCGAAAGCCGCTTCCGAGAGCGAAGGGATCCGGGGGGCCTGGGGCTGCCGAGCTCACGATGCTGCTCCTTTGCCGTTTCTTGATGTCTCTTGCCGACGGGCTTCCATAGGCTGCCTGAGTGTAGCGGGTCCCGCGGGATCACGCCAAGACGAGAATGAGACCAATTCTTCGATGCCAACACGAATCGGAATCTGGGGCCCGGGCGGAGGCGGGATGCACGCGGAGCAAGAACGAGATCTACCGCCAGAACGGCGTCGTCATCGTGGGGCGGGAGTGCTTCCGAAGAAGTAAGGGGAGCCGTCAGTCTCCGTCCTCGTCCGCCGGGAACTCGAGCGACGCCTGCGCCATCATCCGCTGCACCGGGCCTTTCGGTGCGACGTATCGATCGCAGACGAAGCGGACTTCGAGGCGCCTCGGCGACTGCTCGAGGATCTGCTGCTCGACGATGCCGCCGATCTCGTCGTCGAGGGTGAGGTACATGTTGCGCGACGAGAGGGGAAGGCCGTCGATGCGGAAGCGGCCGTTGTCGTCGGTGTGGCTCTTGCGGACCCATGGATCGTCTTGGCTCGGGCCGAGATTGGCGCCGGTGCCGAGCGTGATCCCGTCGATGGGGCGGCCGTCTCGATCGATCACGGTTCCCTCGATGACGCGGCCGGGGAAGAGTCGCATCTTCAGACAGTTGTTCGTTTGGCCTGTCTCATGATCGAAGGTGATGGGCGTTCGGAGTACGAGGTCGTCCTTGATGATGTCGACTCGGTACGTACCGTCTTCCGCGAGATTGCTCATCGAGAACTGACCGTTCGCATCGGTGGTCGTTCGATGTCGGTTCCGATATGCGACCCAACGACGTGTCGGAGCGATCCACACATGCGCTCCCTCGAGAGGCCTGCCGTGCTCGTCGACGACGCCTCCCCAGACAGGGACACCATGGTGAAGGAAGACATCGGCCGTCAGCCACTGATCGTCCGCCCAGGTGAGTTCCGATAGGCCGTCGATCGTCGCCGGCGAGTATCCCTCGACCGTGATCATGATCGACACTTCGTCGACCGGGTACTCCTGCGGGTCGATGCTGGCGATCTCGACCTCGGCGACCTTGCCGCTCTTGTCGGACACGCCGGTGGCGCCTGCAGCCCTTCGGTGGATCTTGGTCCGAAAGCCGTAGGCATTCCCACCGAGCTTCTTGCTGCGCACCATCACGTAGGCGCTGTCGACGCGGAGCGGGTCCATCTCGACATCGTGCAGGCGCAGACGAACCCCGTACGACTGGTGCAGCGCAACGTCGACGTTCTGCAGCCGACCGGGCTCGATCCGTCCGAGCTTCTGACGGTACTCGGCGTGGTCGCGAAGGGTGGCCGCGAGTGTCCACGTGCGACCCGGCGGTACGTCCTGGAAGACGTACATGCCGTTGTCATCGGTCACGGTCTCGATCGTCTCCTGCGAGGCGAGCTTGCCGGGAGGCCAGATGCGGACCTTGGCGCCGCCGACCGGGTTTCCAAGGTGGTCGCGCACCACGCCGCGGATCGACGCGCTGTCTTTCGCCGGGGTTTGCGGCTCGTCGGGCGGCGCGACCGGGGCTGCGCCGTTCGAGCTCGGCGTCGGCTTTGGATCTTCGGTGCTCGCGGGCGGGGCCGGTTCGTCGGGCGGCTGCGACGTGGCCGTCAGTCGTGGATCTTCATCGGTGCTGACCGCGGCGACCGTTCGCGTGCCGGCCGCCTCGTCGCTTTCCCCCGCACCGCTATCCAGCGCGATCACCAGGCAGATGGCCGCGGCGGCCATCGCCGTCGCCGTTCCCGTGATGCCGATCGTCATGACGGTGAGTCCTCCTTCCGGAGCCGCGAGCGCAGCCTTCCACGAGGTCGATGATGCCGGGGAGATCGTCGATCCCGCTGCTGTCGAGCCGCCCGCGTTGGATGCCGACGCGAGCACGGCGACCGGATCTGCCGGATGCACGCGCGGCGCCGCCCATCGCAGCACGGCTTCGATCGACACCGCGCCGACGACGACGCTCGACCCGGCGAGCCCGTGCCGCAGATCGCGCAGACCGGCGCCGATGCGATTCGAGACCGAGCCGAGCGAGCAGCCGAGGATCTTGGCGATCTCGCGATACGACAGTCCTTCGAAGAAGCTGAGCACGATGGGCGTGCGCAACCGCAGCGGCAGGCCGCCGAGCAAGCGCTCGACCTCGGGCCAGGCATCGGCCGCGTTCGCCGACGTCGCTCGGCCCGGCGGACGATCGCCGGCTCGTTTCGCGCGCGCCGTCTCGCGGGCGTACGCCTCTTCACGACGACTGCGCCGACGACGCGCGCGATGCGTCTTCAGGCAGAGCCGCGCCGTGATGCGGTACATCCACGCGCGGAGCGACATCGACGGGTCGAAGCGCGCCGCGTGCGCGTGCAGGAGGACGAGCGCTTCCTGCGTCACGTCCTCGGCCTCTTCGCGATTCGAGGTCAGGCGGAACGCGACGTTGTAGACGAAGGGCACGACGCGGCGGCTCAGTCGTTCGAAGCTCGCACCGTCTCCGCCGGCCACATAGGCGGCGAGCAGGGCTTCATCGGTGGTCGCGGGGTCGGTTCGTCGCGGGTTCGTCATGATCGGTCCTGCCCACTCTATCCCGCCGCGAGTCGTGGCGTTCAGCCGCGCCGGAGGATCGACCGAGTTTTTTTCCGATTTCCCTCTCGCAGGGGAGCCCGATTGCCGTATTCTAATTCTATAGAATCCGAAGGAGGCAGTATGGCCCGACGAGCGAGCAAGCAACCCACCGACGGCGAGATGGAGATCCTGACGATCCTCTGGGATCAGGGAGAGACCGATCTCGGCACCCTCTGCAACCATCTGCGCGAGAAGCGCGAGATCGCGACCACGACGGTGGCTACGATGCTCAAGGTCATGATGGATAAGGGTTTGGTGACGCGATCGGGTGCGCCGAGGGCGTATGTCTGGTCGGCGGCGGCGTCTCGTGAGGCCACCCGCCGGGGCATGGTCGGCAAGCTCGTCGACCGCGTCTTCGACGGCTCGGCGAAGGGCCTCGTCGCGCATCTTCTGTCCGAGGGCACGCTCGCCGACGACGAGCGCGCCGAGATCCTTCGCATGCTCGACGCCTCGGGAAGCGACGACGACGCTCCGGAAGGAGGCCGACGATGATGCCCGCCTTCCTCGAGCCCCGCATCCAGGTCGCGCTCGGCTGGACGCTGCTTCACGTGCTGTGGGTCGGCGGCGTCATCGGCATTGTCGCGGCCGGGCTTCGCCACGCGCTTCGCGACCATCGTCCCGAGACGCGGTTCGCCTGCGCGTGCGCGTGTCTGCTGCTGCTCGTCGCGTCGCCGGTCGTCCTGTTCGCGCTCGTGCTCGAGCCGGCTCCGCCCGTCGCGGCCGCGATACCGCTCGCCTTGCCGGACGCTTCGACTTCTCTCGCGACGCCGCCGGTTTCGGAGCCGTCGCGCACTTTCCTGATGCTTCTCCCGTGGCTGTGGATCGTCGGTGTCCTGATCAAGCACCTCGGTCTCGTCACGGGCTTCGTGGGTACCGAACGTTTGCGGCGAGACGCGCGCCTCGCCATGGACGATGAGGTCGCCCGCATGTGTCGCAGTCTGTCGCGTTCCCTCGGGATCGCTCGCGACGTCGCGGTCGGGTTCAGCGATCGGATCGCCGCGCCGGTGCTCATCGGCATCGCGCGTCCGATGATCCTGCTGCCCGCCACGCTCGCGACCGGCTGGGTTCCCGAGCAACTGGAGATGATCCTTCTCCACGAGCTCGCCCACGTGAAACGCCGGGACGTTCTCGTTCATCTGCTGCAGCGCGTCGCCGAATCGGTGCTGTTCTTCCATCCGGTGACGTGGAGCCTTTCGCGGTGGGTGACCCTCGAGTGCGAACAGAGCTGCGATGCGCTTGTCTTGGACCGGACCGGACGACCGCGCTCGTACGTGCGAACGCTGGTCGCGCTGTCCGGAGGTGCCGGCGCCACCGCTCCCCTCGGGGCCGCGATGGCGGAGCGGCATCTCGTCACCCGTGTACGCCGCATCCTCAACCAGGAGGACCGATCGATGAAGCTGACCCCCCGCGCCGCCGCCGGCCTCGTGACTCTCGCGGTCACGATGGTCGCCGTCCTCGGCGCGTTCGCGGAGAGCCGTGCCGGCGGTACGGCTTGCCCGCCCGATTCCAATTGCTGTGAAGACCCGAAGGTTCGCGCCGCCGCGCCGATCGCTCGCTTGCGAACGGTCGCGCCGTCGTCTCCCTTTGCGCCGGCTGGCGTGCCCGCGCCGGCTGTCGCGCCGGGCGCTCCG
>CAZQZX010000258.1:0-8753 GCA_964597885.1 uncultured Planctomycetota bacterium
AGGGCTACAGCCTCATGGTCGGAGGCCCCGACGCGGTCGTCGAACGACACCGCACGATCTTCGAGACGCTCGCCCCCGCCGCCGACCGCGGATGGGGACACGTCGGCCCGACCGGCTCCGGTCACTTCGTCAAGATGGTCCACAACGGGATCGAGTACGGCATGATGCAGGCCTACGCGGAAGGCTTCGCGATCCTGAAGAAGAAGGAAGAGCTCGGACTCGATCTGCATCAGATCTCAAGGATCTGGCAGCACGGAAGCGTGGTCCGATCGTGGCTGCTCGATCTCACGGCCGACGCCCTCGAACAGGACGCCGAGCTCTCGGATATCGCGCCGTACGTGTCGGACTCGGGCGAAGGTCGATGGACGGTGGCCGAGGCGATCGACCTCGACGTGCCGGCGCCCGTCATCACGATGTCGCTCCTCACGCGCCTTCGCTCCCGGGACAGCGAGGCCTACTACGACCGGCTCCTGTCGGCGATGCGCAACCAGTTCGGTGGCCACGCCATCAAGAAGAACGACTGAAGCTGGCGACGGAGGTCCTCCTTCCATGACTGACTGCGTCGACCCTCACCTGTGGGTCGTCCTCGGCGGCACCGGCGACCTCCACGAGCGAAAGCTGCTTCCCGCGCTTCACGCCCTGTGCGATTCGCTGCCGACGGGCTCGCGTATCCTGGGCGTCGCGCGCCGGGGCGAGCACGACGACAAGAGCTATGAGCGATGGAGCGTCGACGCGCTCGTCGCCGCCGGCGTGCCGGAATCGGAAGCTGCCGAGTGGTGCCGCGGCCGCATCCACTTCCACACGCTCGGATCCGCCACGCCGGAAGACTATGCGTCCCTCGCCGGTCGGATCCGTTCGATCGAGAAGGAAGCCGGCCTGACCGGTAATCGTGTCTTCTACCTCGCGCTCCCGCCGGGCGCCTTTCCTTCGACGATCACCGGGCTCGGGAACGCCGGCCTCGGCGAGAGCGAAGGATGGACGAGGCTCGTGATCGAGAAACCCTTCGGGCGCGATCTCGAGTCGGCGCAGGCTTTGAACGAGCTCGTGCACGAGCACTTCGACGAAGACCAGATCTACCGCATCGATCACTACCTCGGCAAGGAGACGGTTCAGAACCTGCTCGCGTTTCGATTCGCGAACGCCATCTTCGAGCCGCTGTGGAACCGGGATCACGTCGCATCGGTGCAGATCACGGTGGCCGAGTCGCTCGGCATTGAAGGGCGCGGCGCGTACTACGAGAAGTCCGGCGCGCTTCGCGACATGCTGCAGAACCATCTCACGCAGCTGCTCTCGCTGGTCGCGATGGAAGCGCCGATCGATCACGAGTCCGACGAGATTCGCCACGAGAAGGTCAAGGCGCTACGCGCGGTGAAGCCGATCGATCCGGACCGAATCGTGTTCGGGCAGTACCACGCGGGCGAGATCGACGGGCGCGCGATGCCCGGCTACCTCGAGGAAGAAGGTGTACCGGACAGCTCCAAGGTGGAGACATTCGTGGCCGGCGAGCTCCGCATCTCGAACTGGCGCTGGCAGGGAGTCCCCTTCTTCTTTCGAACCGGGAAGGCGCTCGCGCGCAAGCTGACGCAGATCGCGATCGTGTTCCGCCGCCCGCCGATCCAGGTCTTCGAGCGTTTCGGCGCGTGCCAGGTCCACTCGAACGCGCTCATGATCACGCTGCAGCCGGACGAAGGGTTCTCGCTCTACTTCCACGTCAAGCGACCCGGAAGCGATGCGTTTCTCCTCGAGACCCTGCCGCTCCAGTTCCGGTACTCGGATCGGTTCGGCTCGCTGCCCGACGGTTACCAGACGCTCTGCCTCGACGTGCTCACCGGCGACCAGACCCTGTTCGTCCGGGCCGACGAGGTCGAAACATCCTGGAAGCTCTACACGCCGATCCTCGAACGTTCGTTGCCGATCCATCCCTACGAGCCCGGCTCGTGGGGGCCCAAGGCGGCGAGCGAGCTCCTGCTTCCCGATCACACCTGGAGGCTTCCGTGATCCAGCCGACCTCGAATCGGAGTCGATCATGACGCGTGTTGTCGAGATCCGATCGGATGCGGAAGCGATGAGCCGCGCCGCCGCCGACGCCCTCGTCCAGATCGTGGCCCGATCGGTCGAAGCCGCAGGCCGCTGCACGATCGCGCTCGCGGGAGGCAGCACACCCGCGCGGGTGTATGCACTACTCGCGACGGAGCACCGAGACGCGATCCCGTGGGACGCGGTCCACCTGTTCTTCGGCGACGAGCGCTTGCTGCCGCGCGGTCACGAGGATCGCAACGAATCGATGGCGCGCACGGAGCTCATCGATCAGGTGCCGATCCCCGAGGATCACGTCCACCCGATGCCGGGCTCGGACGAGCACGCGGACGCGACCGAGGCGGCGCGCGCCTACGAAGCTCGACTCGCGGAATTCTTCGGGAACGCGAGCGAGCCGCCGTCGTTCGATCTCGTGCTCCTCGGGCTCGGCGGCGACGGCCATACCGCTTCGCTCTTCCCGGGAGACTCCGCGCTGGTCGCCGACGGGCGCCACGTCGCGGGAGTCGAGCGTTCTCCCACGCCCCCGCACGTGCCGCGCACGACGTTGACGCTTCCCGTGCTCGACGCGGCCCGCGCCGCGTACTTCCTCGTCGCGGGCTCGTCCAAGCGCGAGGTCGTCGCCTCCGTTCTCGGCGAAGAGCGCTGCTCGTTCCCGGCCGCGCTCGTCCGACCCGAAGCCGATACCGTCTGGTACCTCGACCAGGCCGCCTCGTAGCGCCCGTTCGGTGTCCAGGCGCCGCGAAGGCCGCTCGGATCCCCGTGGCACATCGTCGCGCCGGCGAATCCGGATACCCCTGGCGAGCGTGGCATGAGACACTCGTGGCGACCCTCGAGGAGGCTATTCGATGAGTATGGATTCCCGTCCGTCCCCGGCTCCCGCCGCTGCCCCGCGCCTGTGGATCGGCGCCGTCATCGTCGTCATCCAGATCGTGGCGTTCGTGCTGAGCATCTCGCCGACGATCGCGAACGGCCCGCGCTTCTTCGTGATGATGCTCGCGCCGATGGGATGCGCGCTCCTCTATCTGATCTGGATCCTCTTCGCGAGTCGCCTGCCCCGCCGACAGCGGTTCGCGATCGCCGGCGCCGCCGTCGGGTTCGGCGTCCTTGTCGGAGTCGTCGCGCACCCGAGCGCCCGCATCGCGCTCTTGATCTACGGTGCGCCCATCGCGATCACGCTGACGCTGTTCGGCCTCGCGATCGGTGCCCGCTGGGCTCCCGGCGCACGCCAGCGATTCGTAACGATCCTGCTCGCACTCGGGTGGCTGCCGTTCGTCTTCGGGCGCCTCGACGGATTCGACGGGACGTACCTTCCGGAGTGGTCGCTGCGGTTCTCGGCAACGCCCGAGCAGGCGTTCGCAGATCGCGAGACGAGTCCCGCCGGCGAATCCGAATCGTGGATCGGGCGCGCCGCCGCCCCCGGTGACTGGACCTCGTTTCGCGGTCCGGCACGGGACGGCATCGCCGACGTCGATCCACCGCTCGCCGCTTCCTGGGAAGGCGATGAACCGCGCGAGCTGTGGCGCACCCCGATCGGTCCCGGCTGGGGTGCCTTCGCTCTCGCGCAAGGTCGATTGTTCTCGCTCGAGCAGCGCGGCGACGACGAAGCGCTCGTCGCCTACGACGCGTCGAACGGCCAAGAAGTCTGGCAGGTCCGGTACGCCGCACGTTTCACGGAGCTCGTCTCGGGACCGGGTCCCAGGTCCACGCCGACCTACGACAACGGTCGCGTCTACGCGCTCGGGGCCACGGGCTGGTTCGCGTGCGTCGACGCCGGCAACGGGACGCCCCTGTGGCAGCGCGACCTCGCCGAGGAGATCGGCGCTGTCGTTCCCATGTGGGGATGCTCGGCGTCGCCTCTCGTGATCGACGACACCGTGATCGTCTTCGCCGACGGAAGTGACGAGCGGTCGCTCGTGGCCTACGACGCCGACACCGGCGAGCCCCGCTGGCACGTGTCCGGCCCCGGCATGAACTACGCGTCCGCCCAGCCCGCACGCCTCGCTGGCATGGACCTCGTTCTCTTTACCACGGGCGACGGCCTTCTCGGCCTCGATCCGAGCGACGGCACGGTTCTCTTCAGCTATCGCCCCAAGGGCTACAAGGCCGCGCCGATGATCCAGCCGCAGGCAATCGGCGAGTCGAGTGTTTTCGTCGCGCTCGGCGACGGCGTCGGTGTCGCGCGCGTCGACGTCCGGCGCGACGGCGATCAGTGGAGCTTCGACGAGCGCTGGTCTTCACGTCGGCTGCGTCCGTCGTTCAACGACTTCGTGCACCACGACGGTCACCTCTACGGCTTCAGCCAGCACGTGTTCGTCTGCATCGACGCCGACACGGGAGCCCGCGCATGGGCCGCCGGTCGCTTCGGCTTCGGGCAGGCGCTCCTCGCACGCCAGCAAGACGACGCACTGCTTCTCGTGACGGCCGAGACCGGCGAGCTCGTCCTGCTCGGCACGGATCCGGAAGAATCCCGGGAGCTCGGGCGCATCCCCGGGCTCGAGGGGAAGACCTGGAATCACGCCGCCCTCTCCGGCAACCGGATCTATCTGCGCAACGCCGAGACCGCGGTCGCGTACGAGCTGCCCATCGTCGCGGGCGCACCGTAGCACGTCGATCGCACGCGGGCGCGCGACAGCCGATCAGCGGATGACGTGCCACTTCGTCTGACGGCCGGCCAGGTAGCGCACGCGCTTCCCGTCGAACACGGCGTCCTGCTCGAGCTTGATCTGCACCCACTGATCGTCCCACTCGGGCACGCGCACCTTCACATTGCCTTCGATGGCGTAGCAGGTATTCGGAAAGAGCTTCCAGTCGCCGCGAATCGGCGTCGGTCCCTGGTTGTCCCACATCCCGATGGTCGGGCCTGCGGCGTGGCCGAAGTGACCGAGAGGGTGGGTGTACACGCACCCGAGGATCTCCGCGGCGGCGCTTTGCTCGCGCGTCGCGGCCAGGATCTGGTTCCCCGTACGTCCGGTAACGAAGTTGCGGCAGAGGATGTCCTGCCACCGGTTCCCGACCGCCATCGCATCGCGAAGCCCGCGCGGCACGTCTTCCTCGCCTTCGCGAAGCACGTACGCCATCTCCTGCGTGTCGGTGCTGAGTCGCAGCATCCGAATGCCGACGTCGGTGTGGAGAACATCGCCTCGATGAAGGATCGTGTCGCTCTCGCCGAAAAAGTCGGCGTCTTGCTCGTACACGAGGCCTCGCCGCTGAACGTTCAGATACGGCATGAACCAGATCGGGAGGTCGAGCTCGGCGAACCGCTGTCGCATCCACCAGCGGAGCTCGTCCGCCGTGGTGACGCCGGGAGTCACGACGCGATTCGAGAAGGCTTCGGCGATCACACGCCGCGCGATCGCGACGACCTGCGGATACACCTCGAGCTCGAGCTCCGTGCGGGTCTCGAGCCAGCGCACGCACAGGTCCTCGGCGCTTCGCGTCCGCGCCATCAGCTCGTCGCCGAAGGCTCGCGCCATCCGATCGTGAAGGCCCTTCGTCAAACCGTCGCCGAACGGCCAGTGCTCGCTCACGTTGATGCCGATCGCCGCCGGGTCGCGCTCGCGAACCACCTCGGCGAGGCGCGTCCACTGCTCATCGAGCGAGCCCCCTTCCCACGCGCTCTCGTAGAAGTCACCGAGCGCGTACCGGCTGACGGTCAGCCGCTCGACCCCCTCGTCGCCCCCGCGATCGAAGAAAACGAGGAGCGTCGTGCGCCTCGCCGCGAAGACCGGCTCCGGCACGAGCGTGAGATACACCGGATCCTCGGCGTACTCGCGATTCGCGACGATCCAGCAATCGATGCCGGTCTCGCGCATGAGCCGGGGCAGGAGATTCTCGAGGCGGTCGCGAAGCAGTCGGTTCGTGGCCTCCGTTCGCGCGTGGCGATCGAGGATCGCCGGCATCGCGTCGATCGTCCGCCCCTGTTCGAAAGCCGCGATTTCGTCCGAACTTAGGGCCGGAGCCGCAGCCATGGGTATCGCGAGAACCGCGACAATCAGGAGAATCCGCACGGGGAGACCTCGTCCTGGTACCGGGGGGCGCGGGGCGCCGGCCACCGCTTGGCCGCACGTCGTCCGCGGGAACCGCCCCATGAGACCGAACGGCGCCTCTCCGTGCAATAGCCTGCTCCGGAAGCCCTCAACCCCTTGGGGCCCATTGCTCTTTAGCGGCAGGTCGTTTATCTTGAGAGGGCTATGGCCCTCGGATCCGGGACCACGTGCACACTCTACTTGCCAGCGCTTGGAGAATCGTCTCATGAGAACAGGTCTGACGGCCCTCGGTATGGGCATCCTCATGCTCGCCCTCGGCGCGCCGTCCCTCTTCGCTCAGTGCGAAGGCCAGGGGAACGCCTCGCTCCTGATGAAGGGCCAGTGCAACATCGGGAGCTCGGTGAAGTTCCGCCTCGCGGGCTCGCCGCGCCAGAAGTTCAAGTTGCTCCGCGACTCGGGCGACGGACCGACCGAGCTTCCGGGCATCGGAACGCTCTGCCTCGACCTCGGCCCCGACCGCACCAACATCTTCTCGGGTCGCTTCAACAACCGCGGCGTCGCCTCGGTGCGCACCGATCTGCCGGACGATCCGGGCCTGATCGGTTCGACGGTCGCCTTCCAGTTCGGTGCCACCGATCCGGAAGCGCCGAACGGTGTGGCCATCTCGAACGGCTACAGCTTCACCCTCTGCGACGACGAGATGGGTGGCGACGTCTGCGTCCAGGAGAACTGCGGCCTGTCGACGGTCTCGTTCATCCTGCCGCTGCTGACCACCGAAGCCTTCCCGGCCACCGTGCGACTCGCCGTGGTGGATGCCGGTGACGAGACCAACGTGCTCGGCGAGATCGAGGTCGAGTTCGACCCCGCCAACCCGCTCGGCCCGGTGCAGTCCTCGAACAACGCGCTGTCGCTCTCGAAGCTGACGTACCACGAAGCGATCGGAGCGCTCATCTTCCACGGAACGCTGAACACGTCCACGTTCTCCGAGCGTCGGTTCCCGGGCGCCACGCGATTCATCTCGTCGGTCGGAAACGACGAGACCGCGGTCGACTTCGACACCGAGTGCGGGACGCCGATCCAGACCGGAACCAAGTTCGCGCCGCTCTTCGTCAGCGGCGTCGAGATCTGCGTCCCGGCCGAAATCGGTGACTTCGTCTACTGCGACATCAACGAGAACGGCATACAGGACGACGGCGAGCCGGGCGTTCCGGGCATCACCGTGAACCTGGTCTGCGTCGGCCCGGACGGGCAGCTCGGAACCGATGACGACTTCGTGGCCTCGACCACGACGGACGAGAACGGTCAGTACCTGTTCGAGGACGTCGTCCCCGGTCGGTGCTTCGTCGATCTCGACATCGACTCGATTCCCGAAGACAAGTTCGTCGGGGAGTGCCCGCCGATGGTCCCGGTCGACCTCGGCCCGGGCGAGAGCTTCCTCGACGCCGACTTCTGCCTCATCGAGCGGTTCAACGGCGTCTGCCTCGTCATCATCGACGAAGACACGATCGACAACGGCATCAGCACCATCGAACAGGCTGCCGCCGACAACAACACCCTTCCGGATGTCCTCGTCAACGACGACCGCCCGACCGAGGTCGGCAACCCGCCGCTCGTCTGGAATGAGCTCTATGCGGGCGACGTCGTCCTTCTGCCGGCCGGCCAGGTCGACGATGAGGGCCTCTTCGCGCTTCCAGAGAACACCCCCTGGAGCGTCGAGGACTACGCGGCCGGTAAGGTCCCGCAGGATCAGCTCGACAAGATCGACGACGTCATGCCGATCCGAAACCAGGACCTCTACCGCATGATCGGCCTCACGTGCACCGCGGTCGTGTACGACAGCGACATCAGCATGAACTTCGTGCCGATCCAGGGGAACCTGCAGGGAGCCCGCTACGGCCTCTTCACGTTCACGGTGCTCGACGTCCAGGTCGCGGGAACGCTCGATGAGTCGGGTTCGAGCACGAGCCTTTACGAGCTGCTCGTGCGGGTCGAAGAACCGGCGTTCCCGACGTTCTCGTATCAGGTCGAGGTCTTCGATCACGAGCCGGATTCCATCCAGATCACGACCGCCGACTACGACGCGTCGACGGAAACGCTCACGGTCGAGGGCACCAGCAACTTCGGCTCGGACGCGGTCATGACGTTCTCGGTACAGGACTTCGTCTTCGAAGCGCCGATGACGTACAACTCGAACACGGGACGCCACGAGGCGACCGTGAACACGAGCGAGGACCTGACCGGTCGCCGCATCTCGATCCAGACCGATCGAGGCGGCGCGTACCGCATCAACGTCAACTAGCGACAGATTCGATCCAAACCAAAACGGGAGGCGGGACGCCGGTAGCCACTGGCGATCCGCCTCCCGTTTCGTTTATCCTGGGGGCGCGGACCACGACCGAAAGGTTGCCCCTTGCGACGGATCGCCCCTACGCGCTCCGCGTCGTGTGACTCGCGCGGCCCAGCCGACTTGTCGGCGGCGACTCGCGCGCGGCTGTCGGTCTGCGTGCTCATCGCGGTGGCCGCGTTCGCGTCCGCCTGGCTTTCGCCCCGCGCCATCGCCCAGCTCGACCCTCCTCCCTCGCCGCCCGAGAACCCCGCCACGCCCGAACGCATCCTCCTCGGCAAGATCCTGTTCTGGGACGAGCAGCTCTCGAGTGACGATACGGTCGCCTGCGGGACGTGCCACCGCCCCTCGGCGGGCGGCGCCGATCCACGACGTCGGCGCCATCC